>PLBW01000126.1 GCA_003135475.1 Acidobacteriaceae bacterium
AAACTTGCAACACTACCGTTTTCGCAGTGGTGCAGAGCATCGGAGCGACTCTTGGTCTTGTGCTTCCGAATGCACGTCCGATGCATTCTCCTATTCTTCTGGTCGGCCTTGCGTTCCCGGTCACAGTGGTCTGTCTATTTCCCGGGATTCTCATTTCCAGTTGGCTCTTGGATACATTACGACTGCCCTCGACAGATGCAGCAATCATCTCAGTGGCAATCTTTCTCAATGCAGTCATCTGGTTTGGAGTAGTGTTCATGGTTTTCAGGATTCGCGGCAGAGTCGCAAGCCGTGCATAGCTGGCGATAAATCGCCTTTACACTCATTGGCATCAAGTTGCATGCGAGAGCACCGACATGGGCAAAAGATCAATCAGCGGCTTGAAAATTGACGAACTAACGGTAGGCACGGGCGACGAAGCCAAGAAGGGGCAAACCGTGACGGTGCATGTTGTCGGCAGATTGAACAAGGGCGACGTTTTGTGTAGCACCCACTCCCAAGGAGAGCCTTGGAGATTTACCGCTGGAGGCCGCAAGGTCATCGCGGGTCTTGCGAAGGGAGTGATCGGGATGCGTGTCGGCGGAAAGCGCCGTGTTCGGATCAGTCCGCATTTGGGGTATCGTGATCAGAGCATTCCGGGCAATGGAATCTTCGGCCTTCCGATACCACCCAACGCAGTACTGATCTTCGAAATCGAACTTCTGACGGTCAACGTTCCCGGTAACTGTTGAAATATCCCCATTTCACAAGTGATCCGGCCCGATGCCCCCCGCTTCGGATTGGTTACGATATCGCCTGATTACGTCAACAATGCAGACGGAGATTGATTAACCGTTTCGGCTAGCGTAGTTTGGGGCTGATGCAAGGCCACCTTCCAACACGTGCAGATGCTCCCGCAGCACTGCTGATGGCACTATTCTTCCTCGGTTTCGGCCTGTTCGCGTTTCTGCGCCCCCAGAAGCTCAGGGCGGCGATGGACAACTTTGCCGACGCGTGGAAGGAAGGCAGTTGGCATCCTTACAAATTGCCAATCTCAGCATTACGGTACCTCGTCGGCGGTGTCGGCATCGCCGGGGCAAGCTTGTTCTTCTACATCGCTTATGTGGGCTTCACGCGATAGCTGGCGATAAATCCTCATAGCGCAAGTAATCGGGGACAGGCGTTCCGGGTTTGGGATTGTGAGTGTTATGGCCTGTTATCGACAGTTACTCTTTAATTGGCTGCTTAGGCCCCGTTGGGGTGATTACCTCCAACGTCTGCTCGGCACCATTGAGGAAGCTCATGCCGCTCGATGTGTTGCAGAGGGGAATCCTTCCGCCGGGATCGTGCTCGATTGCAAGTACATCGCCGCCGTTGGTGTCAAACTGCGCGTAATAGCTCCCATCTCTACATGAGACGGCGTTTGGCTTGCACTCTAATTCTGCAAAGAGGCGTTTCCCCTCCATTCGGGTCCAAGTCAGGCTGAAATCGGTTGGGACTTTGAGGGAGGAGGAGGCGATGACTTTTCCGTCGTCGGCTACGATTGTTACCGTCGGAGCGTTGTCAGCAATGCCCGTTGAAATAAAGACCTTGTTGCCACTCATCGCCACCGATGCAACTAATGTTTCATCGGGAGATTGCTTGGCCTTCTTGTCCTTGCGCCTGTCCAAAGCAGTTCCTGAGAGGGCGATGCGCTTTATCTCCACTCCCTCGGCAGAATAAATAATCGCCTCCGGAGCCTTGTCGAGCGGTCCAGCATCGAAGAGGAGAAAGTCTCCCGAGTCAAAAACGGCAATCTGCGGCGCAAGGAACCTGGACATGCGGCGGCTGATGATAAGACCACCGTTCGCGTCGAACCGGAACAGCGTCGGATAGCCGGAGACGTATGTGCCTCCCCTTTGTCTAAGTCGCGTCGCCTTGGCCGCCATAACATAGAGTTCGCCATTCGGGCCCGGAGCGAAGGACTCTATCCACGATTCTCCCGGTCCGAGCAAGTGCGCGGTGTCGATGCGGACGGAAACAGCTCCGTTGAGGCCGAAGTTCACGATCTCATGACGCAATTGCAGGTAGGTGGTGATGGTCTCGTCGGTCCCACAACCAACCATGCTTGGTTGCCAGCCGGAGCGCCCGAACATTTCCATTGGAGCTGGAACGCTCGATATGACCTCCAAAGTCGCTTGAGCTATTGCTCCGCGGGCGGGAGCCAACAACACAATGGTAAAAAGCGGCAGGAGAAGCAAAACTGCTAAGCAAGAGCGCCTCATCTGAACCTCAAAATGCAGAAAGCCTTCAGCGCGTGAGCTTCGAGTTTACCTCCGGCGGGTGACTGTCGTGAAATCCCCATCTCGCAAGTAATCCGGCAGGGACGCCTGTTTGGGGATTGCTTGTGTAATGGCCTGTTTGCAACATCTATTCGTGGGAAGCCCCAAATCCTGTTTGCCCGTGATCCGGCCGGAATCGAGTGCGGTGATACGCCCATCCCTGCGGCCGGGCGAAATTGCAGGGTGATCTCAACAGTCCAGACTATAATGCGCGCATGTCATTGACCTCGGGCACGAAACTGGGGCCATACGAAATCCAAGCGCTGCTTGGCGCCGGCGGCATGGGCGAAGTGTATCTGGCCCGCGACACCCGGCTGCAGCGCACGGTCGCAATTAAGATCCTCCCGGCCCATCTGTCTTCGGACCCAAATCTGCAAACGCGCTTCGAGCAGGAAGCCAAGTCCATCTCCGCCCTGCAACATCCCAACATCTGCGTAATTTACGACATTGGTTCTCAGGGCGGCGTTGACTTCATGGTCATGGAGTACGTTGCCGGGAAAACTTTGGACAAACTGATTCCTCGCGGCGGTTTGCCAACGGCCCTGGCCATCAAGTACGCGGTACAGATTGCCGAGGCCCTGGCGCGCGCGCATGCCGCCGGCATCGTACACCGCGACCTGAAACCGGCGAACGTCATGGTGGACGAGGGCGGGCTGGTCAAAGTACTCGACTTTGGGCTGGCCAAACTCGCCGCACCAACCTCCGCGATAAGTGACGCGGCGACCATGGCGACGGGATCGACGACGCCCAGGATAGCTTCGACCACGCCCGGCATGATCGTTGGCACTCTTGCCTATATGTCGCCGGAGCAAGCTGAAGGCAAGGTCATCGATGCCCGCAATGATGTCTTCTCTTTCGGTTCGGTGCTGTACGAGATGCTGACCGGCAGCCGGGCTTTCGAAGGCCAATCCAGTGCTGCGCTGCTGGCGGCGGTCATGCGCGATGACCCGAAACCGGTCAACGAACTCAAGCGCGATGTTCCTCTCGAAGTGCGCAAGATCGTCATCCGCTGCCTGAAAAAAGATCCGACGGCGCGCTACGCCTCGGGCGCAGAACTGGCGCACGAACTCAAGAGCTGTCGCGACCTACTATATCCTGATTCGGGCGTGGGGCTGAGCCCCGCCCGCATTGCGCGCCAGGCGCAACGTCCCCGCGTGCTGGTTCCACTCTTGTTGTTGGTCATCCTGCTTGGCTTGGGGGCTGCGTGGCTGGTGAAGCGCTCTCGCGACGCGCGCTGGGCGCGTGAGGTGGCTGTGCCGGAGATCTCGCAACTGGGCGATCAGGGAAAATTCGGCGCTGCCTACACGCTCGCCGTCAAGGCCGACAAATCGATCGCAGGCGATCCTGCGCTGGCCAAGCTATGGCCGCTGATTTCCTACCAGGCTTCGCTGGAGACGACACCGCCGGGCGTGACCGTTTACCGCCGCGACTACGCAGACGCCAACGCGCCGTGGGAATTGGTGGGGATTACTCCGCTGGAGAATGTCCGCCAGCCGCGTGGGATGTTTGTCTGGAAGTTCGAGAAGCCGGGCTTCGGGACGGTTTTGCGGACGACAAGCGCCTTGTTCGGCTGGTATCCGCCACCTCCCGGTCATCCCGTAGCGGGGGCCGTAACTCTCGACGAGGCCGGGAAAATTCCGCCTGGCATGGTGCGCGTCTCGCCCGCGAAATATTCCAAGACGCTATTCATTCCCGGTTATGAAGGAATGCCGGAGTTGGACCTGAAGGATTATTGGATCGACCAGTATGAGGTGACCAACCGGCAGTTCAAGGTCTTTGTCGATCAGGGCGGATATCAAAAACGCGAGTTCTGGAAGTTCGATTTTCAGAGAGAGGGGAAGCCTCTCTCATGGGACGAGGCGATGGCGCTATTCCGTGATGGGACAGGACGGCCGGGGCCGAAGGACTGGTCACAGGGGGAATATCCCAAAGGACAGGATGACTATCCGGTCACCGGCATAAGCTGGTACGAAGCGGCGGCCTATGCCGAGTTTGCCGGCAAGAGTTTGCCAACCATCTATCACTGGAACCGTGCCGCAGGGCCGTTTTCCGCAGCTTTCATCGTGCCCGCAAGCAACTTCGGCGCCGCGGGGGTTTTGCCCGTGGGCAGCAAGCAGGACATGAGTCCGTGGGGCAACTACGACATGGCCGGCAACGTTAAAGAGTGGATCTGGACCGAAGCCGAGAGGGGCAAGCGTTATGTCCTGGGTGGAGCTTGGGACGAGCCCACCTATATGTTCGTCGATCCCGACGCGCAGTCGCCGTTTCTTCGCGCCGCGAATATCGGCTTCCGTTGCGTGAAGTACATTGAACCGGAATCGATCTCCAAAGTCGCCACCGCCCCAATGCCTTCGCCCCGGCGCGATCTGACCAAAGAGAAGCCCGCCTCCGCGGAATTGTTTCAGGCCTATCGCAGTTTGTATTCCTACGACAAGACACCGCTGAATGCCTCGGTAGAGCCTTACGGCAAGGACGACGAGGATTGGACCGCGCAGAAGATCACCTACACGGCGGCTTACGGCAACGAACGGGCCATCGCTTACCTGTTTCTCCCCAAGAAAGGCAAGCCGCCTTACCAGACCGTGCTCTTCTTTCCGGGATCGAATGCGCTCTTGCTGCGCACCTTCTCCATTTACACGACCTCGGCCCTGGACGCCGTTCTCAAGAGCGGGCGCGCCGTGCTGTATCCCGTCTATAAGGGCACGTATGAGCGAGGCGACGGCTTTGAAACAGATGTGGCCAGCACGACCAGCGCCTGGCGCGACCACGTCATCATGTGGACCAAGGATGCCTCGCGGGCCATCGACTACGCGGAGACCCGTCCTGACCTGGACCACAACAAGCTGGCCTACTACGGCTATAGCTGGGGCGCCGAAATGGGCGGCATCGTGCCCGCGGTGGAGCCGCGCATCAAGGTTTGTGTCCTGGCGCTGGGTGGACTCGACTTCCATCGCTCGCTTCCCGAAGTCGATACCATTAACTTTGTTTCCCGCGTGAAGCAGCCGGTCCTGATGCTGAATGGACGCTACGATTTCTTCTTTCCGGTGGAATCGACCCAGGACCCGTTCTACAAGTTACTCGGCTCGCGGAAGGACCAGAAGAAACATCTCCTCTTCGACACCGGTCACAACATCCCACGCAACGAACTCATCAAGCAAACCCTGGACTGGCTGGACCAGTATCTGGGGCCGGTGAACTAGAGCGGATATCCTCGGCCGCTTTCCACATAGCGAGCTCCTGCCAACAGCATCACTTCTGTCGTGCCTCAGCTTCGGCCAGCCAGCCGCGGCGTAGCGCTTCGGGCGGGACGCTCGACAGGTAGGGTTTGATATCGAGAAGAGGCGTCCCATCGAGCATATCGACGCCCCGAACATGCAGATCGCCACCTTCGCGGCGGCGCAGCTCGACGATGGTCAGCCCAATCGGGTTCGGACGTCGCGGCGATCGGGTCGCAAACACACCATGCGGCCGATTGTCGGAGGGCGGTGTGCCCAGCAATTGGAACCCCTGGGAGCGATCGAACTCCCAGAGGACGATGAGATGCGAGAAGCCCTCGATGTCGGTGAGCCCCGGCGCAAACTCGGGCAGGATTTTGAGCACACCATCGGCCTCGTGTTTAGCGCCCAGACCCTTGGGAATTTCGTTGGCGTTCTTGTATGGACTGCTCACAAATCCAATCGGCTGCGAGGTAAACATACGGGACCATGCCTTCCTTTACCCATGCTAGAGCAATTCCAGAACAGTCGTATCTTGGTATGAGCTGAGGTCTCCAACTCCCGGGTCTCCAACATCACTGTTGATAAATCGCCATTACACAAGTAACCTTCTGCCGTCACGATTGGTTGTGAAATGGGGTGTGATTTATGAGCAGTGATTACAATTTCGCATTTCGTTACGCAAGATGCGGCTATATAGCCCTGGCTATTTGCTTTCTGGAGTTGGTTATTGTGTGGGGAGGAGTCCTCGTCTTCCACCAAGGAGGACGAACGATTGCCCCTCTGTGGGCACAAACCTGATAAACCGCGTGATTCACCTTTCGTTCCGCGCTTACCGACTTCTGGGTGATTTGACCTGTGGTTCATCAAAACTTCGCGGCTTCAGGTTGCGTGACCCTGATCGCGGGAACGTCCTGTTTTACAAGATTGTTATAGGCAGGAACATCGCTCGAGACGATCTCCTTCCACTTGGCTAACTGTGTATTGAGGTCTTGGCTCAGCATGTCGAACACCTCATACGACTGCTGCGTCGGGGCGCTGTCCGCACTGCCTACTACACCCCCCAGGGCCACGAGATGATTGTTCAACCGAACTGGGAAGTTGAGCACATCCTGACCGCTCTTGGCCTTTGTCTGAATGAGCACCTCTTCCACTTCCGCCATTTTCTTGTTCAGCGCCTTGCCGGCATCGGCAATGGCCTTTTCCTTCGGATCGCTGCCGAGGCGCTTGTTGATTGCATTGATCTGTTCGCGAAGGTCGCGAATCTGGATGATGGCGTCGTCCGTCGCCGTTACCTCATCGCGGATCTTGAACAGCAGGTCGAAGCGTTTGGCCTTGTCGGCGGGGCTTACTGCCAGCCGCGGATCCGCAGTGATTTCCAATGGCGCCGTGAAGCTCTTGCCGAGCACCTTCAGTCGTACCTGGTATGTCCCCGGCAGGGCGACTGGACCGTTGGTATTGCCGCCCCAAAGCGGTGCATGCGGCACCTTTGTTGCTCCTTCATAACGAAGATCCCAGACGAATCGGTTCAGGCCCGCATCCGCCGGGAGATCACTGCTGCTGCGATCGCGGTTAAAGAAGTCCTCCTCGTCGTCCGCAGGCTCTTCTTTCTTGGGAAACTTGCGGACGGTTTTCCCCGAGGAATCGAGAACTTCCAACGTAATTTTTGGGGTCTCATTTTGTTCCTGGGTACTTTTATCAGCTTCCGTCTTCGTTTGCGATTCGTCACTACTCGAACCCGCAGCTTCCTTCTTCTCTGGCTTCAGCGAGGTTTTCAACCAGTAGTAAACGACGGCGCCACCGGGCGGGTTCTTCCCGACGTTGCTCTGGGCGGCAAAGAACGAGGGCCGGAACACGGTTTCGCTTGTCGCTGCTGGAGTGAACAGGTGAGCATCCTCCTGCGGAATAGATTCGTTGTACTGCCTCAGCGGACTGATGTCATCCAGAATCCAGAAGCTACGCCCGTGGGTTGCGACCACGAGGTCGTTGTTCTTGACGATCAGGTCATTCACCGGCACGGCCGGCAGATTCAGCTGCAACGGCTGCCAGTGGCCGCCGTCATCAAAGGACACATAGACGCCTTGCTCTGTCCCGGCGAAGAGCAAGCCCGCATGGCCGGGATCGACTCGCACCGCGTGCACGTAATCGTTCGGCGGAAGACCTGTGACCAACTTCTTCCAGGACTTCCCGAAGTCGGTGGTCTTGAATACATACGGTGCGAAGTCGTCCATCTTGTGACGTTCGACCGCCATGTAGGCAGTGCCGGCTTCGCGAGGAGATGCCTCGATCATACTCACCGTGCCCCATTCGGGCATGGCCCTGGGCGTGACATTTTCCCAGTGCTGGCCACCATCGCGCGTCAGATGGACCAGGCCATCATCGGTGCCGGCCCATATCAAGTCCTTTTGCACCGGCGATTCCACTACCGAGAAAATCGTGTCGTAGACCTCGACGCCGGTGTTGTCTTTGGTGATTGGCCCTCCCGAAGCCGCCTGCTTCGCCTTATCGTTGCGCGTAAGGTCCGGGCTGATAATGGTCCAGTTCATTCCGCTGTCGGTCGTCTTGAACAAGACTTCGCCGGCAAAGTACAGCGTCTTGGGATCGTGCGGCGAAAAGACAATCGGCTCCGTCCATTGGAATCGGTGTGTGACGTCGGCCGCAGCCCACCCGATCGGGTTGACTGGCCAGGGATTCACCGCCTGTTCCTGATGAGTCCGGTGATCGTAACGCGTAATCTCGCCACCGTAAGAACCCGCATAGACGATCAGCGGATCGCTGGGGTCGGGAGCGACAAAACCGCTCTCACCGCCACCCACGCTATACCAGTCTGATCGGTCAATGGAGCCATCGAGTCCAGCGCTGGCGATTCCAACCGTTGAATTGTCCTGCTGCGCGCCGTAGATGTAGTAGGGAAACCTATTGTCACTCGCGACATGATAGAACTGGGCCGTGGGCTGGTTGTAAATGCTGCTCCAGCTTTCACCGCCGTTCGTGGATATCGTTGCGCCTCCGTCGTTGCCATTGATCATGCGCTTCGGATTCGCAGGGTCGATCCAGAGGGCGTGATTATCCCCGTGGGGTACCCGCAGACGGTTGAATGTCTTGCCGCCGTCATTGGACCTATAGACACCCGTGTTGAGTACGTACACTGTATCGGCCGATTTCGGATCAGCAAAAATGTGTGAATAGTACCAGGCCCGCTGGCGAAAACGGTGGTCATCGGTCATGAGGTGCCAGGATTCGCCGCTATCGTCGGAGCGATAAATTCCACCCTTCTCGGCTTCAACACTCGCCCACACCCGGTTGGGATTGGCACCCGAGACGGTGACGCCGATACGTCCCAGAACGCCTTCTGGTAGACCGTGTCCTTTGAGTTCCTTCCAGGTAGTGCCACCATCGCTGGAGCGGTAAAGCCCGCTGCCCGGGCCGCCGCTTTTCAGGCTCCAAGGCGTGCGCCTTGCTTGCCAGAGCGCCGCGTACAAGATGTTGGCATTGCTGGGATCGAAAACCACGTCGATGCCTCCGGTCTGAGCATCCTTGTACAGGACTTTTTGCCAGGTCTTGCCTCCGTCCTGAGTGCGAAAGATCCCTCGCTCTTCATTGTCTGCAAACGGGTGACCTAAGGCGGCGACGAAGGCGACGTCAGGATTCTTTGGGTTGACGATCAAACGACCAATAGCGTGTGTATCGGTTAACCCGACGGATTTCCAGGTGGCGCCGGCGTCGATCGACTTGTACACACCGTTGCCGCCTACAATGTTGCCGCGGATACACGCTTCGCCGGTCCCAACATAGATGACATTCGGGTCCGATTGGGAAACGGCAAGTGCGCCAATCGACGGCGACGCGTTTTCCGTCTTGTCAAAGACCGGTTTCCAGTTAAGGCCACCGTCCGTGGTCTTCCAGACGCCGCCTGCAACGGCGCCGAAATAATACACGTCAGGGCTACCTACAACACCCGCCGCGGCCACTACTCGTCCGCCACGAAATGGGCCAACCAGCCGGTATTGCAGGCCCTTCCATGGCCCCTTGTACTCACCCTCCTCCGGTTGAGCGTCAGCAGGGTGCGACCCGGAGGTCTGCATTGAGTTCTGCGATTGCGTTTGCTGCCCCTGCTTGGCCTCGGTGCTTTGTTTTAGATCGGATTTCTGCGCCACCAGTGGCGTAACAAAACATATAAGAAGAAAGACGACTTCAGTCGCTCGCAAGATATTTTCCTCCGGAGACAAACCTCAAGAAAATGCTTGCCCATCGACGTAATGTGATGAGTGCAGGTGCACAATATCAGGAAGCCTCCACCTTGGTCGAGGGTATTTCTGGCGATTTGATGGAGGTGCCCACGGCGACTGGTGACTGATACTCCACCTGGCCCGATCACGATGTCCTTACTGTTGTTGACGAGCCTGGATTGATTCTCCGCTGGCGACAGCTTGCAACTCCCGTATCACCCAGAACAGCCGCCGGCTCGCCCACTCATTGCCCTCGCCAGGGGCGAACAGACGGCGCAAGCTTATGCTAACGCCTGTTCACAACAGTTATCTTCGAATTTGCTCTGGGTTGGCGGTAGACTTCTGTGTAGCGAAATTCTAGGAGTCGCAGGTCAATGAAAATCCGGAGGCTGTTGATAGCACCAACACTATACCTTGCAGGGCTTCTGATGATGCTTACCGTTGCGGCTTCTCCGCAGGGTCCAAGAATCGGAGAAAACTGCGACCTTGCCGTGCTGGGTGTTACCGAAACGAAGGGTTTTGTCGCATTTGACCGAGAGTTGCGTAGCGCACTTTCCAGACACGATACTGCAGTCATGGCGCAGTTGGTTAGATACCCCCTTCGCATCAACACTTATCGCGGCAGCTACCATCTGGAGGATGCGGCCTCGCTGCAGTCTCGTTTCGAAGAGGTTTTCCCTCTCGCGATACGACAGGCCGTGCTCGACCAGCGCCGCGAGACTATTAATTGCAATTACCGCGGGATCATGTACGGCAACGGTGATGTCTGGGTTAACTGGATGGACCAGCGTTATGCAATCGAAGCTATCAACCTTCCAGAATTCCGGGGGTTGTTGAAGGCTCCCACAACTGGCAGGGTGGATTTTGCGTGTCAGACTGACAAGCATCGGATCATTGTTGATGTCGGGAGCGGTGGGGCACCACGGTATCGAGCATGGGATAAGCCACACCTTCACACGGAAGTGCCCGACACGGAGATCACGAATGGGAAGAGAGAGGCCGAGGGTTTCGGTCCCTGTGTCCATCCTATGTGGACATTTACCAGTGGCACGACCAAATTCGTTGTCGAAGCGTTGGGATGCTCCCCGGACTCGAATCAACCGCCAAAGGGCGCTGTCGGCAGATTAGACGTTTCGACTGCGGACAAAGGTGAGGCAAGTTCGTGGTGTTTTTGAGATAGCTGGCGTGAAATCCCCATTGCACAAGCTTCATTTGCACCGAGGCGAACGAAAAGCGCAAACTTACGAGAACGCCTGTTTACAACAACAATCCTGAAAGCTAGGTTGGAGTTCCGCACAAAGTGGCGATATGAAAGGGAGATACACAGTCTCGGCATTGCTCCTGCTCCCGCTGATTGCGGCATCGGCACAACTACAAAAGACGCCAGCCGCAAAAGACCCGCTCTACAGTTCTGTTCATTCAGTGATCATCCCCGAGCATGAACGATGCAAGACGAGAATCGTTGCGCCGGATGGGGTACGGTTCGTAAGTGCGGAGTTGCTGGACGACCCTGAAGAGGGTGACATTCAACGAATAAGAGTTACAGTGGGTGAGCACAGCTTCACGCTAGACACGAAAGGACGAGGAGCGGAAATTCTTTGGTCGCCGGACTCGCGGTACCTCGCTGTAACCTACACCTACTGTTGTTCTGGATTTTCGCCATACCTGCATCTGTACGAAGTCTCCGACTCGGGTGTGCGAGACCTGGAAGTGGAAGGCGCACTGAAAGAAGGCTTCGGCAGCGCTATTCGCTGCGACGGAGGAACGTCCGCTCAACAATGGGCATTAACATCGGCAGTCAAATGGCTCGACTCCTCGCACCTGCTGGCCGCTGTGCAAGTTCCGAACGTCAGCGTCTGCGACAGCATGGGAGTGTTTGAGCTGCGCGAGATGTCTCTGCCCAGCCTCTCGATCAAGAAGACATACGGCCAGCTTGAGGCCAAGCAGTTGTTTGGGAATGACCTCGGCGAGAATTTGCGGGACGCAAATGATGCTTGCGTTCACAACCCCAAGTCATGCTGGGTAGCAGCACAGCACTAGGGCGTTCGCAGCCAAGCAAGAAGCTCATTAAGCTGTTGATAAATCGCCATTACACTCATTGAGGGTCGTGCGACGCAGGGCAGGGGTCAATGAGTGATAACGCCTGTTTGCAACAGTTATGTTCTAAAAGAAGGCATCCCGTCCGGTATAGACTCCACGCATGAGAAAAACACCGCGTGCCGTTGTGCTCGGTCTGCTCATCGTTTTACCGCTTTCTGCGTTCTCGGAAACACTGCGCGGCAAAGTGACGGATAGCAGCGGCGCAGCCCTGCAAGACTCAATCATTCTCGTACAGCACTGGACTCCGAACGCCCTTCGCCATTTCGAAGCGGATTCCCCGATCATTCTGCATCCAGATCCCGATGGACGTTACAACGTCACAGTTGCACCGGGTCTATACGACGTGTTTGTGTCGTGTGGCTTCTGCGCACCACAAGCAAAACAAGTCAAAGTCGCACCAAGAGAGACGAAGAGCGTGGATTTTAGTTTGAAAGATAGTCGCTACAGCAAGTCAACCGACTGAGCCGGATGAGATAGCTGTCGTAACATCGCCATTTCACTCATTGACCGCTGCCGGAGGCGTTGTTTACGCTATGGCCTGTTTACGCCAACGATAGCTGGGTCCATACGTAAACCTGTTTCGTATCATGGACTCCGTTCATTCGCCGAGCAGCAGAGACTCGGAACAAGAATTGGGCTGTCGAAATATGCACGATGTCGTGGTGTATTCGCGCAAGGGCTGTCATCTCTGCGAGGTCGTCAAAGAAACGCTCATCCAAGCTCAAAGCGCGGCCAGCTTCCAGTGGCGTGAGGCGGACATCGATGCCGACCCCGAGTTACGGCGGAAGTACACCGACGAAGTTCCAGTGGTGTTCATTGACGGGCGCAAATCGTTCAAATACCACATGGGCATGGACGACTTCCTGCGGGTCTTGGCGAGCAGAGAGTAGACTCGCCCAGGGTCATTTACGATAA
>PLBW01000147.1 GCA_003135475.1 Acidobacteriaceae bacterium
GGGCCCACGACAGAAGTGTCCGCCCATTCCGCCGGCTCCGAAGACATCCCGCGCGTCTGGCCATTCAACGCCACAGAAAAGTTAGATCCTGCTGTCAGGGAACTCTTGAGTATGCACTGCTCCTGGTGCGTTTTGGATTGTGGTGAGGCACAGACCTTTACGGTACGATTTTGCTTGACTGAGTTACTTAGTTCAGCATATGCTGAGATCATGAACGTAGCACTTTACAGCCGAGTATCCACCAAAGACAAAGGACAGGATGTTCAGAACCAGCTTACGCAACTGAGAGAGTTCTGCGCCAAACAGGGAGGGCCGATTGTGCGGGAGTTCGTAGATCATGCAAGCGGGAAGCGTTCTGACCGTGAGCAGTTTCAAGCCATGTTTGCAGCCGCGTCTCGCCGTGACTTCGACTCGATTCTCTTTTGGTCACTGGACAGGTTCAGCCGTGAAGGAGTCTATGAGACATTGCAATACCTGCAACGGCTCACGTCGTATGGCGTCGGTTATCGCAGCTTCACCGAGCAGTATCTGGACTCCTGCGGCCTGTTTAAGGACGCGGTAATCAGCATTCTCGCCACGATTGTAAAGCAAGAGCGTGTGCGCCTGAGTGAGCGGACTATTGCCGGACTCCAAAGGGCAAGACAACAAGGACGCATAGGGGGCAGACCCCGGAAAGAATGCGACCGTGACAGGCTTGCGGAATTGCGCCGTTCGGGGCTGAGCTTGGGACAGATCGCGGCTCAGATGGGGCTTTCTAAAACGACAGTTGCCCGAATGGTGGCCGCATGAAAGCCAAAGCCACGGCGGCAAAAGAAAGACCCATTGTGCAGACCGTGAAACTGGATCAGGCCCTGTTTGTGCGGCTCAAAGTTTTTGGAGCGAAGACCCGACGCAGCAATCAAGACATTCTGCACACGGCACTGATCGAATATCTCAATAAGATGAAAGTGTGAAATGAGGGAAACGGATGCGAACTGCTGACAAATACGAAGACTGGCTAAACGAGGTCAACGAGGCACTGGCGTCTATCAACATGGCCCTAGCCGACTGGCAGAGTCGTTGGACATTCGATTTCAGCCGGGAGTTCAGCGCAGGAACAAGCCCAAACGATGCCGCTGAGAAAGCCAACAGGTTCTGGTGGTATCAACAGAACAAGGCCATCAATCAGGATTGCCGGAAGACCCCGAACTGCTGGCTGCAGGGCGAATGCCAGCATTGCGCCCGATTATTTGGGGATTGATACAGTTAAGCGGTAACCAGCCGCAGGAGAAATGGCATGACGAAGGTCGGCGACAGGTTTGAAATGCATAGCAAGATGAAATACAGAGACGAGAGCGGCGTTCATTACCATGAGTTTGACAGCGAGTGCGTCGTAACTAAGGTCGGTGAATTTAATGCGGAATACGAGGTCATTCGTCAGTTCAATGAGACCTGTAAACCCTCTTGGCAGACCGCCGAAATGACCACGACCAAGGGTGGGTTCTCCTTGAGGTTCCACAAGATCATGGGCGGCAAACTCGTTAGCGTCAACCAAGTCGCAGGAGAACAGAAGATGCCAACCAAGAAATCCGCGCGCCTACTTAGTTTTAAGAAAACCGAACAATTCGTACCAGTCAAGACCACATGGAAAGACGAAGGCGATAGCGGGCCTTGCTGGTGGGTAAGCGCTTCCGGCGAGACGCGCCCCATCCAGCCACCCAATCACAAGGAAGGTGCCCCACAGCCTTGGTTCCCGCTGGCTCACGTCAAGGCGCAGGGCAAGAAGTTGGGGTTATTAGTTGAGACAATATGACCTCCGCAAGGACGATTTACACTCGATTAAGCCGCTACCAACGGCTAGGGGACTCTGAATGACCCCCACGCAAAAGGCTTCTGAATACCTCAAGGCTGCCGGGATCCCGGTCATCAAAGTGACTGAACCAACACCATCGGAGGATGGCGAAATCGTCGTTCGCATCGCGCCGAACCTTCATGTCCAAGTTGGAGAGGACGAAGAGACGGGAGAACTCTGGTATTACGTCAACAGTTTCGAGAACGACGAACTAGTTATGCTCGGCGAAACCAGAAGTCTCACCAAACTCGCCTCTGTCGTCAAAAGGAATCTTCGCGTAAACTGAACGTCCGCTGTGCGTTTCAAGCGTCTACCTTGGTAGGTAGGGCCTCTACGTAACGCGGCGAACCATTGGAATATAGCATGGGCGACCACTTTAAACTCGAATTCGTAAACGAGCAGCGTCAATTGGTGTCAACGAAGGCTTCTCAATGCCATCTTTACTTGGCGGCAGACGGCGGACCGACGCTGAATGTTCCCGTCGATTCTCTCAGTATGGCGTCTGCTGCTTGGCAGCATTACCGCGACAGGTATGGGTTCGGGGCTTCCGCCATGAAGCGGAGTTGTGGGAGTGTTTACGCTCCCGATGGAACGCTGATGGCGTGCGTTTCCTACAATGGCCGGGTCTGGAGTCCGACGAACGAGTTACTCGAAGAGGCGCCCTAGCTGCGCAGAAGCGAGAACTGGAGTTCCGGCGCTACGGTGAAGAAGTCAATCGCGACGATCTCCCCCAGGTGGTTTCACGAAGAAGTCCCGCCCGCCTGGCCATTCAACGGCAGTTTTGATGACCCACAACGGTTATTTCGCCATCCTGAGACCTGCCTGGTTAAGTACACGCCTGATCTCATCCTGCGATCGGGTCTCGCATTCCCAAATCGTAATAACCTTCCAGCCAGCCTGCTCAAGAGCAGCCTTGTGCCTCACATCACGGCCGACATTGCCGGCCCGCTTTTTACTCCAGAACTCGGGCCGTGTTTTCGGAATAACGCGACCCCAGCGACACTCATGACAGTGCCAGAAGCAGCCATGCACGAAGATCACCGTCCGATGCTTTACGAGCACGACGTCCGGCTTCCCAGGCAGCTCTTTTCGATGCAGTCGGTATCTGTAACCGAGGGAGTGCAGCAGCGACCGGACGCGCATTTCAGGCCCAGTATTCCCGGCCTTAATCGCGGCCATGTTCCGGCTGCGCTGTTCCGAGGTGTGAACATCCATTAGTTTCTTACGGGCGCCGGCGGATTTTCACGTGTCCGGACTATTTCAGTAAATCCTGCAACATCAAGAAGGTATTTCTGCTGCGCGGCAGTGTACGTCGAATGCAGTTCCCGCGGAACCACAAGCTGCAGGTGATGTTCCTGCATCTGGTCTGTCTGGTTTCCGCTGATTGCGGTTTCGAGTGTCAGCAGGTGTTTTCTCTCGATTCGGCTGGCTTCCGCCAAGACCTGCCGCCACCTGTCTTTACATGTTGTCTTGACGCCAAGCATCGTCAACAGCTCGGCATCATAAGCCGCATCACCATATTCCTTGCTGCCGGGGAACAGAAAGTCAGGCTTTGACTTTCCTTCGATGACTGCTCCCCGCTCGTATCGGATTTTGTTTTCCGTGAAGATGACTTCCAAGTGGTTTTCTAAAGCCCGGCCGACACGGCTCTTCCGACGGTTCTGTACTGACAGCGAAAACTTGATGAACCCGTCAACATCTTCGACGAATCCCTTCTGCAGCTGATCGCCGAGGAGATGTTTCTCCAGCGTCCGAAACAGAATCTCCTCCCGTTCCATCCAGCCCATAAGTGCCGCATCAGGATCTTTCCGCGCATCCAGCTCGGGCACAGTCGACCTTGCATAAGCAGAGAAAGCATCCGTCGTCGGGAACTTTCCGCCGAACTCCTTAAGCATTGTTTCGAGATACGTGGCGGCCGCCGGCGGCCCTTCCGCTTCCACACCTAATTGTTCAAGGACGAAGCTCGATGCGAACTGAATTCGGTCCTGCTCGGTTTCCATCTCCTCGCGTACTGAAAAACCCTTGTGGCCAAGCTCAACACTGAAAAGCCACCGAATCTGATTTGCAATCGTCGAGCCGCCCTGGGCAATGATCACCAGAACCGAGTCGTCCGGCCTTCGACCGACAACCAAAAGATCGCCCTCGGCGGCGCAGATTGAAACCGGAGTGGTCGGAAAATAAAGCCTGTGTTCCGTCCGGGTGGGATGGTTCTGCCTTGCGTCGTACCAGGTCACCGTACCATTGGCAACGACAGGTTCCGCATCGCCGTCGCTGAGATAGACATAGAGCGCGTTGTATACGTGTTTTCCGGTCGCGGTACCGAAAACCTTCATCAGGCCCTTGTCGCCGTTGTACTCATGCTGATTACTCCGGGCGACATCGGCCTCTACCGCGCTGAGCGTTTTCATTGCAACGCCCGTGAAGAACTCTGACAGATAGCCAGCCTTCATAAGCTCCCGTTCAGGCGAACAGCGGCATCGCCAAGGCGCCCGTTTCCTCGTAAACGTGGATCGCCTCAATATGCGGTTCCATAATACGCGCCATTTCTGCAATGACCGGCACGACCACGCTGTTCCCAAACTGCCTGTAGGCCTGAGTATCGGATACCGGAATCCTGAATGTGTCCGGGTACCCCATGAGACGTGCGCATTCTCTCGGCGTCAGTCGCCTCGGTGTCTTCTTTCGGCCTCTGCTGACAAGGATCTCGGAGCCATCCTTGTAGTACCGCGCCGACAGCGTTCGACTTACCGACTCCGGGGTTACAAGACCAAATCCGAAGCCGTTTCCTGCCTTTCGGTGCTTCTCTGCATAACCCTGCAGATACCCCCACAGCTTGTCCGTCAGACCGTACTTGGAGTGGACCTTTGCCTTTTCACCGATCGTATAGGGAACCTCCGCCTCCTCCGAACCATCCTCCGGGTGCAAAATCGATCTCAGCCTGGGACCAGTTTCCGGCTTCCGAAAATCATTAAATGAAAAGCCGGTTGGCTCACGGAATCCGACGATCAGGATGCGTTCCCGATGCTGCGGGACGAAACTCTGGCCGTCAATCACCTTTGCCTGAACGTGATAGCGCAATTCCTTTTCCAGCGTCTCTTTAATGATGCGAAATGTATTCCCGCCATCATGGCTTAAGAGATTCTTGACGTTTTCGAGCAGGAACGCCTTTGGTCGCTTCGCAGCAATGATCCGTGCCACGTCGAAGAACAATGTTCCCTGCGTCGTACATTCGAACCCATGCGGCCTTCCAAGAGCGTTTTTCTTGCTCACGCCGGCAATTGAAAACGGCTGACACGGAAACCCT
Source organism: Acidobacteriaceae bacterium (assembly GCA_003135475.1). GTDB lineage: Bacteria > Acidobacteriota > Terriglobia > Terriglobales > Acidobacteriaceae > Bog-257. The sequence continues at coordinate 5,136 of PLBW01000147.1, forward strand.
GCCAGTAAGACATCATGATCAGGGATGTCCTCCGCTTCATACGGGACGATATCGCCCACCAAAGGCTCGCCATTACCGTAATTCTCTATATAAGTTTTTTGAGCCCAGGGATTCCATTCGCTGGTAAATACGCACCGCCCATCCGCCCTTTCAAAACCCTTCCTCATACCGCCGATCCCGGCGAACAGATCAATAAATGTGAACTTCGAAGATCCCTTCGCCTGCGGCGAACCCGAGTGCAGAATATCCCGCAGAGCTGCCTCGACAAACCTCGGACATTCCGTTTCGCGTCTTTCCCACCGCGAGATTGTTTTCGGGTCGACCTGGAGCCTCGCGGCCAGATCACGCTGGGTGAAGGTTCGCCTGACCTGCGAAAGAAGTGCAAGCGGGGAGGGCAAGTTCGTCAATGTCTCGCGGGGCATCTTAACGGACATTTTGTCCCAAAGCCTTCCCATTGTCCAGGAAAAACGACCGCTTGTCGTTCATCAAGACATCGTACACCCGCAATATCAATGA
>PLBW01000107.1 GCA_003135475.1 Acidobacteriaceae bacterium
TCCGCGCCGTGGTCCAGTTGTTCGCGCGCCGCCTTACGCGCCTCCACCGGCCCGTCGATGATCTGAACTCCCTTGGGCACCTGGATCTCCGGCGCATAACCTTCCAGGGGATAGCCGCCGGTGGTCGAAATGCCGCGCGTGGTGGTAAAGATGCGCGGTCCGGGGATGTAACCCTGTTCGACCGCCATCTTGATTCCGACATCGCCGTAACCGGCGCCCTCGGTTTCCATGTCCCGGATGGTGGTGAAGCCCTGCTCAAGAGCGCGCCGCGCTGAAACCGTTGCGCGTGCCGCACGGTAAGCGAGCGGGAACTTCAGCAACTGAATGTCGTAGCCGCCCAGGGCCGGGTCTTCGCCCTGGAGAAAGATGTGGGTGTGCGACTCGATCAAGCCTGGCAGCACCGTGGCATTCGACAAGTCGATGAGCTTCGCGCCGGCAGGGACTTGCGTGGAAGCTGCGTCGCCGACGCTCTCAATCTTGTCGCCGCGAATCACAATCACCTGATTGTGCTTCGGTTCGGCGGTGCGCGGGTCAATGAGCGTTCCGGCGCGAATCACCGTGACCTGCGGCGATTGAGGGATTTGAGCGGGATTCGATTGGCCGATTGCGGATACCGAGAGCAGCAGGACAACGATGCTACAGATGGACTTCTTCATTGTGCTCCTCTACTAAGGGCTGATTGCTCATTTCATCTCCGACGCGATGATTGCGTCCACTTCGATTTCGACCATCATTTCCGGCGAGATCAGCTTCGATACCTCAACCATGGTAGCCGCCGGGCGGATGTCACGAAAAATCTCACCATGCGCCTTGGCGGCCTGCTCCCACTGGCTGATGTCGGTCACAAACATTCGCGTGCGTACCACGTCGCGAAAGCTGGCGCCGGCCTGCTCCAGCGCGCGGCCGATGTTCTTCAGCGTCTGCACCGCTTGCGCGTACACGTCGCCCGCCCCGACGATCTTGCCGTCCGGACCGGTTGCGACAGTGCCGGCGACCGAGACGAAGGCTCCCACTTTTACCGCGCGCGAGAAACCGACAATCGGCTCGTAAGAAGAGTTGCCGGAGATATTCTGCCGTTCCATTATTGTGCCTCCATCGAAGGCGGCATTGTGCCATAAGAACGTCCCATCCGGCACCTCAGCGGGTGGCCTCTGTCAGGATCAGCGGCGTGTCGCCAGTGGCTTGCGCCGGCGTGCCCGGAGACTGGCACAGCGCTCCTTGTGCGGGCACAAGAAAAGCGTGGAGGCATCGCTTCTGCCCCACGCTTAGTAGATGATTTCCCGCCCGCGGCGCGGTTACTGGGTGCAATTTGGACTGACCATCTTCAACTGCGCCACTTTTAGATCGAAGTACTTGCTTCCGCCAGATTCCGACTTCTCGCTCGGCTCAATCTTCGCTTCATCCGCTTTCGACCGCGGCATTTCGTGTCCCGCAACGCTGACGGTGTGGTTCACATGCTCCGAGAGGTTGAAAGTCTTGCTGCTCAGTTCCCACACGGTGCCGTCTTTGTCGGTAATGTAGTACCCACCTCCCTCGATGCCCTTTTTCAGGCAACCGGTGACATTAATCATGTGGTGAGTGCTGGCTTTGTTTTGGCCCATTCCGGACTGGTTGTTCTGCATGGTGTCTTGCCCGTACAGCAGGAACGGCCAAAGGCAGAGAAACGCAGTTGCAGCCAAACCGGAAAAGGATTTTGGAAAGCGTGTCATAGTCAGCTTCTCCTTTCGCCGAGCATAGATGCGAAACAATGGCTTGAGGTGTACTGGACTTTTTCGCAAGTCGCGGTACATTGCCGTAGGATGGCGCGAATGCCCAGACTAAGTTTATGATGCCCTCGCAGACCAAGATTCACCATGAAATCTCTGATCGTCGCCGCGGTCCTCATTCTCATCTGTGTGCTGCTGTTTTTTCAGCCTGGCGGCTACTTGATTGTAAATGACCCAGAAAAGTCCGACGCGATCGTAATGCTTGCGGGGGACCAGGTTGACCAGCGCTACTGGCGCGCTCTGGACCTGCTTCGTGGAGGCTACGGGCATCATCTTCTGGTGGATGCGGGCGCAGGTCAGGTCTACGGCCAGTCCTATCTGGACCTGGCAGCAAATTTCATAGCCCGGACGGCGGGAGAAAACGCCTCCCAAGTCAGCATTTGCATTGTCAAAGGTGACTCGACCAAGGAGGAGGCCCTGCAAGTAGGAGAATGCCTGGCGAAGTTGCAGCCGCCGCCGCATTCGGTCGTGTTAGTGACCGACGACTACCATACCAGGCGTGCGCTCTCCATCTTCCGCCAACGTTTACCGCAAATTCACTGGACGGCAGGGGCAGCTCGCAATGACTTTCTATTTGGCCAGCCGTGGTGGAAGAATCGCGAATGGGCCAAAACCTATCTGACCGAGTGTGAGAAGCTGCTGTGGTGGGAGCTGTGGGACCGATGGCGGCCTTAACGGCATTGCCGCCAATTACGGTCTGCCTGTCAACCGGCTGTCCAATCTCTGCGCCCCGCGTATCCCGTCGCCCACTTCAGCACCCAGAACAGCAGCAGCGCATCCAGCGCGTGGAACAGCACGTTCTCATCGTGAGGGCCAGCGGGATCCAGGCCAAACAACTGGATGTCTAGCGCGTGCGAGATCCATGTCAGCGGATGCCAGTTGAGGGCGTAGCGGTGCGTGAACGCCCATAAGGCTGCGCTCGGAGTCAGGCCGTTCTGGATGTACGGATTGTTGGTGACGTACTGAGGGTCATCGAGGTTCGTGAAGGGGTGATCGTGTACAGGAGAATAAACGGTGACAGTCGCAATCGCCAGCAGAAGGCCAAGAGCAGCAGCGCGCACAAGCGACTCTCCAGACCAAAAATCGCTCCGGGAAGTAGTTGCCGCTAGCGCTTTAACGCCGACGGAAGCCACAGTGCCTCCATTTGATTCGCGGAGACTATGCAGGGTTAATCTCTGACATCCTGCCGCCCACGACCATACACGCAATCGGTTCCGCTGGTGAATTTCTATGGTTAGTCAACAACCATTACTCCCTCACTCGCGGTGGCGCCGCCAACGGGAAATAGTGCGCTGGAATCCTCCAGCAGTATATTGTGGGCCCTTAGGTTCTAATGGAAATTCCGGTTCAAAACGAGCCGTGCGCCCGATAAGGCTTTAGGGAAATTCCCCTATCCAGCCTGCCGGGGACGGATATCGTATTGACGAATCTTGTAGAGCAGCGCCTTGTAGCTGATGTTTAACTGGGTGGCTGCCCGTTTGCGGTTCCAGGCGGTTTCTTCCAGCACTTGGGCGATGACTTCCATCTCGGCGCCATTCTTCAGATTGCGGACCATTTCTTTGAGGTCGGGCGATGGTTGCGGCTGCTTTTCTTCCATGCGCACCACGATTCCGGTTTGCGGATCGCGCGAAGTGCCCTGCTGCAACTCGGCGATCGCAGTCGACTCATCTCCCAACACCAGGTAGCGCTTGACGAAATTTTCCAGCTCGCGGATGTTGCCGGGCCAGGGATAGCTCTCGCAAGACTCCACCAGCTGCGGAGAGACGTTCGGGGGTGCGCAGGCATAGCGCTCCGCGATGTGGATCATGAAGTGGCGCAGCATCATGGGGATTTCTTCGCGCCGCTCGCGCAACGAAGGCATGCGCAGCACGAAGCTGTTCAAGCGGTAATAGAGATCTTCGCGGAAGGCTTTTTGCGCGATCGCCTGGGGCATGTTGATATTCGTGGCCGCCAGGACGCGGACATCCACCTGCACGGTATTACGCCCGCCCAATCGCGAAAACTGGCCATCCTGTAAAACCTGAAGCAGCTTGGCCTGCAATGCCGAAGACATCTCTCCGATTTCATCGAGCAGCAGGGTGCCCTTGTTGCAGAGCTCGAATTTACCGGGCTTGGACTTAACGGCGCCGGTAAAGGCCCCCGGCTCATAACCGAATAATTCGCTCTCCAGCAGTTCGCTGGGCATGGCGGCGCAGTTCACTTTCAAAAAAGTGCGGTGCGAACGATCGGAATACTTATGAATCAGGTGGGCCAATACTTCCTTGCCGGTGCCGCTTTCGCCCAGCAGCAACACCGGGAAATCGAAGCGCGCCACCTGCATGGCCTGGGCGCGAAGCTGGCGCATTTGCGGGGTCGCGGAGAAAAAGAAGACGCCTTCGCTCACTTCAATGGCTTCGCCCGCGCCGGGGCCGCCCGGTTCCATATTTTCCAGACAAAAGCGCAGGACCTCGCTCATTTCTTCCTTCTGCACCGGTTTGGAAAGGTAATCCTGGGCGCCCAGTCGCATGGCCTGCGCCACCTTGCGGGTATCGCGAACGCAGGACAGCATGACTACCTTGGTGGCAGGACGGACCTCACGGATGCGCTGCAAGGTCTCCAACCCATCGGCTCCGGGCATGACCATATCGAGCAGCACCAAGTCGGGATTGGCCCGTTGCACCTTTTCGACGGCTTCGGTCCCGTTGCACGCCGTCGTGACCCGATAGGAGTCCAGTTCCAGTACCGTCTGCAGATACCGCAGCATGCTCGGCTCGTCGTCCACCACTAGGATGTGGCCTGCGCTCATCGATCCTCCGCAACCCGTTTAGGTGAGGGATTCAGCAAAAGCAGAAAGGAAAACTTGCTACCATTACCGGGCTCGCTCTCGACCCATATCTTCCCGCCCGCCGCCTGCACCAGACGGCGCGCGATGGCCAACCCCAGCCCATGTCCTTCCGTCCGCACTCCCTTGCGCGTCAGGCGGAAGTACTCATCGAAGACTTCCTGCTGGAATTCCGGGGCGATGCCGGGTCCGGTGTCGGACACCGAAATGCGACAGCAATTGGGCTCATGGATGGTGTGCTGGCGCCGCTCTACCTCAGGCTGGTGCTCAATCGTCCGCCGCTCCCAGAAGTAGGGTTCCAGGTGCAACCACACAGTCCCCGACGAAGGCGTGTACTTCAGAGCGTTGTCCAGTAGGTTCGAAACCACGTGCTGCACTTTGTAGTAGTCGAAGGGGAAGGAGCGCAGCCGGTCGTCAGGCAAGAAATAGAACGCGATCGCTTTGTCCTGGAAGCGCTGGGCCCAAACCTCAGCGATCTCGCGCACACAGGCGTTGATGTCCCCCACCTCGTACTGCATCTCGAAGCGGTCGACTTTAAGGGAAGTGTAGGCGAGCAAGTTCTGGATGAAATTGGAAAGACGCACGCCATTGGCCTGCATCTCGGTGAGTACTTCAACTTGCCGTGGATTCAACGGTCCAAGCTTCTGCGCCAGCAGCAACTGCAGGTAGCCCCCCATGATGGCGAGCGGCGTTTTCAGCTCGTGAGCGGCGGAAGCCAGCGCATCATGTTCGTCGCCGAACAGCTCGACCCTGTGCCTTAACGGCGACATCTTCGCCGATGGCATAGGAACGGCATCCTTCGCTTCCCTAGGCAGCGACAATGGTTTCCCCATTTCCTCTGTCAGATCCCCCGAAGTCAGTTCCATAACGTATTCTCGACAAAAATGGCCACAGAGTTTAGCGTTTTCCAGTCCTCGGGGGAGAGAGTAGAAGCACTCTACAAGGGGGAGACCTGATCTTACCGCAATTGGCCGAGTTGTCAATAAAATTTCCCATGAATTTGCGCAAGAGCGCAAAATAGTTACCTTTTTGGGAAACGATTTGCAGTTCAAAGGAGGCATTCTTCTTCTCTCGAACCGCAATAGATTGCAATCACGACCTGCTCGGCGGCCTGTCAATTTTTCGATATGTCAAAGAAAACGAAAGGATTGCAGCCTTATTTCGTGGGTGCGAAGTTTGGCCGTTCAGGTGCGTACTATTCTAGATAACAGGAGATAGAAGTGCGTCGAACCGCATCCGTCGCCGAGCGCCGCGACTGGGACCGGCTGCCTATCTCAATTCCATTCTTTGTTCGCGGAAGCAACGCCGACGGCGAAGAATTCTTGGAGTTCGCTACAGCCCTGAACCTGTCTGCGGGCGGCCTGCTACTGGCAGCCCGGCGTTACCTTGAGCCCGGTACCCACATCTCCCTGGAAATTCCTGTCACTCTGCTGAATAAGGCTAACCTCCCACGATCCGT
>PLBW01000080.1:0-24607 GCA_003135475.1 Acidobacteriaceae bacterium
CAGCGTCCGCGATTGCCGTGCTGTACCCAGGCTGGGGAGTCGGGGCGGTAGCGCCGCTCCAGCCGTTGCACCTGGCGTTGACTCAGTAGCCGGAAGTCTTCAGCCAGACCCGGGAGCGCGTCGGCGAAGGCAGCCATTTCCTGGAAATCTTCAGCCCCGCGCTGCTGAAAACCACCTTCCTCACCGCGATGCTGGCGACTGGCGCACAGGGTGGGTATTACGCCATCACCACCTGGTTGCCCACGTTTCTGAAGACCAGCCGCGGCCTGTCGGTGCTCAACACCGGCGGTTATCTGTTCGTGGTGATCGTGGGCTCGTTCGTCGGCTACATAATCAGCGCCTGGCTGGCTGATCACGTTGGCCGCAAGCGGACCCTGATACTGTTTGCCGTCTGCTCGTTCGTGACGGTGACGGCGTACACTTTTCTGCCCATCAGTAACTCGCTGATGCTGGTGCTGGGATTCCCACTCGGCTTCTTCGCGTCCGGATCGTTCAGTCCGATGGGCGCATTCTTTACCGAACTGTTTCCCAGCCGGTTGCGCGGCTCTGGCCAGGGATTTTCCTACAATTATGGACGCGCCATCGGCGCACTGTTTCCGACATCGGTTGGCTACCTCAGCGCGCGCATTAGCCTGGGACACGCCATCTCTGCATTTGCCGTGACCGCCTACCTGGTCATGATCCTGGCCGTACTCCTGCTGCCTGAGACCAGAGGGAAAGAGCTGCAGGTCTATGAATGAGCGGGTGGACCGCCGCTTTAGCGCTGCCAAGGTTCTAGAATGCAGACATGAGGATTTTGCTGTTCAGCGGCAAGGGCGGCGTGGGGAAGACCAGCCTGGCTGCCGCCACGGGCCTAAAACTGGCACAACTGAAGTACCGCACGCTGGTGATGAGTATCGATCCGGCGCACAGCCTGGCAGATGCTTTCGATCTCGACACCGACCTCTTCCATGTTCAAACCTCGGACCCTATGCCGATCAATGATCTGCTTTCGATCCAGGAGCTGAATATCCAGCGGGAGATCAAGCGCCATTGGCAGGAAATCTCCTCCTATGTAAGCTCCGTGCTGCGCACCACGGGCATCAGCGGTGTAGAGGCGGAAGAACTGGCGATTCTGCCCGGCATGGAAGAGCTGAGCGCGATGATGTACATCAATCAGTACCGGCGCGAGAAGCGTTACGACGTCATCGTGCTCGACGCCGCGCCCACCGCAGAATCCATGCGCTTCATCAGCATGCCGACAACGCTCGACTGGTACATGAAGCACATCTTCCCCTTCCAGCGAAATCTCCTCAAGGCGGTGCGGCCCATCGCCAACCGGGTGGCGCCGTTCGAGCTGCCGCCCGACGCCTATTTTGGCAACATCCGGGACCTATTCGGCAAGCTGGAGGGTGTGGACGCAATCATGGAGGACCCGCAGATCACCAGCGTGCGGCTGATTACCAATCCGGAGAAGATGGTGCTGCGGGAAACGCAACGGGCATTCGTGTACTTCTCCCTGCATGGGCTCACCGTGGACGCAGTCATTGTGAATCGTGTGCTTCCACCGGAAGTTATGGATGCCTGGTTCAAGGAGTGGCACACCTCCCAGAACACGATGGTGCACGAAATCGAGGAGTACTTTGCGCCCGTGCCGGTAAAGAAAGTGCCGCTGTTCGCGCATGAGGTCCTGGGCAAACGGCACCTGGAGGATCTCGCGCGCGTGCTGTATGCTGAGGGCGAAGATCCATCGGCCGTGACCCGGACGGAGAAACCCTACACCTTCGGGAAACAGAACGGCGTTTATGAGATTCGTATTCTTCTGCCTTTCGCCACCAAGGGCGAAGTCGAGCTGTTCAAAAAAGGCGACGAACTCGTCGTGCAGATCGGCACGTTCCGCCGTCATATCGGGCTGCCGCGATCGATGGCAGCCCTGTTGCCATCCCGGGCAAAGCTGGAAAGCAAAGTCCTCACGGTCGAGATGAAGGAGATACCATGAAACAGCCACCGAAGAACCCGTCACCGACGAGTGAACAAGCCGTTTACGAGAACTGCCCGTGCCGCGAAATCGTGGACACCGTACGGGAATTCCTGGGGGTTTCGCCCGCCGTCCGGCAGCACTTGGCAAACTCGCGCGTCGAGTTCCTCAAGGCGATTCGGGAAGTCCTCAACGAGCGTATTGAGCGCTTGTCGAGCCAGGGCCAGAAGGGTACGAAGGTCGCGGTTGAGTAAGCCGTCTCGGCAGGCGTAAGGGATGTGGGTGTGCCGGCTGGACCGGGATCAGCAATTCTCCGTCTGTAGCAGGATGTGGAAACGACAGGCGGGCCGGCGGCGCAGCGCAAAAACGAAGGGGACGCTTGCGCGTCCCCCGGTTAAGGTCCAAGAAGAGTTAGTGCTTCTTCTTCTTTGCGGCCTTCTTCTTTGCAGCCTTTTTTGTTGCCATGGTTTTCTATTCTCCCTTCCATTTGTCATGGAACATTGCGATTCAAACTTTCATCGCAATTTGTTAGTTGTATAGAGTTAATGAAAAAAATAGTCAAGCAAAAAACGCGTAGCAATGTGCAGAACTCGGCTCCGCGGGAAGACGCTCACCGGCTCCGCTTCCCCCAGCGACTCTCACACTGACTCCCTTGCGTTCGCATCGCCAATGTCGTGTGCGCGTGGAAGGCGCATAAATACTGGTTATTTCAGCGTCCGTAAGATAACAGCACTGAACGCGCCGGGCCGGGCGTGCGCCATCATTCCCGGACAAAGGCGTTTTCGCCACCACGCCAGGAGCCCAAAGAATAATTGATAATTTTCGACCAGCGGGATGCGAAGATGCCTTCATGGCCGCGCGACACATTCGAAGACGGAGCCGAGAGCGGCACGACATCCACCGCCGCAATCGGGCAGGGCGGCGGCAATTCGGTGGGGCTGGCTCTGGAACGATAGCCGCTCCGCCGTTACAAAACGTTACCAAAACCAGCGAGCCCATGCGCTCCCCTTTTTCGTATCAGTAAGTGAGTGAGTGCGAACGTGCGCGTGCTTTGCGCCGGGGCGTGCGGTAGTAGCATCGAATCGAGTGCACATGAATTCCCTTCCCAGTTCCAAGCCTGCGCCCGCGGTGAGAACGTCAGATGTCTGTCGTTATTACCCGATGGGCGGCGGCATCATTCGTGCGGTGGACGGTATTTCCCTCACCATCGAACGCGGCGAGTTTGTGGCGTTGCTTGGGCAGTCGGGCTCAGGGAAGTCCACTCTGCTGAACTTGCTGGCGGGACTTGACCGCCCCAGTTCCGGCTCGGTGATGGTGCAAGGCCGTGACTTGGCAAAGATGTCGTCGGAAGAACTGGCGGCGTATCGCCGCAATGATGTGGGCATGGTCTTCCAGGCGTTTCACCTGATTCCGTCCATGACCATTACCGAAAACGTTGAGCTGCCCATGCGTTTTGCTGAAGTGGACCGCGCTGAGAGGGGGGAGCGCGTGCGCGAATCGCTGGAGCAGGTCGGGTTAGGCAAACGCTTGGAGCACCGGCCTTCGGAGCTATCGGGCGGCGAGCAGCAGCGGGTTTCGCTGGCGCGGGCGCTGGCGAATCGTCCGTCGCTTCTGCTGGCCGATGAACCAACCGGAAATCTCGACAGCCGCACTGGGGAAGACATCCTGAACCTGATTCGCGACTTAAGCCTTTCGCTGGGAATGACGGTGGTCATGGTTACGCACGAACGCGCACTGGCCGAGCGCTTTGCGCAGCGGCTGGTCTTTCTCGCTGACGGCAAGCTGCTGTCGCAGGAGGCTGTGGCGTGAAGGGCTACGACCTGTTCGAACTCGCCGTGCGCAACCTGCGGCAATCCAAATTGCGCAACGGGTTAACCACCGTCGGAATCTCCGTCGGAGTGGCATCGCTGGTGGCCATGCTGTCGCTGGGAGTGGGCTTGCAGCAACTGGCGACCCGGCGTCTGGCTGGCTCAGGAATGTTCGACACCGTGTTCGTGACTTCCAAGCAGGACTTCCGCGGCTTTGATCGGGAAGACGACCAAAAGACCGAGCATCCGGAAAACGCGCCCGTGCTGGACGAACCGGCGCGCGGCGCAATGACGCATTTGCAGTACGTCACCGAAGTCGAACCCGAGATTCGGGTGATGGGTGAGGTTGTCTCGGGTGGGCAGACGCACTTCGGGTTCGTGACGGGACTGCCCATGTCGGCGCGTGAGAACGAGGCGTTCGACAATCTGCAGGGCAAGTTCTTCTCTGGTCCATCGGCAGAGGAAGTCATCCTGCTAAACGATTTTGCGAAGGAGATTGATCCAAAGGACCCCAAGGGGCTAATCGGGCAGGAAGTAACCCTGCGCTATGGAGAACGCCAGGCGCTTGCGCCGGATTCAGAGTCGGCCGGCCGTCCGCAGCTTTCCGGCGGGGCGGTTGGCGGAAGCAATCCAACCTCAGGCGATGACTTCGGCTTCTCCGTGGTGCGCAAGACCCAGAAGCTGAAAGTGGTAGGCATCATCGAAGAAGAGCCATATGGCGGCATGAGGACGGTTTCCCGCGGCCGTATTTTTCTGCCGGTCGATCTGACCGAAAAGCTCAACATGGCGCAGTTCACCGACATGCGCAGCTCGTTGCGCGGTGGTGGCGGCAAGACCTACATGACGCTGACGGTGCGCGTGAAAGATCCTGCCAAGGTTGCGCAGGTGCAGGACGCCATTAACAAGATGGGCTTCCGAACGTTCTCGGTGCTGGATGCTACCAAGAGCTTGCGCCGCTTCTTCACCGTGCTCGATCTGTTCCTCGGGATATTTGGCTCGCTGGCGCTGGCCGTGGCAACGCTGGCGATCATCAATACGCTGGTGATGGCGGTGCTGGAACGTCGTCGCGAAATTGGCGTGATGAAGGCGATTGGAGCGAGCGATGGGGACGTGAAACGTCTGTTCTTCGCTGAAGCCGGCGCGATGGGCTTCTTCGGCGGTTTGCTAGGCATCGCACTGGGATTTGCCATCGGCAAAGCCATCAACGTGGGAACGGGAATCTACCTGCACCGGCATCAACTGCCAGCGGAGGCGGTGTGGATTCTGCCGCCGTGGCTGATCGGCGCGGCCATCGCGTTCTCGATTGTGGTGAGCCTGCTCGCGGGCTTGTATCCTGCCAGCCGTGCCGCCAAACTCGATCCGGTGCAGACGTTGAAGTACGAATAACAGGCATCAAAACATACTCCACTTCGCTAGTCGGGTTTGGATATAATAGGTCATCCTTTAAATGAAACGAACAGCACAACGTAAGCCAACCACGAAGCGCGTGTTCCCTGATTCCGGCCAGCCAAATAAGCCAACGGCGGAGCATTTGTTCGTTGAGGTCGTTGATTCCGGCCATCCAAAAAGGGCCAAAAAGGCCGTCTCGGACTCCGGCGCTACGCAGGCGTACGGTCAGCTCAAGATTAACGGTTTCGATGTGAGCCAATTGGCCTTGGAATATGCGCAAGTCTTGGCACACGCTGCGGAGACTTTCGGGTCCCGCACTAACGCGAACGCTTGGTTGAATAGGCCTAACCGAATCTTCAACAACCAGAGTCCGCTTCAAATGCTGACAAAAGATCCTTCCGCAGTTGAAGAAGAGCTGGTTCGGATCGACCACGGCATGTTCATTTGATCGTCTATCGGCTGACGCTAAGCAAGTACGCCTACGATCTTACCGGCAGCGGCGGCCTCTACGCAGCAGGGCGTTGCAACCGAAAAGGCATACCTGTTATCTACGCGGCACAGCATGCTTCTCTTGCGCTCGCAGAAGTGCTTGTCCATCTCGAGTTACCGGAAGTGCCGCTGGACTACGTGCTGGTGACAATTGAAACACCTGACCAGGTTCCCGTAAGACGCGTTATGCCGGAGGAAGCTCTGGCCGTCTCAGCCAATCCGCCTGCTCCGGTCTTTCTCGTTCCCTCGGTCGTTGTTCCCCAAGAATTAAACGTGGTGATGTACCCCGAGGTGGCAGGCTTCATGGCCAGGGTTGTAAAGGTGGAACCATTCCACATCGACGAACGCCTGCTCGGTTACGGCGAGAATCAATAGGTCGAACTGCTTTGAATGTGAGCTTAGAAAAACTGCGCCAACTGAAGAGCTATTGGGCCAATCTTTCCAACGGTAAATCTCGGCCTCCAATAGTTCGCGTAGCGATTCTGCTGCTGTTCCTCAGCCTTGCGTCGCTGCTGCACGCCCAGGGTCGCGCCGAGTGCTCGGTCATCAAATCAAGCATCCTCGGCCGGCCAGTGCGCTACTGCGTATTTCTGCCGGACAGCTTCGATCAGGACAAAACGCGTCAGTACCCGGTGCTCTATTACCTCCACGGGCTCGGCGACAACGAGCAGTCCCTACTGAACTTTGGCGGATGGGACGTGATCGCGGAACTCCGGCGCCAAGGCAAGATCGGCGATTTCATCGTGCTTGCACCCAGCGGAGGGCACACGTTCTATCTCAACTCCGAGAACAGCAAGGTTCGCTACGAGGACTTTTTCATCAAGGAGTTCATTCCGCAGATGGAGAAAAAGTATCGCGCCGAGGGTACCCGCGCTACACGTGGCATCACCGGAGTTTCGATGGGCGGGTATGGGGCGTTGCGGCTGGCCTTCAAGTATCCGGACGAGTTTGCCGGGGTGAGTGCGCAGATGCCGGCGCTGATTGCCGATCTGCCGAAGGACTTTACCTCTGGCGGGCCGGGCTCTCCCGGATCGCTGATGGGCGATGTCTTTGGTTCGCCGTTCAGCCGCGCGTACTTTGAGCGCAACAATGTCTTCTACTTCGCGCAAAACGACAGCGCCGCCAGCCTGAAGCGCATGAAGATCTACTTCAACGTCGGCAATAACGACGACTACGGCTTCGAACAGGGAGCGCAACGGTTGGACCAACTGCTGAACTCGCGGGGCGTTCCGCACGAGTTCCACATCTATCCCGGGGGACACACCCCGCAGTTCGTGATCCGCCATTTCGGTGACGTGATCGCATGGCAATGGAAGACCATCGGGGCGAAGAAGTAGCGGTCGCGCCCATATCCTGGATATCCAGCATTACGGAACATCCACCGCTCCCGGCGTCTTCAGCATGCGATCAATCGCGACCGCCAGTCCGAAGTAGAAGAACATGATCATCACCAACGGATCGTCGCCCAGACAATACTGCACCGTTGAAGGAACCAGATAGCCGACAAAGGCGGCGAGCACGCCTGCCACGACTCCGGTTGCAAAGCGGCTATGCTCGCGCGTCCGCCGCAGCAGGCGAAACAGAAAAACAACATACGCCACGACGAACCACAACCACGCTGCCAGGGTGAGCAGGCCGCGCTCCACGGCGATCTGGATGTAATCAGAGTGGAAGTGATAGATCACGCGATATAGGGCAAAGCCGCGAATGTTCCACTCCTGCCAGTGATTGAAGATCGTATCCATCCCAACCCCGAACCATGGATGCTGCCGGATCAGCCGTACTCCGTCCTCCCACATCAATACCCGGAAATGCGTCCCCGCGTCGGCCGGACTGACCCAGTCCAACCTTCGGGTGTGGTGGATCCACAACGTCGCAAGGAGCACCAGCAAAACCAGGCCGGCGAATGCCCATATCCGGGTCTGCTTCCTGCCCAGTAGCCAGAGCGCGACAACGCAACCGGCTGCCAGTCCCGCGATGTCGGCCCGCGTTTGCGTAGCCAGCAGCGCTGCCGTCAGCGCCAGGAACACGATGGCAAAAAACGTCCGGATGTCCCATCTCTGCGGTTGCGTACTCAGCAACATGGCCCATGCCAGGCAGCCAAGCTGCATGAGCACCTCGGCAAAGACGATGTAGTGTCCCAGAGTGCCTTGCGCACGTCCGGGCTTGCCGCGAGCCAATAGCAGGTCCGGAGTATCCACACCGCTCTTCACAAATTGCTCGCCAGTGAGAAACGTTTCTCGTTTGCGGAACGGTTCTCCTTGCAGATACTTGACGCGAAGCATGGTTCCTGACGGGCTCTGCACCACCACCTTGCTCAATTGCTCCGGAGTGTGCACAGAGCGGCCGTTGATATGGGTAACGATGTCGCCAGCGCGAATCCCAGCGCGATACAAGTCCGCCGTCGGCGCGAGGTACTTCACCTGCACTCCCACGCCGTAGGTGTATTGCCAAGCCGTGAAGGCTGCCGCCGCGAGCCCGGAAAGCAGTAACAACAACACCAGGATGCGCACCTGCGAGAGCCGTTGCAGGTTCTGTGCGACCACGGTTCCGGCCAGCACCAGGCACACGACTTTCAGGCGCGGCCAGCTCAGGTATGGATCGGGCGAGAGCGCAGTCGAAATTCCACTCAGAAGGATATAGGCCAGCAACGGTGCGGAAAGAACCTGCGGAAACGGGCGCTTGCGCTCGATCGCCAGCTTGGCGAGCCACAGCAAGCCCGCAGCCATCCACGCGTGCCGCGCTCCTTTGATCGAGTGCGGCAGAAGGATGGCGAACAGAATCAGGAAGGAGAAGATCAGGCCTTCCAGCCACCGTACCCAACGTGCCGCTTCGGAGGATAGGACTGGGCCGTCCGGCCGGCGGGCCACTTCGGTTATAAAAGCTTGCTGTCCGGGTACCATCGAGAAGCTTTCCAAGTTAATCAAGTAGCCTACACCAATGGCATAAAGCTTAGAAATACTGCTAGAGTAGGTGGGGCAGTTGTCCTCGCGTCCCGGGTTCAATTTGGTTTCTTCGCCAATTCGCTAACGTCGTGCGGTATGCACCGGGTTCCCAGGTGATAACGTCCAACTGTAACCAACGGCAGTTATACCGTGTTTGATCGTCGTTCCAAGCTTCTAAGCTCGGTCACCTTGATGCACGACCTGGGAGTGACTTGCGCCTCCTTCGTGGTCGCGTATCTGCTGCGCACTCTGCTGGTGCACTTCGACTTTTTCAGCCGGCGATTGCCGGGCATTTATCCCTTCAGCCATTATCTACCGCTGCTGGCCGCCTTTCTGATTACGTGGGCGGCGGTCGGATATTTTTCCAGCTTCTACCGCGATCTTGAACTTAGCAGTCCCATCCAGCTCATTCTGAATATCGTCAGTCAACTCGGCGTTGTGCTGGTAGTGATTTATGCCGGTTTGTATCTATTTCGTCGCGTGGACGTGAGCCGGACCTATGTCCTGCTGATCGGCGCGGTGGATTTCGTCCTGCTCGTGATAGGCCGTGCGGTGACGTACTCGGGCGTTTCCTGGATGCGCGATCGGCTCAAGCGTTACCACTACTTGCTGATCGTGGGTTGTGGTCCGCGCGCCCGCGAAATGGCGGCCCTGATCGAGGAGAGTTGGGGCATGGGGCTGCGGCTGATTGGCTTTGTCGATCCCAACTCAAGCGATGCTTCGCTCCAGGACCTGGGCGGTTACAGAGTCCATCGGATCGAGGAACTGGGCGGTATTCTGCAACAGGAGGTGGTGGACGAGATTGTCTTTGCCGTGAACATGCAGGAGCTGGCTCGGCTGGAGCCGGTGATGCAGCACTGCGCTGATGTCGGAATGAGGACGCGGGTGCAACTGGAATTTTTGCCGGCCGCCTACTCGCGGATCTATCTCGAGAAGTTTCGCGACGTGCAACTGCTCAGCCTGTCGAGCGCGCCCGACAGTGAATTGCGACTGTTTTTCAAGCGTATCTTCGATGCGGCATTCTCCTTCGCAGTATTGATTGTGTTCTCGCCCTTGTTGCTTGGCATCGCGGCCATGATCAGGGTGACTTCGCCCGGTCCGGTGCTGTTTCGCCAAACCCGCTGCGGGCTGGGCGGCCGCCGCTTCATGTTGTACAAGTTCCGTTCCATGATCAACAACGCCGAACAGATGCGCGCGGAGCTTCACCAGTTGAACGAGCTCGACGGCCCAGTCTTCAAGATCAGCGACGACCCCCGCATCACCACGGTGGGACGGTGGCTGCGCCGCTTCAGCCTTGACGAGTTGCCGCAGCTTTGGAACATCCTGCGGGGTGACATGTCGTTCGTGGGACCGCGTCCCGCCGTTCCCGAAGAGGTGGAGCAGTATGAAGACTGGCAGCGGCGGCGTTTGCGCATGCGTCCCGGCCTGACTTGCACCTGGGTGTTGGAAGGCCGCAACCATGTCGACTTCAACCGCTGGATGCAACTCGACCTCACGTACATTGATAACTGGTCGCTGTGGCTCGATTTCAAGATCTTCCTGCGCACCATTCCCATCGTCCTTTCCGGACGCGGTGCATACTAGAGGTCTGTACGGATTCTTGCGTCCGGGTAGAGCCAGCCTTCAGGCCGGCGTCCAAACGGCAATGCAGAACGCTTCGGCTCCTGAGGTCAACGACCTCAGCTGCCGAAGCCATAGGTTTCGCGGGAGCTTGAAGCGGGCCTGAAGGCCCGCACTACCAATGGTCTCAGTCACAATCGTTACCCGGAATTCGGCACAATACCTCGATGTCTGCTTCACCTCAATCGAGCAGCAGGACTGCGGCGAACTCGAGGTCATCATTGTGGACAACGCCTCGACCGATGGCACGCGTGAGCTGTTGCGCCAGGCGGAGTCACGATGGCGGGTGATCTACAACGAGCGCAACGTCGGATTTGCCGCCGGACAAAACCAGGCGATCCGGGCGGCGGGCGGAGATTGGGTGCTTTGCCTTAACCCCGACGTGGTGCTCAGCGCCGACTTCGTCAGGCAGATGGTGGCTGCAGGGGGAGCGCATCCCGATGCGGGCTCAGTCTGCGGAAAATTATTGCGCTGGGACCCCGTCGCGGAGCAACACCGCAGCAACATCCTGGATTCCACGGGAATTTACTTCACCCGCAACATGCGCCATCTTGACCGTGGGGCTGAAGAGGTTGACCACGGCCAGTATGATCGCCCGCAGTACGTCTTCGGCGCCAGTGGGGCGGCGGTGCTGTTCCGCCGCGACTTCATCCAGGACGTGTCCGTAGAAGGCGAAGTTTTCGATGAGGATTTTTTTGCTTTTCGTGAAGACGGCGACCTGGCCTGGCGCGCGCAAGTGATGGGCTGGAAGTGCCTCTATACGCCGGCGGCGGTGGCTTGGCATGTGCGCCGGGTCACGCCTGAGCGGCGAAAGGACTTGCCGCTGGTCATCAACTGGCATTCGGTGAAGAACCGGTTTCTCATGCGCGGCAAGAACGCCTCTGGATGGCTGTGCAGGCGGCTGTTTCTGCCGGTGGCGTGGCGCGATATGATGACCCTCGGCTACGCGCTGCTGCGCGATCAGCGAATGCTTTCGGCACTGGCTTATCCCTGGCGCGTACGTGCGAGCGTTCGCCGCAAGCGCGCGATTATTCAGTCGCGCCGCCGGGTTTCTGACCGCGATTTGCTATGGTGGTTTTGCAATTCTCCTCGGGCGATAGACGCGGAGAAGGCGAAAAGCAGTCGTCAGTAGCCAGTAGCCAGTAGTCAGTAGCCAGTTTGGATGCTGCGGACCAACTGCCGTTTGCAAATAGCGAACAGCGAAAAGCGGCCTCATGAAAATCGCCATTGTCGGTACTCGCGGCATTCCCAACCGCTATGGCGGCTTCGAGCGCTTTGCCGAGCAGATCAGCTCGCGGTTTGTGGACCAGGGACACGAAGTCACCGTGTACTGCCGCAGGGCGTTCGTCCGGCCGGACGACGTGTACGATCGGCGCGTACGCCGGGTGATCGTCCCCAGCCTTCATCAAAAGCACCTCGACACCTGGGTCAGCACTTTGTTCGCTGCCGTGCGCGTCGCCTTCAGCGACAACGATGTCGTGCTGCTGTGCAACGTGGCCAACAGTCCGTTCGCCTACATTCCGCGGCTCTTCGGCAAGCCGGTAGTGCTCAACGTCGATGGCCTCGACCGCAAGCGCGAGAAGTGGAAGGGCCTGGGCGCGCAGGTGCTGCACTTCTGTGAATGGATGTCATCGTTCAGTTCGACTCGCCTAGTGACCGACGCGCGGGCGATTCACGATTACTACCTCGCGAAATATGGCAGCGAGTCCACAGTCATCGGTTACGGCTCCGAGATGCCGGCGGGCGACGACAGCCTGAATGGCTTCAATCTGGAATCAGGCCGCTACGTGCTGTATGTCAGCCGTCTTGAGCCGGAGAACAATCCCGACCTCGTGTTGCGCAGTTGGCGCAACGTGCGCAGCGACTGGCCCTTGGTTGTGGTGGGCGACAATCCCTACGATCGCGACTACATCGAGCGGATGAAATCCCTGGGCGATGAGCGCGTGCGCTTCACCGGTGCGATCTATGGCGATGGATATTGGGCATTGCAGAAACATGCGGGCGTCTTCGTCTTCGCGTGCGAGATCGGTGGAGTTCATCCCGCGCTGATCGAAGCGATGGCGGCGAACAATGCGGTGCTCTATCTCGATACTCCAGAGAACGCCGAGACCGCGGGCGACGCCGGGGTGAAGTATGAGAAGTCGGAAGAGGACCTTGCAGCGAAGTTGCAGGCATTGCTCGACGATCCTGCCGCTCGGCAACAGTTGGCCTCACGCGCCAAACAGCGCGCTGATGCTCTGTATCGCTGGGACGCAATTGCTGAGAAGTACGAGAAGCTGTTCGAGGAACTCATCCGGAGCAGGAATGAGCGGCCCCCAGGTAAAAGGTTACAATGATTGGACGAACAGGGAGAACGGCTATGCAATTAAGGATTTCGCCCGATCTTGAGAGGCTCATCAAAAGGCGCCTCTCCAGTGGCGGCTACACGAACGTTGAAGATGTATTGCGCCGTGCTCTTGAAGCCCAGGATGCCGAAGAAAGCTGGACCGATGATGAGCGGCGGGCGTTGTCGGCCCACATTGAGGAGGGCTATTTGCAGGCCGAACGTGGGGAGCTTATCGACGGCGCACAGGCCGGCCGTGAAATCCAGGCTATGAAGGACGGTTGGCGCCGAGAGCATTCCTCCAAGCGATGAGCGGATATGCTCTCACACCTCTTGCGAAAGCTGATATCTTCGACATTTGGTCTTACATCGCGAAGGAAAGCGAAGACGCCGCTGCCCGCGTAGAACAGGCGATTTACAATGCCTGCGCGTTTCTCGCCGACGGTCCGACGTGCGGCCATTCCCGTTCCGATCTCACAGCACGCGCGCTGCGTTTCTGGACACTGACGCGCTACCCTAACTACACCATTGTTTACCGGCCAGAGACGTCCCCGCTTCAGGTTGTCGCTGTGCTCCATGGGAAACGAAATGTGCGTCGAATGCTGAAAGGGCGGCCGTGACCCTTCCTGCCGCAAAGCTGCCGCCGGGTGCCCAAGAATCCGACCCACTCGAAACTAGAAACTCAAAGCTGTTTTTACGCCCGCTCAATCTTTACCGAGTTCAGCACCACATCTTTGTTGGGCTTGTCCTGGCGATTGCGCGGCAGCTTGGTGATTTTGTCCACCACGTTCTGGCCTTCGACGACTTCGCCGAAGATGGTGTGCTTGCCGGTTAGCCACTGCGTTGCTGTGACGGTGATGAAGAATTGCGAGCCGTTGGTGCCGGGGCCGGAGTTGGCCATGGCCAGCTTGCCCGGCTTATCGAACTTGTGCAGGGAGCCCTTGGTCTCGTCCTGAAACTGGTAGCCGGGGCCGCCCATGCCAGTGCCGGTGGGGTCTCCGCCCTGGACCATGAAGTCGGGAATCACCCGATGGAAGATGGTGCCGTCATACAGGCGAGCTTTGCTCTTGTTCTTGGTGTGCGGGTGGGTCCATTCGCGCGAGCCTTCCGCAAGCTCGATGAAGTTTTTCACCGTGATGGGCGCTTCCTGCTCGAAGAGGCGGCAGACAATGGTTCCTTCGCTAGTGTCCAGGGTCGCATAAACGCCGGGTTGCCGGGCCATGATGATTCCTTTCGTTGATGGCTGAATTAGTGTTGGGCTTCTGATCGTAGCCAGTACAGCGCGGGCGAGGCCGCTGATTCCATTGTAGGTGGAAATCGCGGGCCCGTCGAAAAGACCATTCCGGATTCAGCCCGCCAGATAGAATGGCTGTTCCGAGATTCTGCCCATGCCTTCGAACTGGCTCTTCTGGGTCCTATTCAACGTGTTCGTGTTGGCGCTGCTGGCGCTCGACTTGGGCGTCTTCCACCGCAACAAGCACGTGGTGGGCTTTCGCGAGGCCATGGGCTGGACGCTGGTCTGGATTTCTCTGGCAGCGGGCTTCGCTGTCCTGATTTACTTTTTCGGACACACCATGGTGGGCAGCCATGCCCGGCCCAACTCCCAGTTGTCGCTGGAGTTCGTCACAGGCTACCTCATCGAGCAGTCCCTAAGCGTCGATAATCTGTTCATTTTTCTGCTCATCTTCGGCTACTTTCAGGTCCCGCGGCAGTTGCAGCACGAGGTGCTGTTCTGGGGCATCCTGGGCGCGCTGGTCATGCGCGCCATCTTCATCGTCGCCGGTATCACGCTGCTGAACCGCTTCCACTGGTTCATCTACATCTTTGGCGGGGTCCTCATCTACAGTGGCATCAGGCTGTTCCGCCAAAAAGACCAGGAGATCAATCCTGAGTCGAACCTGGTACTGCGCGGCTTTCGCAAGCTATTCCCGCTGACTAAAGATTTTGAGGGCAGCAAGTTTTTCGTGCGCCGCGGGCTGGTGCGGTATGCGACCCCGCTGGCGGTGGTGCTGATCGTAGTGGAGACGACCGACGTGCTGTTTGCGACCGACTCCATTCCGGCGGTATTGGCGGTGACGCGCGAGCCGTTCATCGTCTATACGTCCAATGTGTTTGCGATTCTCGGACTGCGCTCTCTCTATTTTGCGTTGGCGGGAATGATCGAAGTCTTCCACTTCCTGCATTACGGCCTATCGCTGATTCTGATCTTTATCGGCGTGAAGATGCTGGCGTCGAGTTACGTCCAGATTCCTATTGGCATCGCGCTCGGCGTGGTCGCCGGCGTTTTGCTGATCTCGATTTTCTTGTCGCTGTTGTTTCCCAAGAAGAAACACAAAGCCACGTAGCAGATCTATTCGAAGCGAATCTTGTCGCCAGATACCACGGAATGCTTGTGGAATTTCACGTCATTCTTCAGGGGAAAATCGAGGCGATAGTGAGCGCCGCGGCTTTCCTCCCGGGCCAGCGCCGAGCGGGCGATCAACAGCCCGGCCTGTAGTATGTTCGCCGCCTCGTGCGAACGACGATCGCCCGAGGCAGGCTGTTGCTTCTGCAACTCGCTCAACTCCGAGACAACCTGGCGCAGGCCTTTTCCGTCGCGCACCACGCCGACGTACTGCCACATCAGCGATTGCACCTTCTTGATGAATGCCTCGACTTGTGCCGGCTGTCCATTGGTAGATGCGGCGGTATTCTCAGCTCCTGCAACCGTTGCGTGGTCACGACGTGGCCGGAGATGCTCGCGCATGTTCTGGGCAGCACGTGCTCCGTACACCAACCCTTCGAGAAGCGAATTGCTGGCCAGCCGGTTCGCGCCGTGCACGCCCGTGCACGCCACCTCTCCAGCGGCATATAGACCGGGGAGAGAAGTCTGTCCGCGGAGATCGGTGCGCACGCCGCCCATGGCATAGTGCGCTGCCGGACGAATGGGAACCAGTTCGGTAGCAATGTCGATGTTGTACTCCATGCAGGTGGAGTAAATGGTGGGGAAACGTTTGCGTACGCGGTCGGCATGCAGGTGGGTGAGGTCGAGATACACGGCGGCATCGGGACGTTTTACCAGCTCCAGTTCATGTGCAATCGCACGGGCCACAACGTCACGCGGGGCCAGTTCCGCCAACTCGTGGTACTTGGGCATGAAGCGTTTCAGCTCAATGTTCCGCAGATATGCGCCTTCCCCGCGCAGTGCCTCCGACAAAAGGAACCGAGGAGCGTTCTTCAGGTACAACGCGGTGGGATGGAACTGCACGAACTCCATGTCGCTGATCTCGGCGCCGGCGCGATGCGCCATGGCAACCCCGTCNNGATCTCGTGCGATTGGCCAGACTGGTCGAGAACGCGGACCCCAACCACGCGGCCGTCGCGCACCAGCAAGTCGGTGGTGAATTCAAATTCCCGGAAGGTGATGGCCTTCAGGGCCGAGGCCTTGAGGTAGAGCGCGCGGCCAATCTCGCGCCCGGTGGAGTCGCCGTGAGCGTGCAGTACGCGGCTGCGGCTATGCGCCCCTTCGCGAGTGAACGCGATCTTCGTGCCGGCGCGATCGAACTCCGTACCCCACGCGATGAGCTCCTCGATCCGGGGCGGGCCTTCTTCCACCAGGATGCGTGCAGCCTCTTCGTTGCACAGGCCGTCGCCCGCCTTGAGCGTGTCCTCCAGGTGGAGGCGGACTTCATCGTCATCGCTAAGCGCGGCGGCGATGCCACCTTGCGCGTACTGCGTGTTGGATTCCGTGACCTCGCGTTTCGCCAGACACAGGACGCGTCCTGCGGATGCAAGTTCCACCGAGGCCCGCAGACCTGCGATGCCCGCGCCCACCACAATGAAATCGGTTTCGGAAGGAAGAGCTTTCATGGCCGCTAACTGTGGTCTTAACGGCTTCATGGTAGCACGCAGGCGGAGCGCGGGATTCGGTATATGGGATGGCGAAACCAAATGGGGAATCGCACAGAGCGGTGCGGCAGCAACTCTCATCCTTTACACTAGAAGCTTGACTCGCATCCCGGTTCATACCCCATCGCGATCCTATGAAGTGCTGGTCGAGCGAGGCTTGCTGCACTCGGCGACCGCCGCACTGAGCCCTACTGTGTCTCCGGATTGGCGCGTCTTTGTGGTGACGCAGGCGCCCGTGCGCAAGCCGTGGGGCGACATTCTGCGCAAGAGTTTCAGCCAAGCCGGGCGCAAAGTCGAAATCATCGAGATGCCAGACGGAGAGCGTTCCAAGACTCTCTCGCAACTGGAGAAGCTTGCCTCGAAACTGGTGAGTCGCGGCGCCGACCGGCGGTCGGTGATTTTGGCGCTGGGCGGTGGAGTGGTGGGCGATGTCGCAGGGTTTCTGGCGTCAGTCTTCATGCGCGGAATTCCTGTCGTGCAAATACCGACGACTCTGCTCGCGCAGGTTGATTCGGCGATCGGTGGCAAGACTGGAGTGAACCTGAAGTCGGGCAAAAACCTGCTTGGGACCTTTTATCAGCCGCTCGCCGTGCTTGCCGATCCTGATGTGCTGGCGACGCTGCCCGAGCGCGAGTACCGCTCCGGCTTGTTCGAGGCAATGAAGTACGGGGTGATTCGCAATCCTGCGATCTTCGAGTTGATGGAGTCGAACCGCGATGCTTTGCTGCATCGTGACGGCGCTCTGTTGGAGACGCTGATCACGGAATGCATTCTCGTCAAGGCGGACGTGGTGAGCGCGGACGAACGGGAGAGCGGCGAGCGCCGCATCCTGAACTTTGGACACACCATCGGGCATGCGCTGGAAGCGGAAACTGATTACGAGCAGTTCCTTCATGGCGAAGCGGTGGGCTGGGGAATGATCGCCGCAACCATGATTGGGACCGGAATGCAGATGACCGACTCGCACTCTGCGCAACGGATCGTGGGGCTGGTGCGCGCGTACGCGCCGTTGCCAAGGGTTGAGGTAAACAGCGAAAGTATTGTCAAGCGGCTTCTCTCCGACAAGAAGACGGTGGGCGGTGTGCCGCATTTCGTTCTGCCGACGGGTATCGGCGAGGTAGCAGTGGTCAATACCGTGCCGGAACGAGCAGTTATCGACGCAGTCGAAGAAATCAAGAAGTTGTCAGAGGCATAGCGTTGGCCCAGGACGACAAATCTTCGATCGAAGCCTCGGGTAGCCCTACGGGTCAGCGCATCGTGGGCGCCGTCCCGGCCGGAGCGCGAGACGAAGCATCGGCCGCCAAGGCGGTGCGCGATATGTTCACGTCGATCGCGCCTCGCTACGATCTGCTGAACCACGTGCTCTCGATGAACGTCGACCGGGTATGGTGGAACCGCACTGCCCGCATCTTCAGCGAGGTGCTGCGCCGTCCTAACGCGCAGGTGCTCGACCTGTGCTGCGGGACCGGCGACATGACGTTTGCCCTGCATCGTCGCCTGACCACCATGAATGGCGCACCCACACAAATCTTTGGGGCCGATTTTTCGCACGCCATGCTGGTGCGCGCGGAGCAGAAGTCGACAGGCAGGAACATTCGCTGGGTCGAGGCTGACGCCTTGAACTTGCCTTTTCCAGCGAGCCAGTTTCAGTTGGTGACCGCCGCGTTCGGCTTTCGCAATCTCGCCAACTACGATCGTGGACTGGCCGAGATTTACCGCGTGCTTGCGCCCCAGGGCGAGGTGGGCATTCTCGATTTCGGCGAGCCCAAGGGCCTGATTGGCAAATTGTATCGAGTGTACTTTCGGCGGGTGCTGCCGGCCATCGGCACGCTGATTTCCGGCGTACGCGGTCCTTATGCATATCTGCCTGCGTCCGTACTGCGCTTTCCCTCTCCCAACGAGATGTTGCAGCGGATGCGCGCTGCCGGTTTCCGCGAAGTCTCATGGACGCCCTACACGTTTGGGATCGCCGGCCTGTATCGCGGGAAGAAGTAGGGGTCAGGGGCTAGGGCTAGGAATTTAGGGCCGTGCCCGGGGCACTCGATCTGCCTGCAGCCATAGGGGTCCTTCGACTCGCCCGCCGCGGCGGGCTCGCTCAGGATGACAATTCAATGTTCATGAATAATGCAGGTAAGTTAGTTTCCAACCCCTAGCCCCTGTCTTCAAAGCTGTCGCGCAGCGCATCTTCAATGGTGAATTGAATAACGCGGGCATACTCTTCCCCGAGGAAGTGTTGCAGCCGGGTGGTATCCATGGTGTAGGAGCCAATCAGGTAGGGCAGAGCAGCGGGGGGAATCGAGGAAATCCCCAGCTTCCACAAGAGGCGGAGAACGGCGTGGCACGCGGCCCGTGTGGGAACACGTTTGATCTTGGCTTGCGCTATCTCAGCGCAGCGTTGAACGGTGATGGGTTCTCCGCGACCGGCAACGTTCAAAATGGTGAGTGACGGATCGCTTGCCGGCCGGTTCAATAGGTGCACCAGCAACCGTGCCATGTCGTCCACGTGTACAAACTGGAAGCGCTTCTCCAGATATTTCGTGCCGCGAGGCAGCAACCAGGGCAACCGCTTGCCCGCGGCCCGCATGCGGGCGGCACGTTTGCTGCTGCCAAGTGGAATTCCGCGCAACGCTCCAATCACATAATTCTGCACGCTCGCGCCGGCGAAGAATGTGAGGACGCACAATGTAAGTGTGACAGTCGCCAAGGCTCTCGGCTCGATAGCGAACCACCTCGTCGCACTCGCGTTGGTGAATGGCGTAGGGCAGTGTGTGGGCACGGAGCGGAGCTTCTTCTTTTACCGGCCCTGCGGTCTCCGGGCCGTATACGGCGACACTGCTGGGAAAAATGAACTGCCTGATTTGGCCGCCGGTGCGATTGACAACGCTTACGGCTTCCATGACCCGGGCCGTTCCAGCGACATTGATCTGCCACATCCGTTCCAGCTCGAGAACGCCGGAGCGTTGGGAATCTAGAACGAATGCGAGATGAATTATGGAGCGTGCACCGGTTTCCCGCAGCAAGTCAATGAGCTGCCAGCAAGACGCCTCACGGCCCAGATCCGCTTGCTCGAACCTCGCCAGACTGGAACTGTCGGGTGGACGTGTGTCCACCCCCACTACGTGAAACTCGGAAAGCAATGGCAGTAACCGGGCGCCCAGATTCCCAGAGATCCCCGTGACCAGGACAGTCCGTTCCGGCGGCATGACTATTTTGGAGGGGCCTCCGGATTCGGTGCCGGAGCGGGCGTTGCATTGGGGTTCGGCGGAGCCGATCCTGAGTTCGGCTTAGCTCCAGCGGCCCCCTTTGGTGTGATGATGGTTTGATGGACGGCCTGCGGGATCTCCGGCCCAAAGTAAGCATCGTTGAGTACTATGGTCGCCGAACTCTGGATTTGTTGAATCTTGTCGGTGATCATTTGCCGCTGCAACGTGGACGAGATGGTGGCCTTAACCTCGCTGAGCGGAACTTGGCGAAAAGAAACCACCTTGTAAATGTAGAGCGATCCAGGGTCAGAAAACACCTGGGAAACCTCCGCGGGCTTCAAGTCGAAGACGGACTCATGGGCCTCGGGCAAGGTACCGGGACGGCGCGCACCGAGATTGACATCAGGCGCGGCATTGGTGAGACCAGCGTGCTCCATCGCTTCTTTTGCCAACTTAACCGGGTCCTCACCCGCAATCCAGCGTTCCCTGATTTTGTCGGCGTAAGCATTCTCCTCGGCATCGCTGGGCTTGGGCTTGTCGCCGCTGGCGGCGGTCCGCGGAACCATGATGCGCTGCAGCGTGGTTTCAACATACTTCTTGGGGTTCTGCTTGTAATAGTCTTCGATCTGCTGATCGGAAAGATGCGAATACTCCTGAACGATGTGCTGGTTCAAGGCGTCGGTCAGGATCTGATTTCTGACGAACTGGAAAATTTGCACGAATCGAGGATCGTTCTCCAGATTCAACTCGCGGGCGGCGTTGGCAAAGACCAGCATCTTCGCGTATTGCGAGGCGAAGTTGCGCCTCACCTCGGTAGGCATGGGGGGCTTGTCGGGTTGTTGTAGCGCTGTGATCATCTTCTCAAACTGCTCGCGCGTCATGCTGCTTACGCACCCCGGGGGCGGCGTTGTGGCGCCGGCCTTGGGCTGGCAGACATTTTTCAGAGTGATGACCGCTTCATCCATCGGGACCTTGGTCGCGTCAGCCGCGGGAGTCGCAGGTGCGCCTGCAGCAGAAGGCGGCGGCGAGCTTTGCGTCGTCGCCGAGGACGCCGCAGGTGCAGCAGGGGGTTGGTTCGAACTCGGATTCTGGCCATAGGCGGCATAGCTAAGAGCACACGAAAGCGCAATAACCAGGAAAGTAGAGCGTGACATGTAGTGGTGTTCCTCCAGGAGTAAATACCGCCCTAAGGCGGAGTAGGTAGATGGATACAAAAAATGTACCACATTCGGGCTGACTGTCGTCAGAAGCTAGCTTCAGGCGGGTAGCTAAGAGGTTTGCGGATTTAAGCGGAAGGTGAATAATCGAACCTATGGCGGAATCGGTCACGACTGCGGGCATGAGGCAGGAGAAGAAGGCGGTCGCCCTCAATTCCATCTACGCTGCGATTGCCATCACGCTACTGAAGACAATGGTCGGCGTGACCACCGGCAGTCTGGGCATCCTCTCNNGAGGCGGCGCACTCCGGCCTCGATCTGGTGGCGGCGGCCATCACGTATTTTTCGGTCCGCGTCTCCGACAAGCCTGCCGATGCCGATCACCAGTATGGCCACGGAAAAATCGAAAGCTTCTCCGCCTTTCTCGAAACCGGCTTGCTGCTGCTGACCTGTATCTGGATCGTATATGAGGCGGCCAAGCGGCTCTTCTATCATTTCGTCCACATCGAGCCCACCGTCTGGGCATTCGCCGTCATGGGAACGTCGATCATGGTGGACTACTGGCGTTCACGCCGCCTGCGACGCATAGCCGACAAGTATGACAGCCAGGCACTGCACGCCGATGCCCTGCACTTCAGCACCGACATCTGGTCCAGCGCGGTCGTCATTNNATTGACGCGTTGCTGGACGCCGCTCCCGCCGGCGTGCGCAACCGCATCATCGAAGAAGTGTACCGGGTGAACGGCGTGCTGGAAGTGGATCGGGTACGGATCAGGCGGAGCGGCAGCCACTATTTTGCCGACGTCTCGGTTGCCATGTCGCGCAATGTGACGTTTCAGAAGTCCGAGCAGGTCTCCAACGAAGTTGCGGCCCGCATCCGCGCCGTTCTGCCCGATGCCGACGTCGTGGTGAACACCGTTTCGCGGGCCAGCCGGCAGGAGAGCCTCTTCGACCGGATTCGTGCGGTGGCCACGCGCAACAACCTCAACGTGCATGACATCAGCGTGCAGGACCTCGGCGGCAGTTTGCATGTGGAGCAGCATGTTGAACTCGACGAAAAACTCAGCCTAAAGGAGGCACACGATCGAGTCACCCGCCTGGAAAGCGAGATGAAAGAGGAGGTAGGCGGGATCTCCAGTATTCTGACCCACATCGAGAGCGAACCGGCGACCATTGAGACCAGCGATGGACTGGTTCGCGCCACGGGCTTTGAAGACCGGCTACAACAGGTGCGGGAAGGATTCCCCGAAGTCGTGGACATGCACGACCTCATGTTCAAACGAGTTGGCGGCCGGCTCTACCTGTCGCTGCATTGCACCATGAACGACGATCTGCCACTCTCGCGCGTGCACGACATACAGACCACCATGGAAAGCCGATTTCGCCAGGAACTGCCGGAGTTGTTCCGGGTGCTCATCCATCCCGAGCCGCAGACGGACAACCGGCGATAGAAGATCACGGAATGTGGGTGGGACCTTCTTCGATGGCAGCATCCTGCTCATCATGCCCGGCGGTGTTGCCGAGAGGGTAGGAATACATCTTACTGGGGAGCTCCGTCAGCGCGCGCCGCCGGACGGCAATCATCTCGGCCACGATGGCAACCGCGATCTCTTCAGGCGTGACCGCTCCGATCTCAAGACCCACGGGCGCATGCACATCCTTGAATTTGTCGGCCGGAATCCCTTCTTTCTCCAGTTCCTTGTAGATCGAGATGGTCTTGCGGCGTGAGCCAATCATGCCGAGATAGCGTGCCCGCGTATTGATGGCCCAACGCAGCACACGCATGTCGTCGCGGTGTCCGCGAGTCACGATGACAATGTACGACGATTCCGGAGGATTGAGTTGCGCCGTCGCCAACTCGAAATCGCGGGCAATCACCTCGCGCGCATCAGGGAAGCGCTCACGGTTGGCGTACGCCTCGCGGTCATCCACTACGACTACGTCGAAGCCGGCAATGGCCGCGACCTTATACAGGTTGTAGGCGACGTGGCCAGCGCCAAAAATGTAGAGCAGCGCGGGTGGAAGCACCGGCTCGACAAAAATTTCCAGCGTACCGCCGCAGACCAGACCAGTATCGTACTTGGGATTGTTGTTGAGGTTGAAAGTGAGCGAGCGCGGCTTCTCCTCTTCCATCACTTCACGCGCGACTTGCCAAACCTCGGCTTCCACGCAGCCGCCGCCGATGGTGCCTACTATGGAGCCATCGTCGCGCACCAGCATCTTCGCAGTCTGGAAGGAAGGGATGGAACCGCGAACGTTGGTGATAGTAGCGACCGCGCCACGGCGACCCTGGCGGCGAAGCTCAACGATTTGTTCGTAGATGTCCATGGCGGGTGAGTTCAATTATTTAGATGCTTCGCGCCAAAGTCAAAGGGCTGAAGGGGTGGCAGCGGGTCAGTTTTCGGGTAGCCGACTAATCAGGATTTGGCCGTTTCTCGAGCGGCCAGGCCCGAGTTCCCGATTAAGCGAAATGCTGGTCTCGCCAGCGGGGCCACGAGGGCCCTTTGTCCTTATGCGGATGGCGGCGTACACGAAAAATCAGAAACTGCTTTGACATGAGACATAGTGATATAGTTAACTACAACAGTACAAAACATACAGGGTTCATTTGAGCTCATCGACGTCAGCGAATAACCCTGGCCCGAGAGCAAACAAGAAATGAACTTCGTGAGGAGAATAAACATGAAATCCCATCGTTATGTGCTATCTGTTGTTCTGATGTCGCTCTCCGCCGTGGCTTTCGCGCAGTCCGACGCACACGCACACAAGGCCGTCGACAATCCCGCGCCGATGTCCGACGCACAAAAGTCCTCCGTAGCTCCTGCGCCGTCCGAGGCGCAGAAGTCCTTCGCAACCCTGAAAAGCCTGGCGGGAGAGTGGGAAGGCCCCGTCACCGTCGCGGAGATGCCGGAGATGTCAGGCGGCAAGCCGATGCACGCCTCGCTGCGCGTGACCTCGCGGGGGAACGCGCTCGTGCACGAGTTTCAGGAAGCAGGAACGCCGTTGGATGCGACCAAGTACGACCATCCGGTCACGATGTTTTACGTGGACGGAGAACAGCTCACGCTGGTCCACTATTGTGACGCGGGGAACCGGCCGCGCATGACAGGCAAGATGTCGCCCGACGGCAAGACGGTGGAGTTCGAGTTCAAGGACATCAGCGGGAGCACGGAGTACCACATGCACCATTCGGTGTTCACCATCATCGACGCCAACCATCACACCGAGGATTGGACGTTCATGATGAAGGACAAACCGATCCACGCGCATTTCGACCTGCATAGGACAAACTGACGCGCGCTGTATCTTTAAGTAAGGTCTGGTAAGGACTCTCTGGATAACCTGATGGACCGTGAGTGGAACGACAGTCAGCCGATCTACCGCCAGCTGCGCGACCGGGTCGTCGCGATGATACTCGACGGCGTGCTCAAGGAAGGCGATCCGCTGCCCTCGGTGCGCAATGTCGCGGCTGAATATCGGGTCAACCCGCTCACGGTCCTGAAGGGCTATCAGCAACTGGTGGACGAGGGGTTGGTCGAAACCAGACGAGGCCTCGGCATGTTCATCAATGCCGGCGCGCGCAGCATGTTGCTGCAAGGCGAACGGCAGAAGTTTCTTGGCGAAGAGTGGCCCCGCATCCACGCAATCATTCAACGGCTCGGCCTGAAAGCGGAAGAACTCCTGAACGGGGCGACCAGCCGGTCGTCTGCTGATGCCACGCCGTCGAAATCCACTGAGCCGAATCCTTCCAAGGAGAAGGGCTGAAGCCATGACATGCATACAAGCTCGCGGCCTGCGCAAGGCTTTCGGCACGACGATCGCGCTGGA
>PLBW01000080.1:24650-27896 GCA_003135475.1 Acidobacteriaceae bacterium
ACCGAGCGCGATCAGCTCATGCGGGATGTCTGCTTCATCGCCGATGTCGCCGTGCTGCCGCGCTGGATCAGGGTTTCGCAGGCGCTCGATTATGTCGCCGGCGTGCATCCCCGATTCGATCGCACCAGGGCGGAAGGTTTTCTGGCGAAGACCACAATCAAACGCACCCGCAAAGTCAGAGAATTGTCGAAGGGCATGGTGGCCCAACTGCATCTCGCGCTGGTCATGGCGATCGACGCGAAATTGCTGGTGCTGGACGAGCCGACGCTGGGCCTCGACATCCTCTATCGCAAGCAGTTCTACGATTCCCTGCTGAACGACTACTTCGATCGCAGCCGCACGATCGTCGTGACCACGCATCAGGTGGAAGAGGTCCAGCACGTCCTCACCGATCTCATGTTCATCGACCGCGGTCGGATCGTGCTCAATTGCAGCATGGAAGAGGTCGAGTCGCGCTACATGGAAGTGACGGTGCATCCCGAGCAGGTCGCGGCAGCACGGGCGCTCAAGCCGATGCTCGAGCGCCAGGTGTTCGGCCGCAGCATCCTGCTGTTCGATCGCGTCGATCGCCAGCAACTGGCTGGATTTGGCGAGGTGCGGACACCCAGCATCGCCGACTTGTTCGTTGCCGTGATGGGCAATCAGGGCAGTCAGGCACAAGGAGCGGCGCAATGAATATTCAAGCCAACGCCATGCCCGAGTCTTCCTTCGGATCGCAGGTCAGCGCAGCCACGCCCATTTCGGCGACTCGGCGCATGTACTGGTCGGTGCGACGCGAACTGTGGGAGAACCGTTCCCTCTATCTGGCGCCGCTGGCCGTCGCGGTGCTGATTCTGCTGGGATTCCTGATCAGCGCAGTTCACCTGCCGGCCAAGATGCAGGCCGCCGCGCTCGACCCGATGCGGCAGCACCAACTCATCGAGCAGCCGTACACGTTTGCTGCCCTGCTGCTCATGTTCACCACCCTCGTCGTGGGAGTGTTCTACTGCCTCGACGCGCTGTACGGCGAACGTCGCGATCGCAGCGTCCTGTTCTGGAAGTCGCTGCCGGTTTCCGATCTCACGACTGTGCTCTCGAAGGCGAGCATACCGCTCGTGATTATCCCGCTGCTCACCTTCGCCATCACCGTGGTCACGCAAGCCATCATGCTGCTGATCGGCAGCGCCAGGCTGCTGGGAAGCGGTTTCAGCGTCGCGACGCTGTGGGGCCATCTGGCGCTATTCCAGATGTGGCTGATGCTTCTCTACCACCTGGTGGCGCTCCACGGGCTATGGTGGGCGCCGTTTTGGGGCTGGCTGCTGCTGGTCTCGGCTTGGTCGCGGCGCGCACCATTCCTGTGGGCCACCTTGCCCCTGCTCGCCATCGGACTGGTCGAGAAGATCGCCTTCAACACCTCGTATTTCGGCGCGCTGCTCCAGTACCGCTTCATGGGCGGCCCGGAGGGGACCGCGCCCACCGGGGACCCGATGTCGATGGCTTCGCTGACACCGATTGCGCCGGCCCAGTTCCTTCTCCGCCCGGGTCTGTGGATCGGCTTAGCAATCGCCGCGGCCTTCCTCGCCGCAGCGGTCCGGCTGCGCCGCTCTCGAGGACCGATCTGAGGCGCATGCACCCTTGATTCCAGTTCCTCGCATAAGGAGAAACGATTGTGAGCACACCCGTAATGACGAAACGGACTGCACAAGCGTCAGCACGCCTCAAGGCCAGGATTTCCCGTGTCTTTTATCTGCTTACCTTTCTTCGTAGCGTTGAGGAAGAGACCGCAATCCTCCTGTCGCGGTCGAGCCACGGCCAAACCGGAAACTGACCATTACCCAGCGAAGGGTCACAGTCTGGAGACAGCACCGGCAGAAATTGGGCACAACCGGATGCTAGACTTGGTTTGGAAACGATATGGCAACTCTATGCCTGAAGAACGTTCCCGACGCACCATAAAAGGTGACTATTTCGGAACTGCGAATTGCAACCTGTTGGACAACCGCTTTGTATCAGGGCACGGCTTCAGCCGTGTCGCAAGCGGGCTCATAACGACCTGGGCTTCAGCCCCTGGCAGGTCCGGTCTTGCAGGGACTAAAGCCCCGATCTTTGCTGCGCTTCGATCGGCACGACTGAAAGTCGTGCCCTGATACAAACCCGATGTCTTGCAAACCAGAATATGCAGTGAGTTCCACTCGCACTGCTTATCGCCTGCTTGACAGAAGAGGAAGGACACGATGAAAGCAGTCCGCATTCATGAGTTCGGCGGTCCGGAAGTGCTCAAGTACGAGGAGATTCCTGACCCGGAGTTGCGCAAGGACCAGGTGCTGGTCCGGGTCCGCGCCTGTTCGCTGAACCACTTGGATATCTGGGTCCGCATGGGCTTGCCGGGCGTGAAGTTGCCGCACATCCTGGGCAGCGACGTGGCGGGCGAGGTGGTGGAGTGCGGAGAGTACATCAGCGATGTGAAGCCGGGCACACGCGTACTGCTGGCGCCGATGGTCTTCTGCAATCATTGCGAGCAGTGCAACAACGGACGCCACAATTTCTGCCCGCAGTTCAACGTGTTGGGTGCCGGTGTGGATGGAGGGAATTGCGAACTGATCGCGGTGCCGCGTGTGAATGTTATCCCGATCCCCGATTCGCTGGGCTTCGTCGAGGCCGCAAGTGCCCCGCTGGTCTTCCTCACCGCGTGGCACATGCTGGTCGGACGCGCTCAGTTGCGAGCAGGACAAACGGTGCTGGTTTTGGGCGCGGGTTCGGGAGTAGGCTCGGCCGCAATCCAGATTTGCAAGATGCTGTCGGCCGAGGTGATCACCACCGCGGGCGATGAGCAGAAACTGGCGAAAGCCCGCGAACTGGGCGCCGATCACACCATCGATCATTACAAGCAGAAGATCGCCGACGAGGTGAAGCGCATTACCAATCGCCGCGGGGTGGACATTGTCTTCGAGCACGTTGGCCAGGCCACGTGGAAGGAGAGCGTGAAATCGCTGAAAACCGGCGGAACGCTCGTGACCTGCGGCGCCACAACGGGCTTCCAGGGCGACCTTGATCTCCGTTTCCTGTTCTCGCGGCAGCTCTCGCTGTTGGGGTCATACATGGGCGCAATGGGTGAGTTGGATGAGGTCCTCAAGCATGTTTTCGCGGGCAGGCTGAAGCCGGTCGTAGATCGGACCTTCCCGCTGAGCGAAACTCGCGCGGCGCATGAGTACCTGGCCAAGAGCGAACAGTTCGGCAAGGTGGTGGTCACGCCGTAGCAGGATAACG
>PLBW01000125.1:0-46597 GCA_003135475.1 Acidobacteriaceae bacterium
GTCTCTACTGGCGCTCGCGCAAGACCACGCTGACGGAGCGAGACACCATCATGCTCTCTGATTTTGCCAACACCACCGGCGACAGCGTTTTCGACGAAACGCTCAAGCAGGGCCTCTCGGTACAGCTTGAGCAATCGCCTTTCCTCGACCTGGTTTCTGAGCGCAAGGTCACCGATACATTGAAGCTGATGGGGCGTTCCGCCGGTGATCGTTTAACGCCTGAGGTTGCGCGCGAGGTCTGCCAGCGCACAGGCAGCAAGGCCATGGTGCTTGGTCGGATTGCCGGGCTGGGTAGCCAATACGTGATTGGCCTCAAGGCAGTGAGCTGCAACACCGGGGATGTGCTGGCAGAAGCGCAAGAGCAGGCCGCAGGCAAGGAAGCGGTGCTCAAGGCCCTGGACGGCGCAGTGGTCAGCTTGCGCGGTAAGCTGGGCGAATCGCTCAGTACAGTACAGAAATACGCCACGCCATTGGCGGAAGCGACCACACCTTCGCTGGAAGCGCTGAAAGCCTACAGCCTGGGCAAGAAGATCCAGTTGGCGAGAGGGGGCACAGCGGCTTTGCCCCTCTTCAAACGGGCGGTGGAACTCGACTCGAATTTCGCCGCGGCCTACCAAGCCATGTCGATTATCTACAGCAATCGCGACGAAACTGGGCGGGCGGCGGAGTATGCACGCAAAGCCTACGAGCTGCGGGAGAAGGTGACCCAACGGGAGCGGTTCTCCATCGAGGCAAGCCATTACTTGGACGGGACCGGGGAGTTGGAGAAGGCCGCCCAGGTATACGAGCTGTGGCAGCAAACCTATCCAAGAGACGCCGTGCCTTACACGAACCTGGGAGACATTTTCAATATCCTTGGAAGCTGGGAAAAGTCATTGGAGGAAGCCCGCGAGGCCATGCGCCTGGAACCGAACCAAGTGGACCAGTACGTCGAGCTCGGCCTTGACTACGCGAGCCTCAACCGGCTGAATGAGGCGGAGGCGGTGTACAAGCAGGCGGAGGAACGCAAGCTGGAGAGTAATGAACTCCAGGAGAACCGCTACCAACTAGCTTTTCTGCAAGGGGATGGGACAAAGATGGCTCAACTGGCAGCCGCCGCCATGGGCAATCCGAGTCTGGAGGACTGGTTTCTGGCCGCGCTAGCCGACACGGAGGCTTGGTACGGGAAGTTAAAAGAGGCACGCGACCTGACCCGGCGAGCGATGGATTCAGCACAGCACAATGATGCCAATGAGGCCGCCGCCGAGTATCAGGCAGCGGCGGCGCTGCGCGAGGTGGAAGCAGGCAACCGGGAGCAGGCACGCGCAGACGCCGAAGCAGCGTTGAAGCTGGCTCAAGGCCGCAACGTGCAGCCGATGGCGGCGCTGGCTCTGGCCCGGGCTGGCGATATGGCACGGGCGGAGAAGCTGGCTGCCGAACTTGACAAGAGATTCCCGCAGGACACGGTGGTCCAAAGGTATTGGCTGCCTGCGATCCGGGCGGCCGTCGCCTTGCAGCGCAAAAATCCGAGCCGGGCGGTCGAACTATTGCAGGCGGCGAGCACGGTGGAACTCGGCCAGCCCAAGAACGTTAGTGTGTTCCTATGCCCAGTTTATTTGCGCGGAGAAGCCTATCTGATGCTGCACGACGGCAACGCAGCGGCAGCGGAATTTCAGAAGTTTATCGACCACCGGGGAGTGGTGGTGAACTTTCCCTGGGGTGCGCTGGCCCGCCTCGGCTTGGCCCGTGCTTATGCAATGCAAGAGAACACGGTCAAAGCCCGCGCCGCATACCAGGATTTTCTCAACCTCTGGAAGGACGCCGACCCCGATACACCCATCCTGAAGCAAGCCAAAGCCGAGTACGCCAAGCTGCCATAGTTGACGAGACCCACCTCCCGCCTGTTTTGGCCGTATCCAATTCCCTTAGACAATGTCGCAATAGTCTGCACACGGAGATTCCCAAGCGACCGCTTTAAAGGCTTTACAGTGGCAAGAGAATTGCTGGCCTACTGCTTGGTAGTGTCTCTCGCTATGGCGTGACGTCAAGTGAGAAATAGGCCCCTTAACTTTAAACCTAAAGGGAGGGTTCGAACTTGAAAATGCGCATCGCTTCGCTGTCACTGCTCACAGTATGCTGCCTGTTGCTGGCTGTTGCTCCGGTTATGGCAGATACTCTCTACGACAACGGTCCACCTAATGGCACCAATGATGCGTGGACCATTAACTTTGGTTTCTCGGTTAGCGACTCGTTCAATGTGGGGTCAGACCCCCATGTCAAAAGCCTTA
The DNA here is from genome assembly GCA_003135475.1 of Acidobacteriaceae bacterium. GTDB lineage: Bacteria > Acidobacteriota > Terriglobia > Terriglobales > Acidobacteriaceae > Bog-257. The sequence continues at coordinate 2,268 of PLBW01000125.1, forward strand.
GTTTCGTTTACTGGGACGCCTCCTCGGGGTCTCAGTCTTTCGATCTTCTGACGTCCGTGGACATGGCGCTGGGCTCCACGTCGTTCGGCGGTTCCCCGCAGACGTTGATGGGCGGTACCAACACCTTCCTGGGAACGAACCAGTATGGTTATTCCCTATACCAGGCTGACTTCTCGTTCGACATTCCATGGGTGGGCGCAGGCTTTATTACTCTGAGCAATGCCTGCACTACCTCCGGCTGTTCTGTCAGCAACCCGATCTACTGGGATGAAAACAGCGGTGTAGGCTGCGGAGGAACCCAGCCCCCGGGCGGTGGTCTAAACTGCCCGTCGACAGCCTATGAGAACACCCTTGGCTCAATTCCTTCGGAAGCCTTCACGCTGGGTGGCACCAGAGAGACAACAACTCCTGAGCCCAGCAGTATCATGCTGTTCGGCTCTGGCCTCCTCGGCGTCTTTGGAGTGCTGCGCCGGAAGTTGATGGGGTAGCCTGGCAACAGGAGCGTGCTTATCCCCCCTCTGCTGTTGACCTGGTGATTAGACCGCAAGCAGGCGTGGTTCCGTCGCTACCGGGCGGCACAAGCCGCCCCTCATTGCCGCACAGCCCGCAACAACTGATTTCCTAGAAGCACCATCCCATTGACGGCGAGGGGAACTGTTCCCCGTACCTTCACGAAGGTACCATTGCGGCTGTCGAGATCTTCCAAAATGAAATCCTCAGCGCGCTGTAGCACCCGAGCATGCGATCGGCTCATAAGCTTGTCTGCCGGAAAGGTATAGGTGCCTTTCGTGCGGCCCAAGTACACTTCGGGCAGCGAAAGAGGACAACGAACAGGGGCGCCTCCTTTCGGGTTTACTTGAACCAAGTCAGCCACTGCCTCCTGCAGTACGTTGGCGACTTCGTTCAGCGTCGCTCCTCGTTCCGCGGCAACTGACATGGCCCCAGAGATCTCCCGGAACTTCAATACCTGGTTGCCCATCAGAACGACATCCTCATTCTGCAAGGTATATCCCCCGGCAACCCGGATGAATATACTTTCCGCACCCTGGCTGAGGTCCTGGACAAATAGCTGCCCGTCGTCAATAAATATCCGGGCATTCAGGGGCGCCATGTGAAGATCTGCAGGGAAGGTGACATCTCCTTGGGAGCGCCCGATAGTGAGACTGTCGAGAAGGGGATGCTCGGATTGTATGGCGCCTTTTCCATCCACCACCTGAAGCCCGAAACTCCGGCCTGCCTGGAGTTTCTCCGGAGAGCGGGCGACGATCGCACCTCCGGAGGTCTCCTGATTCCATATGACTTCGTACAAGGTGCGCTCTGACTTCTTCCCTTTGAGGACGAAGCGACCCAATTTTTGTATCTCGAAATCGCGGTTGCGTACTTCCTGATACAACGTGTCGGAGATGACGATCTGTCGAGGCGATGCGACGCTCTCAATGCGAGATGCGACATTGACTACGTCTCCGAATACGTCATGACTTCTGACTATTCCCGTGTCATAGTGGATTCCAATACGAATAGCTACGCGGTCGGACTCCGGGCGCCGCGCGTTTAGGTCTACCAAGCCATGCTGCATTTTCACAGCGGCTTCTACCGAAGGAGCGCACTCTTCAAATGTCGCCATCATGCCATCGCCAATGGTCTTGATGACTCGGCCACCGTGCTCCTGCACGATCCCACGAAGAATGTCGTTGCAGTGATGGACCATCACCAGTCCGGCAGCATCTCCATGTTTTTCGAAATATGCGGTCGACCCTTGAATGTCGGTAAACATTACCGTGATCGTGCGACGGAGCTTTTCGAGTTTTTCTAAGCAGGTCGGGTCTTCCCGTGCTAAATCGAGCAGCTTAGCTATGCCAGACTCTTGTTCAGCCATGTTGCTTCACACTCGTGGTTTGCAGCTGAAAACCATACTTTCAGGAAGAACCGCGAAGCACTGTCGATGACAAAACCGGCTCCTCCCTCGTTCCCGAAGGCTGTGGTGCGCAAATATTCCGTCCGACCCGAAAACTCACTGAAAATACCACATCTCGTATGGTCAAGAAACTCACGTCTTCGGGTGTGCCGTAAAGTGTGCCGTAAACTTTTTCGGCCACTCACCCCCGGGTTTCTCTTTCCGCTTCCGTTTGGACTAGATCATGCAAGCTTCTTCACTCGGGTGCGGAGCTTCTCAAATTCGTATGTTCCCAGGCCACGGTCCGCGGCCATTTGCAGATACGGAAGGGACGACACGTCAAGATTCCAGAACGCCTTGGCCACGTAGGCATCGAGCGCCACCGGAGCGGTCCCGGCTACCAACGACTTCTTGAGCACGACGTCTTCCAGATTTCCTCCTGTCGGTCCGTTGCGGATGAGCACCCGATAGCAGTCAATAATCGTCAGCGTGGGACGGATGAAATCGGCGAGATCCACAAGGCTCTCGTTAATCTTCTGGTGCAACTGATGGCGAGGCCCGCCGAGTATGCCGTACCAGTTTTTCATCCCCAAGGTAGCACCCGTGAGGCTGTGATGCTTGGCGATCGGGAGGTTGATGATTTTGTCGGCATTGAGGAAGGGCCCAAATACTGGCCAGTTGCGCAGCACTTCGCCCTGGAGGTCCACATCCTGAAACTGGGCGGGGTCGGGCAGGATGACCTCCGCGCCTGCACGCTGCGCCGCGGCGGCAATGCCCGATCTCTGGAAACAACGGCGCGGATCATTGCAGCTCACGTCGGTCACGATGACCCGCCGCGCGCCGGCGCTCCAGCACTGCCGCACCACCTCCGCAACCACGGCAGGATTGGTGTTGGCGGCCTGTTCCGGAGTGCGGTCCCAACCGATGTTGGGCTTTACCAGGACCACGTCGCCGCGCCCGATGAAGCGGCGCATGCCGCCCAGTTCCTCGATCGCCTGGCGCGTCAGTTGTTCGGGATCATCGCCTTGCAGGATTGCCATATCAGGAAGGTTTGGGTCAGCGGCGACGCTGTGGCTGCGCTGCACATTCATCGCCAGCGCTGGCTGAGGCCGCGAACTGCGCTCGCTGAGCCACAATCCCAAGCCTGCGGCGCCCAAGCCAGTTCCTGCCAGGCGCAGTAGCCTGATCAGTGCCTGCCGGCGATCAAGGGTGTCACTCTCGGGCAGCACGTTTCCTTCCCGCTTTTTGCTTTTGCAAGCCGGCTAAATTCTAATTCTGCTCAGTGGCAATGTCTGTGCAATCCGTCACAGCGTCCGGTGCGACGCCGGCGCCGCGCGCCATCAAGGGAGCCGTTGCTCTCATTGGATTCAGCGCGGTCATCGGCCAGATCGTTCTCATGCGGGAACTCATCGTCGTCTTCAGTGGTAATGAGATTTCGCTGGGAATCATGCTGGCTAGCTGGCTGTTCTGGACTGCCATCGGCAGCTACGTGAGCAGCCGTCTCCAGTTGGGCGCGAACCACGCTCGCAGCGTGGTCGCGGTGCTCGAATGTCTGCTTGGCCTCAGCCTGCTGCCGACGATCTGGCTCTTGCGCGCCTCACGAAGCCTGTTTCAGACCGTGCCGGGCGAGCTGGTTGGTCCGCTGCCGATGATAATCACCTCGCTGGTTTGCCTGAGTATCTTTTGCGCGCTCTCAGGATATTTGTTCGTGGCTGCGACGCGAATGTATGCGCAATCGTGCGGCGTTTCTGCCCGTATTGCCAGCAGCTCGGCATACCTGCTGGAGGCCGCTAGTTCCGGCGTGGGAGGAATCCTGGCCAGCGTGGTGCTGTTGCGCTTCTGCAACTCTTTCCAGATTGCGGCGATGGTCTTCCTTCTGAACTTGACCATGGCGGCAATTCTGGTGTTGCCAATGCGCCGCATGCAGGCCGCCGCGGCCGCTTTGGCGATCGCATTTCTCGCCGGCCTGCTTCTACTTTCGGTTGCACCAAGGCTGGAGGAGTCGTCGCAAATGCGCCTGTGGCGCGGCTTTCGCCTGCTGGCATCGCGAGACTCGATCTACGGCAACCTGGCGGTGACGGAAACCGGTAGCCTTCGCAGTATCTACGACAACGGCGTGATCCTGGCCAGCGCGCCGGACGAGAACGCCGCAGAGGAGGCGGTCCATTATGCTCTGCTGGAGCACCCCGCCCCGCGGCATGTCCTGCTCATTGGCGGTGGGGTGAATGGCAGCATTGCACAGGCCCTAAAGCACCCCATGATCGAGCGGATCGACTACGTCGAACTCGACCCGATGCTGGTTTCCATCGCGCGCCAGTTTTCTCCGGAGCAAGCTGCTTCGTTTTCTGATCCTCGCGTACACCTCCACTACGCGGACGGCCGGCACTATCTGAAAACCGCCCAGGAAAAGTTTGACGTGATCATTCTCAACGTGCCCGACCCGCAAACCGCACAGTTGAACCGCTTCTACACCCGCGAATTCTTTGCCTCCGCCCGCGACCACCTCGCTGCGGACGGACTGCTGGCGCTGCAACTGCGCTCCTCCGAGGATTACATCAGCCCTGACCTGGCGGCGCTTCTGCGCTGCATTCAGCACACGCTACGGCAGGTATTCCCGCAGGTCGCAATCATTCCCGGCGAGACCCTCCATTTCTTCGCCGCCATGCAGCCGGGCGGGTTGACGGAAAATCCGCAAACTCTGATTTCCAGGTTGCAAGCCCGGAAGGTGGAGACCCGCTACGTTCGGGAATACTTCCTGCCTTTTCGCATGATGCCAGATCGCATGGCGCAGGTGCGCGAGCAACTGCAGGTTTTGCCCGCGACCCCGGTCAATCGCGATTTTGCGCCGATCGCGTACTACTTCAGCATCGAGCTGTGGAGCGCGCAATTCCACCCCGCTTACGCTCGCTGGTTCCGGGCCGCGGTGGGCCGCAGGTTTGGCAGTGTAGTGGTATGGGGCTGCGCTCTGCTGTTGCTGGTGGCCGTCCTTCTGGCCAATCGGTCGGTCCACCAGGAACGTGCCCGCGCCGCGGCGGCCTTCTGCATGGCTGCGACAGGATTCACGCTGATGGCCCTGCAGATTTTTCTGCTGCTGTTGTTTCAATCCGTCTATGGCTATGTTTACCACCAACTCGCCGTCCTTATCGCCATGTTCATGGCTGGTATTGCTCTGGGGAGTTGGCTGGGCATGCGTAAGGTCAGTTCCCGCGGTGATGGCCGGCTGGTGGCATCGGCTGCTTCCATTCAGTTCCTTCTGGCTGCTTCGGCGCCAGCCTTGATGTTCCTGATTGCCGTGCTTGCGCGGACTTCAGGAGCGGGAATGACGTTGCTGACGGCGCAGCTTGTCTTCCCTGCGCTGGCCGCACTCAGCGGAATGCTCGGCGGATATCAATTTCCGGTGGCGACAGAGATCTGGCTTCCCGAGGGCAGCGCGCCACAGGGACTGGGTACGCTCTATGCCCTCGATCTGCTGGGCGGATGTGCAGGGGCTCTGCTGCTGAGCGGATATCTCATCCCGGTGTACGGATTTTGGAAGACCGCGTGGTTTAGTGCGGCGGTGAACTTGGCGCCTGCTGTCCTGGCCGCAAAGGTAAGCCAGGAGGGGACACCGGCTCCGCGGTAGTTGCCTTGGGATCGCCAAAGATGACTGCCGTGAACAGGAAGATGTCGGTGTTGTCATCCTTCCAGCAGTTGGCCTGCATGCCCGCCTTGGCGCACGTCTCTTCGAAAAATTTCTGCCGGTCCCATTTTTCCTCCGTGGCTACCTGAGGAAGCAAGATGCCTTCGTAGTCGCCATTCTTCACGAGCAGGCCGTGCTGCCCGATCTTGATCTGCCGGGTATCGAGTACCCGTCGCAGCGGCGAGAGCACCGAGATTTCGTATTCCAGCAGGCCCAGCTCCGACGCTGCAACCGGCCGGAAGCGGGAATCGCGCAAGGCCGCCAGCGCCGCCGTGTCCCGCACGGTCAGGTCGAGCGGCTTGCTCGCTGCGACATAGCCCACGCAGCCCCGCAACTGTCCAGCTTCCGTCAAGGTCACAAAGGCGCCGCGTTCCTGGCCAAGCGTGCTGCTGGAGCTGGCCGCAGTTTCGTACATCTTCCCTGTGCGGACTGCGTGCTCCACCGACTTGCGAGCAAGGGCAAGCAATTCGCTCTTGTCGTGAGGGCTCAGCGAAAACGGCTGTCCGGCTCCACGCTGGCCCTGAGTTTTGGTCAGCAGGACCGCGGCGTATCCCACCACCCGCGAGCGGTCGCCGGTGATATCGCCCGAGTTGGCATACTTCAGCAGTTCAGCATGGTTGGCTCCCATGCGTTCCGCAGCGATCATCGCCGCCACGATGGGCGCCCCGCCGCAGGCTTCCCAAACGCGCGTCTCAAAGTTCCGTGACATGCTGAGGTAGTCCCAGTCCTGCAGCGCGTTCAAGGTCTTGTGGTCGATTCGCACTGCCTCGTCGTAGGGGTGGTAGTGCGACAAGTCGGAGCTGGCGACGATGAGTGTGTCTCCGCCCTGAATGAGCTTGGCCAGCGCCACTCCCAGGGCGCGGCTGCTTTCGTAGCTCTGCTCGCCCATGACGACGGGCACCAGTTGGAAATTGCCGAGCACGCGTTGCAGCCAGGGCAACTCCACCTCGATGGCGTGCTCGGCACCCTGCGGCGTTGGCGTGTGCCCACGGCTGGAGAGCTTGATGCTCGGCCCCATTTTGGCCAGCTGTTGCGCGAAGGACTTGTCCACGGCGATGGTGCCCAGTGGCGTCGCATAAGCGTCGCCGTCATACACGGACGTGAAACCAAAGGCCTCGTAGTGCGAGGGCGCGATTACCACCACGCGGGAAAACTTTCGTCCCTTAAGCGCGGCATAGGTGTAAGCCGCCACGGGACCGGAGTACTGGTAACCAGCATGTGGGGCCACCACGGCCAGAATCGGGTCGGTAATCTTCGGCACAGAAGCGCGCGCCAGCATCTCGTCGATCATCGCCGAGAGCGCTCTGCTATCGGACGGATAGAAGCCGCCGGCAACCGCTGCTGGTCTAACGTTTTCGGGGCTGGCGGCGCGGGAACATTGCGGCATCACGACGGCCAGCATTGCGAGCAACAAGGCCGACGCCCAACCAAATATGGATTGCGTCCTCATGACGCTCCCTCCTCGCTCATGCGTGCCATATGCCCGGAATCGGCTGCTTGCAGAATGGACAACTGCCTTTGCGAATCAATATCTGGCCCGTCGTCAATCCCACCCGCTCCACCAGCAGGTGGCGGCACTTCGGGCAGTAGGTGTTCTGCGCCGGATGACCGGGGACGTTGCCGATGTAAACGTAGTGCAGGCCCTCGGCGTCAGCCATCGCTTTGGCACGCTCCAGCGTCGGAACTGGCGTGAGGGGCAGGTTCTTCAGAAGATATTGCGGATGAAATTGCGTGAAATGCACCGGCACATCCACGCCCAGGTTGGTCTTGATCCAGCGGACCAGGCCGCGGAACTCGGAGTCACTATCGTTGAGGGTCGGGACCACCAGATAGACGATCTCGGTCCACTTCCCCAACTTGCGCAGGGTGACGAGGCTGTCCAACACGGGCTTCAGTTCGCCGCCGACCACGTCCCGGTAATAGGACTCAGAAAATGCCTTTAGATCGATCTTGACCGCGTCCATCTTGCCGTACGCCGCCTTCAGCGACTCCGTTTGCATGTAGCCATTGGACACCACCACACTGCGAACGCCAGCCTCATGGCCGGCATCAGCCGTATCCATCAGGTACTCGCTGAAGATGACGGGCTCGCTGTAGGTGTAGGCGATCGTGGGACAGCGATTCTGCTTTGCCAACTCGGCAACCGTCTTGGGAGGAGCGTAATCGGCGCGGATCTGCTCCGGACGCACCTGTGAGATGTCCCAGTTCTGGCAAAACTTGCAGTTGACGTTGCAGCCGGCCGTGGCCAGCGAAAACGCCAGCGTGCCCGGCAGATAGTGGAACAAGGGCTTCTTCTCGATGGGATCAATGTGCGCGGCGCAAACCCGCGAGTGGACCAGCGTGTAGTAAGTTCCTCCGCGGTTCTCTCGCACGCCACAGTAGCCGCGCTCGCGATCGCCAACCACACATTCGCGTGGGCACAGTTTGCACTTGATCTTCTTGTTCTGGAGCTTCTCGTAGAACCTCGCCTCGGCCGTGAACTGCGAATCGCCTTGCGTGGGTCCGCCAGCCCAGGGCAGCAGCGCAGCGCATGGCTCGGCAAAAGCGCTGATGCCGCACACCGCCCCCGCCATCACCGCACACTTCAGAAAGGAACGCCGGTCAAGCGGCAGCAACCGCGGGCCCAACTCAGCGCCTCGGGCGATCTCATTGATCGGGCTGACGTCCGGGAACTTCACATCGGCCAGCGAAATCATCTCGCGCGCCATAACGGACCTCACTCACCTACCGGCCTGCGCTTCAATCACTGCGATCCTCCTGGGATCATTGGTACCCAGCCGATGCTGGGCATCGGCGGCCGTCGCAATGTAGAGCGGTGCCCTCTTTTCCGCTTCCAGCGTCTTCAATTTCTTTTCCGCGCGCTTACGTTCAATCGCCTGCCAGCCGACGTAGTCGAGCGCCACAGGATCGCGCGAAACCATCAGGGCATTGTTCTTCCAACTGTATTGCGGCTTGTAGGCGGGCCCGCCTTCGTACATCGCCGTGGTCGCATCGCAGATCGTCAGTCGCATCTTCGTCCGGATGTCCGGCAGCATATTTACATCGGCGATGTACGGATTACAGCCGTTGGGGTGATATTTATTCGGGTTATGAATGACGCCATACATGTTCTTGAGCGCCATGCTAACGCCCGCGCCGTCGTGGTCTTTCAGCAAGGGCATGTTGATCAGGACATTGCAGCTTCGGGTCAGGATCTTCGACAAGCGGCTGCCGACACTGCCGTACGTCACCAGGTCCTCCTCGTAGCCGGTGCGATCGGTGCCGAAGCATTGGACATGGTTCGGCGCACTCGAAATATGGAATCCGGCGCGTTCCAACTCTTCCGTATCGCGGTCCCAAACGACGATGTCATTCGCTTTGACCCCCGCCTCCTGCAATCTTTCGCAAACCGCTTCCACCAACTGAAGGTTGCTGGAGAACGCGTGTCCTCCCAGTGCGTTGACCTTTAGCCCCACCCTGTCGCCGGGACGGACCAGGTTCTTCCACGGGTCGGCTGGGTGGTCCGCATCGAAGAGAGCTTGCATGGCGTGGTCGAGCAGGTTCAGCGCGCGCTTCGAATCAACGGTCGTGCCGGCGCCGCGCAGCATCGGGTCGCGCGCGATCACTACTCTGGACTTCACGAGCGCCGAGCTCTGCTCAGCCGCTTCGAGAAGTTCCATGCTGCCGCCGGTGCCAAGAACGGCGGCGCCGGCGATACACGCCCTCAGGAAATCACGCCGCGTGCCCTCGCTCTTCTTCATAAGCGCTGCTGCGGGGCGATGGCTGCGGAGCCACATTGCCTCATTCCCTTCATACTCCAAACCGAGTCTGCTTTGCAGTGACGAGCGGCACAGGGCTTGGCCCGCTACTTACCAAGCCGTTGCTCGATGCCCCGCCCCAGCGCGACGAGTGCCTGCGGCGCATCGTCCGATTCTTCATAATTCACGATTCGCACCAGATAGCGTCCTTTGAGGAAGACCAGACTCTGGCTGAAGAGGCGCGCGCCGGCAGCCAGTGGGATGGACTTCGCATCGCCAGCAGGCTCCGAGTCGAAGATTTGTGCAGCCCCGTTCGCGCTGGACATCGTGTAGATATCCACGACCGCCTCCAGCTTGTTCTGGAACTTGTAATCGGCGGTTGAGGCGCGCTGCACGCCGGCCTTGAGGTACTTTTCGGCCTCGCCGTCAATGTACTTCCAAAGATCAGCAGCCTCAAAAGTGCGGACATCGGAGGTTTTCGTCCAGCCGGCAACGTCATTTGACGCCGGGAAAGCCGCTGCCAGGCTCGGTTGCCGATTGCAAGCAACAGCGCCAAGGAGCGCCACCACGCACATCGTGCTTACGAATATGGTCCGCGGGGTTGCCCGGGCCGCCGTCATCTTGGCTTGCCTCGATTCAGCAGAATCTGGTTCGTGCGTGAGCGGCTCTCGCCGCTGCTGGTCACGTAAATCGCCGGCTGGTCCTGGGCCGGGCAGGCGTATTCGCACGCGCCGCAGCCTACACAACGAGCGGGATCCAGCAGCGGTTGCTTCACCAGTTTGCGATTGCCGTCGGCGGGCACAACTTCGGCTGGCTGCAGGTAGATGGCTTTGGGCGATGTCGGGCACCATTCCTCGCAGACAATGCACTCGGTTGCCATGGCCCAGGGAAGACAACGGCCGCGATCGAAAAAGGCCGTGCCCACATGAATTGGCTTTGCGTCCTGTGCGCCGCCCGCGGCCCAGCCCTTCTCTTTGGAGGTGATCTTCCAGATTGCTCCGGTGGGACAGACCTCCGAACAAAGCACGCAACTGGTTTCGCAGTAACCAATCCGCGGCACCATAACCGGCGTCCACAGACCTTCCAGCCCCGCCTCGCCCAGTGCAGGATGAAGCGCGTTGGTCGGGCAAACCTTCATGCACTCGCCACAACGGATACAACGTGCCAGGAAGTAGTCCTCGTCGAGCGCTCCCGGAGGGCGCAGCAGGCGTGCGTTGCGCTGCACTGCGAACCCTGGCGTGCTGCGCAGCAGAGGAACAACCGCCGCTCCTGCCACCAAACCGGTGAGCACCTTGCGCCGCTGCAGGCTCGCACCCAGGGATTCTTGCGCCGCGAAAAACCTGAATTGCAGGCCCTGCTCGGGGCAGTCCGCAACACAATTCAGGCAGAGATGACACTCTGCCTGGCGCCAGGGAACTCCGCCGATGGGATCGTCGCCGCCCTGGCAGTGCAGCAGGCAGCGGTCGCAGTCCTTGCAGTGTTCCGCGTGCTTGACCAGCCCGAGAACGGACCAGCGCGAAACGATGCCCAGCAGTGCGCCCAGCGGGCACAGCGCGCGGCACCAGAAGCGTGTGATGCGAAAATTCAGCGCCACCAGGAAAATGAAGATCAGCCCGAGCCCGATGGCCTGCCGGAAGTACAACTGCTTGAAGGTGAGCAGCCACCCGCCAAGAGCAAAATGCAAAATACCACCGGTGGCTTGAAGGGGCGCCCACCGGCTATGCTCCATCGCCTGCAAGACGGCGCTGAGGGCGTAATTGGTCCCTGGCAAAATGGACAGGGCCAGTGAGCGCACCAGTAACGCGATGGGATCCAGCCAGCCCAGGATGCCCGAGCCCAGCAGCGCCGCGGCCAGCCCGGCTATCAGCAGGTAGTACTTCGTTGTCTGCCAGCGCTTGTAGCGGTTGGATTCGACCAGTCGTTTTCCACGTTTACGTTCTGATTTCAGGCTGCCGAAGAAGTGGTGGACAGAGCCAAGAGGACAGATCCAGCCGCAGAAGAAGCGCCCGAGAAACAGGGTTGGAATCAGCGCAACCAGTGACCACAGCAGGCCCTGGTACAGCGCGCGGCTGGAGAGCACATTAGTCAACGCCACCAGTGGATCAATCTGGAAGAAGAGGCGCACCGGGTAGGGGATGCGGATATCAGTCTCGGCGGCGTGCAGCGAACCCCGAAACTCGGTCTTCAGCAGCAGAAACAGAAACAGCAGAAAGAAGATGATCTGCGAGGTCCGGCGCAACGTTGTCGGTCTCGGGAAACGCACTCTGCTGCTCCTGGCAACCGCGCGCGGTTACAACTCAACTGCTAACTGGTCGCCTGGGGCTTACTAATGACGTGCCGTACTGCCCCAAATAATGTTGCGCCCAGAGCCCGGTCTTTTTCTGTGAGCAGCGTCACTCATGTCGACCAGCAAGTGGAGGCGAACGCGGCGCTACCACCCCAGCACACCCGCCACGGCGGGGCGTGTGCCGGGGACCCCGGGCTGAAGCGCCGCACTACCCGTACGAGCGGATACGCTAATTCTGGCACTGCGCTAGCGCTTGTAACCGATCGTACGCAGGAGATCGTGCCGCCAGGCGATGTCGTTCGGTGCTTCGATGCCTTTTGGCGATGCGCCGTCAATGACGCCAAGCACTCCCTGGCCTTGCTCCGTCCGGGCCACAATGATTTCGACTGGGTTTGCGGTGGCACAAAATATCGAACAGACCTCAGGCACCGTGCGGAGTGCGTTCAGAATATTGATGGGATAAGCAACTGCAAGAACGAGCACGAATATATGTCCACAGGATAGTGCCTGGGCATTGCGTATGGCGGTGTCCTGAAGCTCGCGATCGTTTCCGTCGGAGCGTGTCAAGCAGGCTCCGGAACTTTCATTGAAGGCCAAGCCGAATTTGGCCTGGGGTGCGGTCGTGGTGACCGCTTCATACAAATCTTCCACGGTCTTGATGAAATGCGATTGGCCAACAATGATGTTGGCATCGGCCGGAAATTCCATGCGAACCGACTTGATCTCGATCATAGTTGGGCCTCCGCCCGTGCCTACAGGATAACCCTCACCTTTCCATCCTGCAGTGCTGACGGGCCAGGCAACGCCGGTTGTGCAATCTCGTCTTGGGGTCGAAGGAATGGACTGGCATATGCCCCTCCCCCAGGTATTGAACTGAAGAAAAAGCGCGCCATTACTGGCGCGCTTAAGTGTTGCTCGGGTGACCAAGAGGCTGGCTGCCGTTAACAGGTGGCTGCCGCTTCGAGGTCGCGGGTAATGGGCGTGGTGGAGTCTTGAGCGTCCACCACCGCGATGGTGGTCATGTTCACGATTTCTTCCACTTCCACGCCCGGCTGTAGCAGGTGAACCGGCTTGGCCATGCCCATGAGGATTGGCCCAACCGCCTGGGCTCCGCCCACACTCATCAGCAGTTTGCAGGCGATGTTGCACGCTTCCAGGTCGGGGAAGATCAGGACATTGGCGCCGCCCTGCAGCGGCGAGAACGGGAAGGCGGCTTCCAGTTTCTTGGCACTGACCGCGATATCAGCTTGCAATTCGCCATCGATGATGAGCGTCGGATCGGCATAGCGGGCCAATTCCGTCGCCCGCCGTATCTTGTCGCACAGCGGATGCTTGGTGCTGCCGAAACTGGAGAAGGACAACATGGCCACGCGTGGCTCCACATCGAAGCGCCGCGCCTCCTGGGCTGCGCAGAGAGCGATCTCGGCCAGGTCCTCGGGGGTGGGCTCGATGTTAACGGTGGCATCGGCCAGGAAGTACAGATCGCCCTTGCGGGTGATGATGAGAAATACGCCCGATACTTTGTGGATCCCTTCACGCACCCCAATCACCTGGAGCGCCGGCCGAATCGTATCGGGATAGTTCTGGGTCACGCCGGAGACAAGCGCGTCGGCGTCACCCATGCGGACCATCATCGAGCCGAAGATGTTGTGATCGTTTATCAGCTTATCTGCGGAGCCGAGGGAGACACCGCGACGCTGCCGCAGGCGATACAACTCGCGGACATACTCCTGCCGCCGCGGAGCCGTCTCCGGTTCCATGATCGTGATCCCGTCGAGCGGCAGCCCCAACTCCGCCGCCGTGCGCCGGATCTCATCGGCGCGGCCCAGCAGAATCGGAACGGCAATGTTCTCCTCGATCAGGACGTGGCAGGCGCGCAGGATCTTCTGGTGCGCGCCCTCCGGGAAAACGACGCGCTTCGGATGCGCCTGTGCCTTGTGAATCATAAAGCGCATCACCTCGTGCGCCTTGCCCAACCGCTTCTCCAGTTGCTCGCGGTATTCAGCCATATCCACTGGGGTTTGCGCCACGCCGGTGTCCATGGCGGCCTTCGCAACCGCTGATGCCTCCCAGACCAGTACGCGCGGATCAAACGGCTTGGGAATGATGTAGTCAACGCCGAACTTCAGGGTTTCCACGCCATAGGCGCGACATACCGAGTCGGGAACATCTTCTTTCGCGAGCGCAGCCAGCGCGTGCGTTGCCGCCAGCTTCATTTCTTCATTGATGGTGGTGGCGTGCACATCCAGAGCGCCGCGGAAGATGAATGGGAATCCCAGAACGTTGTTGACCTGGTTGGGATAATCGGAGCGCCCGGTCGCCATGATGATGTCGTCACGGACCGCGCGGGCTTCCTCGTACGTGATCTCCGGATCGGGATTTGCCATGGCGAACACTACCGGGCGCGGGGCCAGGGAGGCGATCATCTCCGGCGTGAATGCGCCCTTAACGGAAAGTCCGAGCAGCACGTCGGCACCTTTCGCCGCCTCGGCAAGAGTCCGCATCGGGGTGTCTTTCGCGAAGCGCTCCTTGTAAGGATTCATTCCCTCCTTGCGGCCCTTGTAGATGACGCCTTTGGTGTCAGCCAGGGTAATGTTCTCGCGCTTCACGCCCATGCACACATAGTGCTCGGCGCAGGCGATGCCGGCAGCACCGGCGCCGTTGACAACTATCTTGATCTGGTCCATGCGCTTGCCCGTCAGTTCCACCGCGTTCGCCAGCGCCGCGCCGGAGATAATGGCCGTACCGTGCTGGTCGTCATGGAAGACGGGGATCTTCATCGTCTTCTTGAGCGTCTCCTCGATGTAGAAGCACTCCGGCGCTTTGATGTCTTCCAGGTTGATGCCGCCGAAGGTGGGCTCCAGCAACTGGCAGGTCTTGATGATCTCGTCGGGATTATGAGTATTCAGTTCGATGTCAAATACGTCGATGTCGGCAAACCGCTTGAACAGGACACCTTTGCCTTCCATGACCGGTTTGCCGGCCAGGGCCCCGATGTCGCCCAGCCCCAGCACCGCGGTCCCGTTGGTTACCACCGCGACCAGATTGCCCTTGGCGGTGTACTTGAATACATCCTGCGGGTTCTTCTCAATCTCCAGGCAGGGGTCGGCGACGCCCGGCGTGTAAGCCAGGCTAAGATCGCGTTGCGTAAGACAAGGCTTGGTGGAAGCGACCTCTATCTTCCCCGGCCGTGAGCCAAAGTGGTAGTCGAGAGCATCCTGCTTAGTAATTGCCATGACGGCCTCCGAATCGATGAACGTAATTTGCGTGTATGGGGAGAAAGCGCGGACGCAACTTGGGCTGCTTCACAATGCAGCGGCGGGCAGTAAAATCAGTTGGCAACTACGATGCCGCCTTCCACATGAACACGCACGAACTCTTAGGCAGCGATTATGACCGGCTCCAATTTCAGCATGTGCTCATTTCCGCACCAGGACTAGTGCGCAGGTCACAACCGGTTGTGAGCGAAGACGCGAAAGGCCATGGCCAGGGGACAGGATTAGCGGTAGTTAGCATTATTATTACCTTCCCGAACACCGCCGTTCCGGCATTGCGAATCGGGTATACTGCCTCGCAGAAAACAAAACAGGAAATTGAATATCGGGAGGAGTGAATCCATGCCGGAGAAGTCATCCCTGCATCCATTTTCGTACAAGAATCGCGTGCCCAGAATCGCGTGCTTCAATAACGCCGAGACCCCGATGGGCGTGGACTTCGATGCCCTCATTGCCGCCATGCAGAAATTCGTGGACGAGCATTTCGCGCCAGTCTGGGGAACGCCGGCCGAACTGGTGAAGTCCACCGGCTTCCTCAAGGGGGCGTGGGCCATGGCGTTTCTCGACAGTGCGAAAGACGGGGACCTGGAGGGGTATCACGACGTGACTCCCGAGGGACTGCCGATGTCGAAAGTGTTCGTCAAGAACATACTGAAGCAAAAGGACCAGGTGAGTGTCGCCGCCTCGCACGAGTTGGCCGAGATGCTGGTCGATCCCGCCGCCAACCTCTACTCCACCGGGCCCAAGAAGAATCGCCTGTATGACTACGAAGTGTCTGACCCGGTGGAGGAGCTGTTCTTCAAGGTGGACGGAATCGCCATGACCGACTTCGTGTATCCCTCGTACTTCGAGACCTTCCACAAGAGAGGATCGACGCGTTTCGACCACATGGAAGTGCTGGATAAGCCGTTCGATCTGCACGAAGGCGGCTACCAGAGCTATTGGACCCGCGGCAAAGAGGAGACAGCGTGGGGTTCGAAAGCCAAGAAGGTCCGCTTCCAACAAGAAGATCGTCACGGGCACCGCAGCACCTTCCGCCACAAGCGAAAGAGGAAATTGTCGAAGGTAGCAAAAGCTCACGTGGCCGCCGCAAAATAATTACCGGATCTGAGCGGAGAGTGATCAGGACCTGGGCTTGTACCGTTTTAGTGGTAGAATGGCCGCCAGCTTTGCAGCGAAAGAGGAGATTCTGGCCTAGGCTAATTTTGAAGGAGGCCGCCAATGAGTTACCGCCCGTCGCTAGTTTCGCCCGTCGCCGTCCTTTTGTGGTTGTTCGTGGTTCAGGCTGCGAAGCCCGTATTGGTCAGTGCTCAAGATGCCCCAGCAAACGCCGTCAAGTGCGAGAAACGCACGGCCGAGTTCGAGCCACCGCGTGAGTTGTCGCCGTCCTTGCGCCCCTTCCGTGGCAAGCCGCAGGAATATCGCAAAGCGAAAACACTAAAACCAGTTTGTCCGGCTGGTGAAGTTCCCATCATTCCCGTCAACAGTCGCCACTTCATCAAGGGAAATCCGATGATTGGCAACTATGCCGCGCCCGGCCCAGCGCATGCCCTTCCCGGAGAATTCGTCAACAAGACTCTGCTGCTGCCCTTCGACCAGGTGTATTGGAAGCGCGAGGGAAGGGCTTCGCAACCAAGACCGGGGCCAGTAAAGGCTGTCGGTGACCCCTGTAACGGGCTATCTTGGTTCGGCAGTTGCTTCTATTATGGGACCGCTTCCGAACAACGTGTCGCCGACGGTGGTGGTATGACATTTACGATTGAGAGTCCCACCGTGGTCGACACGGGTGGAGATGGACACTCGATTGGAGAAATTGCCGTCATGGGCACCGGCATCGCCGGCGGTACTCTCGATGATGTGGAGATGGGCTTCAGCGTCTCACAGGACCAATTCGGCGATACTCACCCTCATCTATTCATCTATCACTGGATCAATGGAAACGAGACCTGCTACAACGGTTGCAACTGGAATCAGTACAGCAGCACGTATTCTCCCGGCATGGACCTTACTTCGCTGGTCGGCCAGAACGTATATATCGGCTGGGTCCACTGGCACAACGCCTGGTGGGGCTGGTTCAACGATCAATGGCTGGGTTACTTCAAAGACTCGGAATGGAGCGGATCCTTCACCAAGACCGCGCAGATTCAATGGTATGGCGAAGTAGCATCCGACAACGGCGTTCCTCCGCTGACGCAAATGGGCAACGGTCAGTTTCCGGCAAAGAAAACCGCCGCAACGATGGCGACCCTGTGCGATGTCGATGCCAAGACCTGGGTGTGCTTTTACCGTGACCTGCAGAGCGCCGGCGCCACCTACGTCGGTTACTACGACATCCTCAACCATACCAGCTTCGGTGCGGTTCGATATGGCGGCCCAGGCCAGTAGATAGCATGATGCCGTCGGCCGAGCGGGAATCCAGCGCCGCGGGCGCAGAATAGTTTAGCCCAGCACGGAGAGAAATTTTCCCGACTAATATCTATTTGGGGGTTCAGGCCAGGAGCGCCGAAGTTACAGTAGCTTCGCGTACTCCGCCTTGGCGTCTTTCAGGATAGGAACATCGGGGTCGGCGTCTTTCCAGAGCGTGAGGAAGTCCTTATATGCGGCCCGGGCCCTGGCCGTATCGCCCTGCACGGCATAAGCGCGAGCCAAGCCGAGGCGGGCCAGCGCTCCCCATTGAAAGTTCACCACCGCTCCCCGGTGGTCGATGAACTTCTGGAATTCCGCGGCCGCGGCATGGCCGTCGTGCAGCATGAGATAGGCTTCTCCCCGTAAATAAACAGGGCATAGGAATACAACCACTTGCGTGGGTTGGCCAAGTTCGATGGTGCTGGCAACGCGCAATGCTTCGATGGCCCGGTTCGGGTCTTTGCGCTGCAAGGCGACGGCCGCCTGGATCGTGGGTAGCCAATATCTCTGGACCAGGGTGTCGAGCGGGAATGTTTTGTCGAGCTCAGCCGCCAGCTTCTCCGCCCCGGCGGTATCGCCTGCCCGCGCCAGGACCACTGCCGCCATCGCCTGTACGTCGCGGTTTGGGGCCAACTTTACCGCCGCAGTGGCCTCGGCAAGGGCCTGATTCCGGTTGCCCGATTCCACCTCGCGCAGCGCCGCCGCCGCCTGATACATTGCAGCCGCCTCTTTGGCGTCGTCGTGCTGGGCTGACTCCATCGCCTGCAGCGTCAGCTCGCGCGCCTTTTTCAATTTGCCGTACCAGGCTTCGGTGTCCGCCTGGTAGGCCAGCACCAGCTCCTCCGCGCCCGGCTTGCCCATGGCAGCCGCTAGCAGTTGCGCCATCTGCGCCGCGTCGCGCTTGAGAAAAGCCAGCTGGTAGCGGTTCGTCAGCAGGAACTCGCCCTCCAGCTTGCGCTGCTCCGCTTGCTTGTAGACCGTCTCAGCCTCGTCCAGCCGGTTGAGGTTCGCGTAGTCGTTGCCGAGGTTGAGATAGTTGTTCTCATCATTCGGCTCCAGGCGCAGCGCCCCGCTGGCTTCCTGCAATGCCTTTTCCCAGCTTCCCAGGATGCCGTAAATATCTCCCAGGTTCGTGTAAGGCAAATAGTCCCGCGGGTAGGTTTGCTGCCACAGCTCGTATGCCTGCGCCGCCTTCTCCAGTTCCCCGGTGGTGTAGGTGTAGTAGATTGCCTCGATGGCGAGCCGCTCCCGCTCGCTCACCTTCTCCCGCAGATCGTAAGCCTTGCGCGAATTCTCCGCCGCCCGGCCCAACTCGTTGAGGTTGCCGTACACAACCGACATGGACCGGTAGGCCGCGGCAAAATTCGGGTCCAGTTCCACCGCTCGTTTGTAGAAGGGCAAAGCCGGAACGTCCCCTTTGGCGGCCTGCATCTTCCTTCCCAGGCTGTAGGCTTTCAGGGCCTCCAGCGAGGGCGTGGTCGCTTCCTCCACCGGGGTGGCATATTTCTGTACCGAGCTGAGCGATTCGCCCAGCTTGGCGCGTAAGCTGACTGCTGCATTGTCGAGGGCCTTGAGCACCGCTTCCTTGCCCGCCGCCTGCTCCTGCGCCTCAGCCAGTATGTCGCCCGTGTTGCAGTCCGCCGCCTTCAGGCCAATCACGTACTGGCTGCCCAGCGCAGCAATGGAGCCGGTCAGGATGGCTCGGCTGCCCCTGCGCTGGCAAACTTCGCGCGCCAGCTCCGGCGTCAAACGGTCACCGGCGGGGCGGCCCATCAGCCTCAAAGTCTCGTTCACCTTGCGCTCGGAAATCAGGTCGAGAAAGGGCGATTGCTCAAGCTGCACCGAGAGTCCCTGCCTTAGCGTGTCGTCGAAAACACTGTCGCCCGTGGTGTTGGTGAAATCGGCGAGGACAATGGTGTCCTTGTCGGTCAGTGGCTTGGTTTGATGCCCGCGATAGTAAAGGCCGCCCGCGACCAGCGCCGCGCTCAGCAGGACCAGAAACGCCATCCTCCAGAGTTTGCTACCGTGAGCCGCAACCGCTTGGGGCACGGCCACCGCACTCGCGCTCGCCGCCGAACTGACTCCGCTGTCGAGGTCCCGCTTGGCCCGCTGCAAGTCCGTGCGCATTTCCGCAGCGTGCTGGTAACGCAGATTGCGGTCCTTCTCCAGGGCTTTGTTGATGATTCGTTCCAGCTCGGGCGATATGTCGGGATTCAGCCTCACGGCCGAGGTGGGCGCGCTGTCCAGAATTGCCTTGGAGATGACTCCCGAACTTTCGCCGCGGAACGGCATCAGGCCCGTGGCCATTTCGTACAACACCACACCAAAGGAGAACAGGTCCGAACGGCCATCGAGGTCTTTGGCTCGTACCTGCTCGGGCGACATATAAGCCACAGTACCAACCGCAGAACCGGGGCTGGTCAGGTTCAGTTCGGCGGTCGCTTCTGTCATCGTCTCGGCTACCGCACTCTTGCTCGACGAACTGGTTTTGGCCGCGACCTTGGCCAGTCCGAAGTCGAGGATCTTGGCGTGGCCGCGGGACGTCACAAAAATGTTGGCGGGCTTGATGTCGCGGTGGACGATCCCTTCCGAATGCGCGGCATCCAATGCGTCAGCAATCTCAATGGCCAAGCCAAATAGAACATCGGTCTCCAGGGGTTTTGCGGCGATACGATGCTTCAACGTCATGCCGTCCAGAAATTCCATGACGATGAAGGGCTTGCCGTCCTGCTGTCCGATTTCATAGATGGTGCAGATGTTGGGATGGTTCAGGGCAGAGGCCGCCTGGGCCTCGCGCTCGAAGCGGGCCAAGGCTTGGGGGTCTTTGGCTATTTCATCCGGCAGGAACTTCAAGGCGACAAAACGGCGGAGGGAGACGTCCTCGGCCTTGTAAACCACACCCATCCCCCCGCCGCCGACTTTCTCGATAATGCGGTAATGGGATACGATCTGGTCGATCATTACGGAGTGGCTGGACCTCGGGTCACATTATCTTAAGGACGCAGCATCCGCCAGTCAACCAAGAACGGGTTTGGCGACGGCGCGCCCTTGATGCTGTTGACAGCCGCTAAACCGGCGGCCCGTTTTGCCCGCCCGGACCTTGGCGAAGTTCCTCGGGTTGAACAGAGTGCAATCCCGCTCTTAAACTGAATCTATGCACGCGCCTGCCAGCGAAGCAAGGAATGGGACCACCTCGCGTGTGCTGAGGATTTCGCTGGTCGTCACGCTGGCCTACATCGTGTTGCTGGTCGTGGCCGGGCTGCGCGCGCATAGCCTGGCGCTGCTCTCCGAGGCCGGACACAATCTCTCCGATTTTGTCGCCTTGCTGATGTCGTGGGGCGCAGTCTATTTGCAAGGCAGGCCGCCCAGCGCGCGTAAAACCTTCGGCTACAACCGCGCGGGAGTGCTGGTGGCCTTCGTCAACGGCCTCTCCCTGGTGCTGATCGCCTTCTACATCCTCTACGAAGCCTTTCGCCGTTTGCAGGTTCCGGTGGATGTGCGCGCGGGCATCATGATCTGGGTGGCAGCCGCGGGCGTCGTCATGAACGGCGCGATTGCGCTCCTGCTGATGCGCGGCCATCGCGACATCAACCTGCGCAGCGCGCTGCTGCACGAGATTGGCGATACCTTGTCCACGGCTGCGGTCATCGCCGGCGGCATCATGATTGCCCTGACCGGCGAGCGCTGGATCGACCCCGCACTTTCGGTGGGCATCGGCGTCATGATCCTCTGGTCTTCCATCGGGATCATCCGCGAGAGCCTCAACATCCTGCTGGAAGGCACGCCCAGCGGCATGGAGTTGCAGCGCATTGAGCAGATCATTCGCACCATTCCGGGGGTGAACGATGTGCACGATCTGCACGTGTGGAGCATCGGCAGCGATACTCATTCGCTTTCCTGCCACGTGGCCATCGCCGACATGCCCGCGTCGGAGAGCGAGGGAATTCTGCGCCTGATTCGCGAGCAAATGGGCGAACGCTTTCACATTCACCACACCACTATCCAGTTTGAGTTGGCGGTCTGCGAGGTGGCGGACGGATGCGTTATCCCCATCAGCCCGGCCCACGAACACGGCCACTCTCATTGAAGCTGAAGCGGAGAAAGTGTTTGTCCATTCCTCAATGTCGCCTGGCATGTGCGATTTTCGCTATGAGTCTGGCCTTTACTTTGGGCTGTAGCCAGAAAGCCAGTACGCCGGAAAAGCAGCAAAGTCTTTCCTCAGCGAATTCCATCGAGGCAGGCCCGTGGCACATGGCCTTGAAGGTTTCTCCCGACCATCCCAGGATGGTCAGGCCATTGACCTTCACGCTGCATATTACCGACGACCATGCGCAGCCGGTCAACGACGCCGAGGTAAATGGCGTGCTTACGATGAAGGACATGGGTATGGGCACAACCCAGGTAAAGTTCGCGCCCAAGGGCAACGGCAACTACGAGGCTGCGATGACGAGCATGGATATGTCCGGCCCCTGGAACCTTGCTGTGGACGCCTCGCAAGGCCCGGTCCACGCCAAGAAGAGCTTTGAGTTCACGGTGTACGACTAGACGTCCTTATGAATTGTCGTCCCCGCACCACCTGATTGACATCTCCCGTCCGGCTGCTTACCCTAAGCTAGCGCAATTGTGCGACGTACCCCTTCGAGGAACATCCAATCATCATGCAGTCTTTGCGTCAGCGCCTACGTTTTTTAGCGGCCGTCCAACTCTTGCCGGCTTTGGAGAGCGGCGAGGAAACCCTGGTTGGCGGCCAGGCCGTGCTGGAGGGCGTCATGATGCGCTCGCCCCATGCCTGGGGCATCTGCATCCGCAGGCCCGATGGCACTCTGGCGACGCACTCGGAGCCGCTGGAACGCCCCTCGGAGCGGCACAAATGGATGGGCTGGCCCGTGATCCGTGGCGTCATGACGCTCGGCCAGGCGATGGCGCTGGGTTTTCGCGCTCTGCGCTATTCCGCCAACGTCGCCATCGGCGAGCTGAGCGCTGAAGACGAGAAGAAAACCGAGGTGCCGGGCTGGGCCCTTGCCCTCAACGTTGTGCTGTCGCTTGGGTTCTTTATCTTCATGTACAAGTTTGTGCCGTTGCTCGCGGCCACTAAGCTGAAGAATGCATATCCGGCTTTCGGCAATCAAATCGCTTTCAACATTGTGGACGGCGTGATCCGCATCGCACTTTTCCTGCTTTTTATCTGGGGCATCTCGCGCTGGCCCGACATTCGCCGTGTTTTTCAGTATCACGGCGCCGAGCATAAAACGGTCTTCGCCTTCGAGGCGCACGACCCGCTGACCGTCCAGAACGCGCAGTCCTATTCGACGTTTCATCCCCGCTGCGGCACCAGCTTCCTGATGACCGTGATGCTGATCGCGATGGTCATTTACATGATGGTCCCGGCGACAACGTTCTGGGCGCGCTTCGCCTTCCGCATCGCGCTGTTGCCGGTCATCGCAGGGCTGTCGTACGAGTTGATCCGCTTCGCCGCCAAACATGGCTCGTCGCTGTTCGCGGTGCTTACCAAGCCCGGACTGTGGTTGCAGCGCATTACCACCCAGCCTCCCGCGGATGACCAGGTCGAGACCGCCATCGCCGCCTTGAACGAGGCCATGGAGTTGGAGAAACAGNNGCGGCGGCGAACTGGTGATTGCCTAGCGGCGACGCACCCCACCACGCGCAAAGGCGGCGCGTGTTGCGGACCCCGGCGGCGCCCGCCGCGACGGACTGCGATTCCAATTCATTTGATTGCGCGGGTGGTGGAATGCAGTAGCCTCCTGCATTCAGGTTTGTGTCAGGGCACGAGTTTACTCGTGCCGAAGCTGCGTATATTAGTTGGGCTTTAGTCCTGCCTATGTCGAAACCGGTCCCTAATGCGACTCCCAGCGATATACTTCGTCGCGCACATTTCTTGTGACCACGAAGATAAGCATGGGGAGAGCGTTGTTGCGGCTGAATAAAGCCGTGCCCTGACACAAAGCTGCCGTCTGAAGTTCTGTAGAATAAAATTGCCTTATGTTTGAACGTCTTGACCAAACTGAACTGAAGTACGAAGAGCTCAACAAAGCTCTGGCTTCGCCGGATATCGTCTCCGACTCGGCGCGTTTCCAGAAGACCGCCAAGGCCCACAGCGAACTGGCGCCCATCGTGGAGAGGTATCGGGAGTACAAAGACCTGACCCGCGGCATCCAGGAGAGCAAGACCATGCTGGCCGACGAGAGCGATCCTGAGATGCGCGCCTACGCGCAGGATGAGCTGACCCAACTCGAGGCGCGAGTTCTCCAGGTGGAAGCGGACCTGAAGGTGCTGCTGCTGCCCAAGGACCCGAACGACGAGAAGAACGTGGTGCTCGAAATCCGCGCCGGTACCGGCGGCGACGAGGCCACCCTGTTTGCGGCTGAGATCTTCCGCATGTACACGCGCTACGCCGAAAGCCAGCGCTGGAAAGTGGAAGTGCTTTCGACTTCGGAGTCAACCGTCGGCGGCCTGAAAGAAGTGATCGCCATCATTGAAGGCCAGGGCGTGTATTCGCGCATGAAATACGAGAGCGGCGTGCATCGCGTACAGCGGGTGCCGCAGACCGAGACTCAGGGTCGCGTGCACACTTCCGCGGTGACCGTCGCCGTGCTGCCCGAGGCCGAAGACGTGGACATCAAGATTGAAGCCAAAGACATCCGCATCGACACCTTCTGCTCCTCCGGTCCCGGCGGTCAGTCGGTGAACACGACGTACTCGGCGGTCCGCATTACGCACCTGCCAACCAACACGGTGGTGAGCTGCCAGGATGAGAAGTCGCAAATCAAGAACCGCGAGAAAGGCATGCGCGTGCTGCGCGCCCGCCTGTACGAAATGGAGCAGCAAAAGCAGCAGGACGCCCTGGCCAAGGAGCGCAAGGCGATGGTGGGCAGCGGCGATCGCAGCGAGAAGATCCGCACCTACAACTTCGCCCAGGACCGTGTTACCGACCATCGCATCGGTTTCACCGCGCACCAGTTGAAGGAGTTCATGGACGGCCGCATTCAGCCCATGATCGACGCGCTGATCACCCATTTCCAGGCCGAAAAGATGAAGCAGGAGATGGAGGTCACGGCCTGATCTGCCCTAAACATGAAATTGCTGAAACGACTAGCGGCGTTTACGGTAGCACTAGGTTTGGTCTTTGTTGGGAATGAGTTCTATCGGGAACACCGAGTCTCGAATCACATGGGCGAGGTTCATTTTGGTATGTCCAAAGATCAGGTACAGGTTCTACTCGGTGGACCGTCGTATATTGTCGGCTGTGCTTATTGGGCGCTCGCCATGCCGGATTGCGCCGAAGTCTTCACATACCGAGATGCCTTCGCCCCATTGCTGCCGGCGTACCATGTGATCGTTTTTGACAAGAGCGGACGTGTCATCTCCACTGCGCGTTTGGTTTCACCGTGAATGCCCCGAACTCCAAATGCAACTAAAGCAAGCGCTCGCGTCGGCTGTCGAACGTCTCGACGCTGCTGACGTGGGCTCGCCCCGCATGAACGCCGAGGTGCTGCTGCTGTTTGTCATCGGCGCCGATCGTGCCTATCTGTACGCGCATCCCGAGCGCGAACTCACTTCGGAAGAAGCGGCGCGATACGAAGAAGTGCTGGCCCAGCGCGCCACCGGCATGCCCTCGCAGTACATCACCGGCCACCAGGAATTCTGGGGCTTGGATTTCGTGGTCTCGCCCGCGGTGCTGATTCCGCGTCCTGAGACCGAGCATCTGGTCGAGGCTGTGCTGGAGTTGGCGCGCGGGGTCCAGCGTCCCAAGCTGGTGGATGTGGGCACAGGTTCGGGATGCATCGCGCTGGCACTCGCACACGAATTGCCGGACGCCGAAGTCTATGCCGTCGATCTCTCGGCCGAAGCGCTGGAAATCGCGCGCGCCAATGCCGCCCGGTTGCAACTCGATAAGCGGGTGCGGTTCCTGCAATGCAATGTCCTCGATCCGGTGTGGGAGAAAACCCCTGATGTCATCCCGAGCGAGGACTTTAGTCCGAGCCGAGGGACCTGCTGTTCGGAATTCCGCGACTTCGATTTCGTGGTTAGCAATCCGCCATACGTCGCTTTCAGCGAAGCCGACAAGGTGCAGAAGTCGGTGCGGGAGTTCGAGCCGACGATGGCTGTTTTCGCCGGCTTGCACGGGATCGACGTAATCGTTCCGCTGGTTGAGCAGGCGCACCTCGCCCTGAAACCTGGCGGCTGGTTAGCGCTGGAGATGGGCTATTCCATGCGAGAAGAGGTCGTGAATTTGTTGAGTCCCACAATGTGGGAGGACATCCGCGTCGTGCCTGACTTGCAAGGCATTCCACGGGTGGTAGCGGCGCGCAAGCAGTAACGGAAAAAACAATTGCGGGTGGTACCTCAGTCAGGAGTCCTTTACCTCGTGGGTTTCGCCTCCGCAATAACCTCTTCCAGAAGAAGTCCTCCTTTGACTTTACTTACGCGCACGCTCTCGCCCTTGAATTGCAGCTCCTTCGGTAGCCTGACGTACTGATAGACGCCATGGCGAACCAGTTTTGCCGTTGTGCTCATTTCAGCTCTCCTCGCTCAATGGCGGAAATGTCTGACGCCGGTAAATACCATTGCCAGCCCCAGCCGGTTCGCCGCGTCAAGCACTTCCTTGTCGCGCACCGAGCCACCGGGCTGAATGATGGCTGTCGCGCCCGCCTTGGCAATCTCCTCGACGCCGTCAGGGAAGGGGAAGAACGCGTCCGATGCGGCAACCGATCCCTTGATTCCGAGCACCGACTTCATGGCCCCGATCTTCGCCGAGTCCACGCGGCTCATCTGGCCCGCGCCCACGCCGGTGGTCTGGCCGTTGCGCGCATAGAGGATCGCGTTGGACTTCACGTGCTTGCAGACCTTCCACGCGAACAGCAGGTCGCGCATCTCCTGTTCCGTGGGTTTGCGTTCGCTGACCACTTTGAGGTCCGCTTCGGTCAATAAGCGCATGTCGTTGTCCTGCAGCAGGACGCCGCCGGAAACGTTTTTGAGCACCCACCGCTGCTCCATGGGAACCACCTCGACCAAACGAAGATTCTTCTTTGCAGCGAAGATCTCGCGCGCCGCCGGATCGAACCTTTCAGCAACAATCGCTTCCACAAATAGCTTTGCCATTTCAGTTGCCGTTTCGCGATCGACCGGCCGGTTCACGCCAATCACGCCGCCGTACGCAGACACTGGATCGCACTCCAGAGCGCGCTTGTAAGCCTCCGCCAACGTGGCTCCCACGGCGGTCCCGCAAGGATTGGTGTGCTTAATGATGGCGCACACTGGCTCATCGAATTCCTGCGCTAGGTCCCAGGCTGCCTGCAAGTCAACGATGTTGTTGTAACTGAGTTCCTTGCCCTGTAGCGGCTTGCCATTGGCGATGCCCTTGCCCGAGCCGTCGGAGTACAGCGCTGCCTTTTGATGCGGGTTTTCGCCGTAGCGCAAATCGAAGGCCTTATGGAACGTGAGTCGCAGAGTTTCAGGAAAACCGGTGCTGCCGGCGAGTTCAAACTTTCCGCCGTCGCTCGCGGGAGCGCCAATGCGCTCAAGAGTCGAAGCGATTGCGGAGTCGTAGGCCGCAGTAGTGGCAAATGCTTTTTGAGCCAGGCGCCACTTGGTTTGCAACGAGAGCGATCCGCCGCTGGCCTCCATTTCGTGCGCAATCGCTTCGTAGTCAACGGGTGAGGTCACGATGGCGACGTCCTGAAAATTCTTGGCGGCCGAGCGCACCATCGACGGGCCCCCGATGTCGATGTTTTCGATAACGTCCTCGAACTCGACGCCCGGTTTGGCGGCAGTTTTCTCGAACGCGTAGAGATTCACCACCACCATGTCGATGGGCTGAATGTCATGCTGCTTCACCGCGGCGACGTGTTTTTCATTCTTACGAACGTGGAGAATGCCGCCGTGCACCTTGGGATGAAGCGTCTTGACCCGTCCATCAAGCATTTCCGGAAAGCCGGTGAGCTCCGAGATGTCCTTGACCGCGATACCGGAATCGCGCAGGAGCTTGGCCGTGCCTCCGGTTGAAATTAGTTTCACGTGGAACGCTGAAAGTTTGCGCGCAAACTCGACCAGTCCGGTCTTGTCGGTCACGCTCAGAATTGCCCGCTGAATTTTTGCCATGAATGCCTCTTGGTGTGGTCCGCCGAAAATCGCCGCGGCGACAACGCGATTTAGGAATGAAATTGATGCCTTACGAGGTTGTGGCAACCATCCGCCAATTCCAGAGGAGGGTCTCTAACTCCAACAGAAAGCGAAACGGAGCACCCGCCACCGCTCTGATTTCTGTGGGCGGATATTGGTCCACTCATCCAGGCATGGCTTACTTGCCGGCTCCAGCCGCCATCTTCTTGACCATCGCGATCACCAGTTTGCGATCGCTGTCGTTCAAGTTGGGTGAGTAGCGGCGAATTTGCGTCAGGAAGCGGACCTCATCCTCGGCCAACTGAGGTGCGCTTTTGTTGCCGTTCTCACCCGAGCCGCCGCTGAAGAATTGCGCCAGCGGGATTTCCATCGCCGTCGCAATTTTGGCCAGCGTATCCAGCGAAGGAATGGTGTGGCCGTTCTCGACCCGTGACAGATAGCAGCGCAACAACCCGGTGCGCTTTTCGATATCGCCCTGCGACATGCTCTTCTGCAGCCGGAAATTGCGGATGGTTTCGCCGATATTCATGAGGAGTTCACGTCCTGGAAGGAAGCCGCCATGGTATTAACTGCATAGTAATCAGGGTACAAGCCGCTGGCAAGTGAAATCTTACCGAGTGGCGCGATTACGAAGCGACGCGGCTATCCACGGGGCCTTGCCGTTCCGAATTCTCGATTTGCTCCGCAGTAATCGCTTCTACAATCTCGCTCACGGTACGCCTAGGGAAATTGTTTCAGCCACAGTTCATCCCATCAGGATGCCGCCGTTGATCTTCAGTACCTCGCCGGTAATGTATCCGGCTTCTTCCGACGCCAGGAACTTCACCGCGTGCGCCACATCGAGATCGGTGCCGCCGTGTCCCAACGGAATGTTCTTCCGGATGTTCTCTTTCAATTCGGGGGAAAGTGCGGCAGTCATGGCCGTCTCGATGAACCCCGGCGCAACGGCATTGACGGTGATGTTGCGCGAACCGACCTCGCGCGCGACTGCCATCGTCAGACCAATCAATCCCGCTTTCGAGGAGGAGTAGTTGGCCTGTCCCACCTGGCCAATTTGGCCGAAGATGCTGGTCACGTTAATGATGCGACCCCAGCGCTGCTTCAGCATGGAGCCAATCACCGCCTGAATCAGCAGGAACGGGGCGGTAAGGTTGGTGTTGATGACGTCGTCCCAGTCGGCGCGCTTCATGCGCATGATCAACTGATCGCGCGTGATCCCGGCATTGTTTACTAGGATGTCGATCTTGCCGAAGCGCGCGATGGCGGCTTTCACTCCGGCCTTGATCTCCTCTTCCTGGATTACGTCCATCTTAAAGACCGCGGCCTCGCCGCCTTTGCCACCGATCTCCTGGGCCAGTTGCTCCAGCTTTTCCTGATTGCGCGCGCACAGCGCGACCCTGGCGCCCGCCTCTGCCAAAACCAGCGCGCAGGCGCGTCCGATCCCCTGCGATGCTCCGGTGACGAGCGCGACCCGCCCTTCCACTCCTGCCATGAAGCCTCCCTGTTGAAGCAAGGAGGATTATAACCACCGCTGCCGAACGCCAGAGGAATTCGCTGTTCGTCGGAGGAAATGCCGAGAGATGGGGAGAAGTTTCGCCGCGGAAGCGTCATTCTATTACCGCAGCCGTTCTGGCGCCCAAAACAAAACCTTCAGCTCGCGTGAAAAATGGACAAGCTCCGGCTGCGGGGGAAGCTGGATACCCGCTGGTTGGGCCATGGTGTTCCGCTCCACTTCAAACTTAGCTTGCTGTAGGTCCCACGGCAGATGGTGAATTTCGCCTCGGTAAAGCCGTTTGCGGCTGAACGCATAAAGGCAATAACGCTCGGTGAGGAAGTGCTCGATCGAGCCCGGTCGTGCGTGGAACCTGTCCGATGCGGGGCCATAGGAGCAGCGGAGTTCCGCCGGCTTGGGTCCGTGCTGCCGCTTCGAAACGTATTCGAGCCTCGGGCCGCCTCGCCCTTTTATTTTCATGGCAGCCTGCCAATATGGCAGACGATAAAAGACGCGTGCCCCCCAGACCGCCGACAAATTGCTGGCATCGAGGCTGAAGAAATAAATGCCCGGCTTGCCGTCGTAGGTGACATAGGTCCGCACGTTGATCTCGGAAAAATGTGAGAGCCACGGCAGCGACGGAACTCCCGGCGGGCGCAGATGATTGATCCAGAACGGCGTGACGGTGACCCACGCGCGTTGCTTGTAGGTGTCGAGGGTCAGCACATCCGGGACCAGCCGACGGAGCGCTTCCGGCGCCACCGGATAATGCAGAAAAAGCAAGTCGTTCCAGCGCTGCGTCATGATCCACGGCGCCATGGGCGCAGGCCAGGGACGATGCGTGGTGGCAAACAGAATGGAATCGGCGCCCACCCACTGCGTCCGGCTCTCTTCCTGTCCGGAGCGGCTGTCGGTGGTGGACGAGGGAGCGTCTGTCTGCATGGCCTCGCGGGTGATCATCGGGCGCCCCGGATTTTTCTGCGACTCCCACACTTCCCCGGTTGCCCACGAATTCCATACCGCATATCATTCACGGCAATGTCATTAAGCTCCAAACCCAACGATACCACGGAGGTTCCGCACCACCACGAGCCCAGTACTCAGGTCTATGCCGTTAACGGGGCCGACCCGGAGGTGCTGGCTTATGGCATGGCAAAATATTCGCGCTCGGCACTTTCCATGCGCGAATCGCTGGCCGAACTGAATGAGCAAAGAGCCGAGAAGTTTCTCAACACGTACTATTTTCAGTATGGACATCGCAGCATCGCGGATTTGGCGCACCTGGCTTTTGCCGTCGAGCGCCTGTCGATTCTTGCCGCGACCATAACCGTCGACGAGCCTCGTTGGGACGGCCAGGAACGCTCCACCCGCTATCAGGATTTCCAGAAGAGCGGATACTTTGTTCCCGATTTTGCGGAGGATGCCGCGGCGCGCACCCTTTACCGCGAGACCGTGGACCTGCTCTTCGCCGAATATCGCCACTTCTCCGAAGAGATGTTTCGCTATCTGCGCGAGCGCACCGCCAAGCCTGACGAAATGAAGTTGGAGGCTTACGAGCGCACTCTGCGCGCCCGCGCTTTTGACCTCTCGCGGTACCTGCTGCCGCTGGCGACCAATACCTCACTGGGCCAGATTGTCAGCGCGCGCACTCTGGAGAACCAGGTGTCGCGATTGTTGTCGGACACGCACGCCGAAGTCCGGCGACTGGGAGAGTTGCTGAAGCAAGCTGCGCGCGATGCGTCTTACAACGTCAGCCATGCCGGCGCGCGCGAATTGTTGCAGGAGATTCAGCGCGAGTGTCCGGCGGTTGCCGAGCGCGCTAGTGAATTTCTGCTGCGCGATGTCCGGGTAGCACCGACTTTGATGAAGTATGCCGAGCCCAGCCCCTACGAGATCGAAACTCGTCGCGACTTGACCGCTGCGGCGAAGGAGTTGCTCGCAGCGATTGGCATCCAGCCCGCGCCTCTGGTTGATCTGCTGGACAGCGATCCGCTGGAGATCGAGCTGGCTACGACGTTGCTGTACCAGTATTCGCATCATCCCTATCGGCAGATTCGCGAGGTCGTGGAAGCTCTTCCGGAAGCGCAGCGCCGCGAGGTGATCGATCTCGGCATGCGCCATCGTGGCCGTCATGACGAGATTTCGCGGGCTTACTGTGCCGGTCAGCAATTCCGCTTCGACATTCTGATGGACATCGGCGGCTTCCGCGATATGCATCGCCACCGCCGCTGCGTGCAGATCGGGCAGGGCTACACGGCTGCCCACGGCTATGACAAGCCACCGGAGATTGACTCGGCGGGACTGACCGCCCGCTACGATTCCGTGATGGAGCGCGCGCGTGATGCCTCTGCTGGGTTGGCCGCGCGCAATGCGGAGGAAGCGGAAGAGCAGTCGCAATACGTCATTCCGTTGGCTTATCGCAAGCGCACGTTGTTCAAGATGGACTTGTCAGAGGCGATCTACATTAGCGAGCTTCGCACCGGCGCAGCCGGTCACTTCTCCTATCGCAACGTGGCGTATGCGATGTACGAGGCGGTGGCGCAGCGTTATCCCGCGCTGGCGAAATACTTCCGCGTCACCGACGTCCGCGAGCCGGTGGATTTGCTGAAGCGTTAATACGCGATCGGTAATAGTATTTGAAACTAGGAGAAAGGTCTCAATGTCTGAGCAGGAAAATATCTTTCGCGCCTATCTTCAAGTCGCGGTTTTTTGCGAAAAGGTACTCCGAGAAGCAGACGGCGTATTGAGTATCATCCGAATCGTAGATCGTTTTAATGTGGTCGGTGCCACAGCCGAGATGGGTCCCCAAGTTCTTCGATTCATGATTGTCATCAGCTTTAAAGCTGGCTTCATGCGTGGAAAACAGACGATTCGTATTCGCCCGAAGTCCCCAACTGGAGCCGAGCTGCCGTCAATGGACTTTCCAGTCTTGTTTGAGGGAGACGATGATCGTGGAACCGCTATCGCATTTGAAGTGAACTGGGCAGCTAATGAGGAGGGTCTTTACTGGTGGGATATCTGCTTAAACGAGGAGCTGGTTACTCGGATGCCATTACGAGTGACATACCAGCGGATGGGACTGCCCATGGTTGGTGGAGGCTGAGATTTAGGGACGCTCCATTGCTGATATTCGAGGGCTCTTGCGAGAGCCGAATCGAATAAGCGCTTACCAGTTCAGACAGTTCCCGGCGGAGCTCAGGTTCAAGCAAATGGCCGCTGTCGTACTCAGCAAGGCGTAATTCCACGGCATAAGCGAGACGCTGCGCGACAAGATCAGGATTCCGTTGAATGTTCCAGCTATTCTGGACAAACCAATCCTCAAAGTTGTCAAAAGGCAACTCGTTGCTCAAGAAGCGGATTAGCTGATTGCGCAACTCGATGTGTGCAAGCATGGCCGATAATCCTATAACAATTAGACGCATCAGCGCCAAAGAAATGTGTGAAATTTTCAACGAGGGCCAATATTGGGAACGGGTGCAGAAAGGGGAATTTTCTGCCGTGTTGGTGGAAGATCGGCATCCGTCGCTGACCTTAGCAAACGAGCCGTTCTGCACTCACAGTCAAATGGTTTCATATCGAGATTCACAAAACGACGAGATCGCCCGCGTGCATCAATACCTGAGGCCGGACAAAACAATTGGGGCCAGCGGCAGACCGGACCCAAAGCGCTTGCGAGTAGGCGACACTCTCTACCGCCTCCACAGAAGCCCGCGTCACTAGCCTGCCACCAGACATCCGATCTCCATCCAAGGCAGTCGACAACCGATTCAGTCGTATCGTGCTCAAGGTTGAAACACATTGTTGAAACACATTTCGTGACGGTGTGCGCCATGAAGATTGGTCCTTGACACCTAGCAGGTTGCGCGGAATCAAGATCAAAAGCAGGCAGAACCCACTCGGGCTGGTTACCGCGCCCCCAAATTATTACGAAAGTACAGTTACCTACCCTGTACCTTCGTAGTCTTGATAATCCCCGCCACTGGCCTACGCTTGAGGAGGGCCCGCCGCGGCGGGTGCCCGCGCCCGTCTGACGACGCGGTGGAGCGTTCTTTGACAAGTCGGAAATCAGTGGTCAGTTGCCAGTAGTCAGTTGCCAGTTTGCGAAATTACGGCGATTCCGTGATGTCGAGAGTGGGAGACGCGGATCAAAACGCTTTGCTTCTTGGCCGTCTCGGAGGTATGCTAAAAGTTACTATTTTATAACCACCTCTTCCCATTGGAGCTCAAGAATGTGACGTATCTTGCGACGTAACTCCTTACGAATGAATATTTTGATATCTAACTCCTTTGGATGGAATATTTTGCGAGGAAAGATTCTTGCCGTCTCTTTATTGTCAATATTTTGCACGGTATGGGGGGAGGGGGGAGTACCAGGCATTTGCACGGTTTGTCCCCAAATGGCAAGGATCGAAGATCCCAGGTAGAGATTAGTTTTTGGTAAACAGCAAGTGGCAGCCCGGAACTTGGCCACAGCGATCAGGACTTGCTGGTAATTCGCTTTTTATTCGCTTTTATGAGTTATTCAGATGTATAATTCAGCGTCGGGACCCATGCGCCTTTCATCGCGAAACCCCAATTACTTCATGGCGCCTGCCTCACTGACCCATCGCACTTTATCTCAAGCGGCCCTCCCGGATTCTTGCTGCGCCGGGACGCAGCCGCCAAGGAGCGGCATTCATGGCAGACGAAAGAACTGAAAAAAGCCGGGCCATTGACCTGGCCATGTCTCAAATCGAAAAACAATTCGGCAAAGGCTCCATCATGAAGTTGGGGAGCAAGGGCGCGGTCGTTCCCATCGCCGTGATCTCCACCGGAGCCATTTCGTTTGACGCGGCGCTGGGCATCGGCGGCTTCCCGCGCGGGCGCGTGGTCGAAATCTTCGGGCCGGAGTCGTCGGGCAAGACCACCATCGCGCTGCAGGTGATTGGCGAAGCGCAGAAGCAAGGTGGCATGGCCGCCTTCGTGGATGCCGAGCACGCGCTCGACCCCATCTACGCGGCCAAGTTGGGCGTCGACGTTGACAACCTGCTGGTCTCGCAACCCGATTACGGCGAGCAGGCGCTGGAGATCGCCGAGGCCCTGGTGCGCTCAGGCGCCATCGACGTGCTGGTGGTGGACTCGGTCGCCGCCCTGGTGCCCAAGGCCGAACTCGACGGCGAAATGGGCGACAGTCACGTTGGCCTGCAAGCCCGCCTGATGTCGCAGGCGTTGCGCAAACTGACCGCCATCGTCGCCAAGTCGCACACCTGCCTGGTATTCATCAACCAGATCCGCGAAAAGATTGGCGTGATGTTTGGCAACCCGGAAACCACCACCGGCGGGCGCGCCCTGAAGTTTTACTCTTCGATCCGGATTGATATCCGCCGTATCGGCGCTATCAAGGATGGCGACCAGGTGATCGGCTCGCGCACCCGGGTGAAAATCGTGAAGAACAAGACCGCTGCGCCGTTTCGCGAAGCCGAGTTCGACATGATGTACGGTGAAGGCATCTCGCGCGAAGGCGACTTGCTCGACCTGGCAGTCAATGGAAACCTGGTGGAGAAGTCGGGATCGTGGTTCAGCTACAAGGGCGAACGCATCGGCCAGGGCCGCGAGAATGCCAAGCAGTTCCTGAAGGAAAACAAGGACATCGCGGCGAAGATCGAAGCAGACGTACGCAAGTCGCTCGGCCTGATCTCGGTGGAGGACAAGGCGCAAGCGGCGGCGGCCAATGCAGAAGCGGCGCCGCACGCGACTCCCAAACCTCCCGCCGGGCGAAAATAACCTAAGCGCGTGAGAAAGGGGCCCTTTTCCCGAGGGCCCTCCGCGCGTCTTCCCCGATTCTTTTTCTGCGATTGCCTCTGGACGCAAGCCAGAATAAAATCATCCGGCATAGACTCCCGCCTCCCGAGGTCTCTTGAAGGATATCGTCGCCATTTATCCCGGATCGTTCGACCCAGTTACGAACGGACACCTGGACCTGATCCATCGCGGTGCCAAGCTCTTCGACCGGCTCATCGTGGCGATTGCACCCAACCTCGACAAAGGCGAAGCTCTGTTCAGCACAGAAGAGCGCAAAGAGATGCTGGCGGCGATGACGTCCGAGCTCGACAACGTCACCGTCGATATTTTTGAGGGTCTGCTGGTCGCCTACTGTATCCAGAAGAATGCCAACGCGGTGCTGCGAGGAATCCGCGCGGTGAGCGACTACGAGTTCGAGTTGCAGATGGCGCTGATGAACCGCAAAATGGAACCGCGGGTCGAGACCGTGTTCATGATGCCCGCCGAAAAGTATTCCTACCTCAGCTCGCGTATTGTAAGGGAAATCGCCAAGTTCGGCGGCCCCTTGACGGGACTTGTGCCGGAGTTGGTCGAGGAACGAGTCCGCCACAAGATTGCAGAGAAACATTCGTTCGCCACGAAAACTCATCTTTTATGAAGGGCCAACCCATGACTGCTGCCGGAACCCAGCTCTCGTCGTTTCTGACTAACCGGATTCAACGCATCGAAGTTTCTGTCACCTTGGCGGTGGTCGGGGAGACTGAAAAGTTGCGCGCCCAGGGCGTCGACCTAGTGGACTTCGGGGCCGGCGAACCGCATTTCGCCACGCCTGCACACATTAAAGAGGCGGCGATTGCGGCGATCCACAACAATTTCACCAAGTACACTGCTGTCGGCGGCACGGCCGAGTTGCGCGATGCGATCGTGCAGCGCCACGCGGCCGATTTTGGCTCCGATTACAAGCGCGAAGATTGTATCGCCTCGGTGGGCGGCAAGCACGCGCTCTTCAATGCCATCCAGGTTCTGGTGGACCACGGTGACGAAGTCATTCTGCCGGTGCCGTACTGGGTTTCGTTCAAAGACATCGTCCGTTATGCCGGCGGCGAGCCGGTGTACATTCCCACCGATGAGAAGCACGACTTCGACCTCACCGCCGACATGGTCGAGCGCGCGCTCACGCCGCGCACCAAGGTCATCGTTCTGAACTCTCCCGGCAACCCGTCGGGCGCCGTGATGAAGCCCGAGCACATGACGGCGGTGCTGAAGCTGGCCCATGACCGCGGCATCTATGTGGTCTCCGACGAGTGCTATGTGTATTTGAACTTCACCGGGCAATTGTTCTCGGCGGGGTGCGTTCACGAAGTGAAGGAGCGGCTCATCATCATCGGCTCTTTGTCGAAGACCTATGCCATGACCGGCTGGCGATTGGGTTATGCACTGGGGCCTGCGCCGATCATCAGCGCGATGACAAAGCTGCAAAGCCAGAGTACTTCGAACCCCACCTCGATCGTGCAGAAGGCGGCGGTGGCGGCCTTGACCGGCTCGCAAGACTGCGTGCGCGAGATGTTGGCTATCTACATTTCTCTGCGCGATCAGGTGGTCGCCGGCCTGCGCGCGATTCCGGGCCTCACGTGCGCCTCGCCGAATGGCGCGTTCTACGCCTATCCCAACGTCAGCCATTACTTCGAGCGCGGCGGATTGAACTCGGCATCCGACGTGGCGCGTAAACTTTTGCGCGATGCGCACGTGGTTGTGGTTCCGGGTGAAGGCTTCGGCACCCAAGACCACATCCGGGTCTCGTATGCGGTTTCAGCCGAGAACCTGGAGCGCGGCCTGGAGCGCATGCGCAAATTCTTCGCCAACGTGTAGGCTGATGTCTGAACTTTACCCACTCCTGTTGATGCCCATCTTCGACGAGCGGCCCTGGGGTGTTCGCGATCTTCGCCCGATTTACACCCGAGTTGTGAAGGAGCCGATTGGCGAGAGCTGGCTGACCTGGCAGGACAACCAGGTAGCCAATGGGCCGCTGGCGGGTCGCACGCTGGGCGAACTCTCCAAGCAATACGGCCGCGATCTGATCGGCAAGGCCGCGCGTTTCGACGATCGCTTTCCGCTCTTGGTGAAATTTCTCTTTCCCGGCGACAAGCTGTCGGTGCAAGTTCATCCGGACGATGAGCAGGCGCGCAAGATCGGCGAGCCATGCGGAAAGACCGAATGCTGGTATGCGTTGCGCGCGCAGCCCGGCGCTCAAGTCGCACTGGGATTGAAGCGCGGTGTCACGCTGGAGCAATTCAGACAGGCAATTCAAGGTACGCGGGCGGAGGAGTTGCTGAACTGGGTGGAGGTTCATCAGGGGGACATGCTTTACGTTGCTGCGGGGACCGTTCATACCATCGGCGCCGGAATGATTTTGGTAGAGACGCAGCAAACATCCGATACCACCTATCGGCTCTATGATTACGGGCGTGGCCGTGAACTTCACATCGCGGAAGGATTGGCGGCGACAAAACTGCGGACGACGGCTGGCAAAGTGGTTCCTCGCACAAGTGATGGCCCTGATGTTCTGGTGCGCTCGCCATTCTTTGTAGTCGAGAAGATCAAGCTACACGAAGCGATGCACGCGGAGACCACACTGGCGTCCCCTCACATCCTGGTCGCGGTGGACGGGGCTGGAATCGTAGAATCGCAGGGGATGGAGCCCATCAGTTTCGCTACGGGAGAAGCGGTGGTCGTTCCCGCCAGCGTGCGGGAGTACACACTCCGCCCGCAGTGGGAGCTTGAACTCATACGTATGTCTCTACCCACGGACGCGGTCGCAGAGCCGGAGACCGTGCTCGGGCAATCCATCAGCGCGCCATAATACACTTAAAGGGCGCTCGCCGATGGGCGCGAGGAATCGAACCCGGTGGCCACTTCAGGCAAGTTTTCGTTTTATCCCGTCATTCTCGCCGGTGGACGCGGCACTCGCTTCTGGCCGTTGAGCCGCAAGCGGATGGCCAAGCAACTGCTGCCACTGAACAGCAAGAAAAGCATGATCCAGGAAACCGTGGAGCGGCTGTCGCCGCTGGCGAAGGCAAAACAATTCTGGATCATCACCAACCAGGACTTGCGCCTCGCCATAGCACGCCAGCTCAAGGGTCTTCCCAAGAAGCACATCATTGCCGAGCCCGTTGGACGGAATACGGCTCCGGCAATTGGCTTGGCCGCATTCCTGTTGGAGAGAAGCGACCCCACCGCAGTCATCGGAATGTTTCCCTCCGATCACGTGATCGTGGACGAGAAGCACTTTCGCGACGACATTAGTCGGGCCGCCCGGATCGCTGCTGCCGGCGAAAACATTGTCGTGATAGGTATTACTCCCACGCGCGCGGAAACCGGTTAT
Organism: Acidobacteriaceae bacterium; assembly: GCA_003135475.1. Taxonomy (GTDB): domain Bacteria; phylum Acidobacteriota; class Terriglobia; order Terriglobales; family Acidobacteriaceae; genus Bog-257. The sequence goes on from PLBW01000125.1 coordinate 40,320, forward strand.
GGCTACATCGAAGTTGGTGAGCTGTCGCAGAAGGGCGTGCTCCAGGTACGCCGCTTCACCGAGAAGCCGTTGCCGGAGGTCGCCGAGCAATTCGTCAAGGCAGGAAATTTCTTCTGGAACAGCGGAATGTTCATTTGGAGCGCGCGCACCCTCGCTAACGCGCTGCGCGAACATCTGCCGAACACGGCACCGCTGCTGGAAAAAATTGCGGCCAGTTACGGAAGTCGCAGCTTCGAGAAGACCTTCGCCAAACTTTATCCCAAGTGCGAAAACATCAGCGTGGATTATGCCGTACTCGAGCCCCGCTCCGCCAAGGGCGAAGGCAAGTCGCACATCTATTGCATTCCGGCAAACTTTGGATGGAACGACCTGGGCTCCTGGACGGCGCTCTACGAGCATCGCAACCTGGGCAAGAGCGACGCTGATAATGTCATCGTCTCTGAGCGGAGCTTTACCCTGAATGCGGAGGGGAACTTCATTCACTCCAAGCGGAAGTTCGTCGCAGTTGTAGGGGTGAAGAACCTGATCGTCGTCGAAACCGATGATGCGCTGCTAATCACCACGCATGAGCATGCGCAGGACGTGGGCAAAGTGGTGAAGCATCTCGATGAACAAAAACTAAGGCGGCTGGTTTAGAGCCGCAGTGGGGATTGCTATACTCGTAGAGTGAGGGGTTATGCTCGCGATCCGGCTCCCACAATCGATCGAAAAGCGCCTTGAAAGGCTGGCTCAGCGCACTGGCCGCACGAAAACCTACTACGCCCGCGAGGCGATCTTGAAGCACATTGAAGACCTGGAAGACACGTACGCGGCCGAGCGTGTTTTGGCGCGCGTCCGGGGCGGCAAAGAGAAAACCCACACGCTGGAGGAGGTAGCAAAACGCCTTGGCTTGGACGATTGAGCTGACCGATACTGCCCTTCAGCAGCTTGAGAAGCTGGACAAGAACGTCAAGCGGCGCATCTGGAAATTCCTGTAGGAACTCATCGCTGGAGATATATCGCTAGGGACTCCTCCCAATTAAAGGCAAATACTGATGGCGGCACAGATTAAGTTCGGGACCGATGGATGGCGCGGCATCATTGCCGATGACTTTACTTTCGACAACGTTCGCCGGGTCGGCAACGCCATCGCGACGTACGCCCACAAGAACGAGGACGTCAGCAAGGGGCTGGTCGTCGGTTATGACACGCGCTTTGCATCTCAACGCGCGGCCGAGATCGTTGCGGAAGTCCTGGCCGGCTCCGGCATCGCGGTGCGTCTCTCAGACGATTACACGCCCACTCCAGCGCTGTCGTACGCGGTCAAGAACCTGGGCGCGACCGGCGGCGTGATGATCACCTCCAGCCACAATCCGTTTAACTGGAATGGCGTGAAGTACAAGGCGGGCTATGGCGGATCGGGGACGCCCGCCATCATGAAGTCGATCGAAGGTGAACTGGATGCGCCCCGCTTGGAGCGCAGTGGCGGCAGCGTGACTCTTGCCGACTTCAAGACCTCCTACATTTCCGCCATCAAGAACTTTGTCGATTTGAAGTTGATCCACAAGGCCGGTTTTAAGTTTGCGATTGACGTGATGTACGGTGCGGGGCGCGGGATTTTGAAGGGAATCTTTGCCGAGAGCGGGACCGATCACCTGGAGATTCGCGGGGAGCTCAATCCGTTGTTCCCGGGAATCAATCCCGAGCCCATACCGCCGCACATTGCCATGCTGCAAGAAACGGTTGTGCGCGAACGCTGCCAAGCGGGCCTGGCGACCGACGGCGATGCCGATAGGCTGGGTGCGGTCGCGGAAGATGGCAGCTTCGTGGATGCGCACAAGTATTTCTGTCTGATTCTGGAATGGCTGCTGAAACGCAAGCAGTGGCCCGGCGAGATCGTTCGGGCATTCAACACCACGCGCATGATCGACCGCATCGCCGCGAAGTATGGCCGCAAGGTGAACGAGTGCGGTATTGGCTTCAAGTACATTTGCGATCTCATGCTGGAGCGCGACATCCTGATCGGCGGGGAAGAATCAGGCGGAATCGGCATAACCCGGCACCTGCCGGAGCGTGATGGCATTCTGAATTCCCTGCTGCTGGCCAACATCATGGCGGAAGAGGGCAAGGCGCTTGGCCAACTGGTGCGCGACCTGCAAAAGGATTACGGAGAGCATCACTATGGGCGCCTCGACCTGCACCTCAGCACCGAGGTGAAAGATGAGGCGATGCGCCGTGCCAGTGCGAAGCCCGCGACGATGGGAAGTTTCAATGTGCAGAAAGTGGAAACACTCGACGGGGTGAAATTTTTCCTCGACGCTCCGACCTACGGCAACGGCGCCCAAGCCTGGGTGCTGGTGCGCGCGTCAGGAACCGAGCCGCTGCTGCGCATCTATTGTGAAGCTGCTTCGCCGGAGTTGGTCTCGCAGATTCTGAAGGAAACCGAAAGCTTCGTCGAGGCAGAGAACGGACCCGGCGCTCGCGTGCTGTCAAAAGCGGAAGCGAAATAGTCACTCATGAAACTGATGCTCAAGCTCTCGATACTCTTGTCGGGACTCGTCTCAGCGGCTGCCCTACCCGGATTTCTGTACCTATTGCCGGGATATTTCATAGGCGGCCCATTCATGCAGGTCCTAAACCGCCGCGAATATCGAGAACTCAGTCATCTAGTACATGTGTGGTTCATCTGTTCCGCCACCGGGGTTGGGGTGACGATTTGGTTGTGTCGGACTTACCGAAGGCAGTACGGAAAGCACTACGGTCATGGCATACTGAAACGACATTAGTTTGGGATGGCAGCCACTTCAATTCCGCGACCGGCCGACTCGCCGGAAGTACGCCGCTATAACCGCATTCAGCGCTGGCTGAGCCTGACTGACGCGGTCATCGGTTTCGCCCTGCTGGGGGTACTGCTGGTCACGGGATGGACCGGCAAACTCCGCGACTGGTCTTACCTCGGGGCGCACCAGTATTACTTTCTTGCGGTCTTCCTGTATGTGCTGATGTTCTCGGTCATCGCCAAAATTCTCAGTGCGCCCTTCGACTTCATCGGCTTCCGCCTTGAGCACCAATACCATCTTTCCAACCAAAAGCTGCGGGGCTGGCTTTGGGACGAATGCAAGGGATGGCTGGTCGGACTGGTGCTGGGCGCCATCATGGTGGAAATCGTTTACGCGATCATCAGGATTGCGCCGCAGCGCTGGTGGATCATAGCCTGGGCCGTCTTTGTCGGCCTGTTCCTGCTGGTGGCGCAGCTTGCGCCGGTGGTGCTGATGCCCATTTTCTATAAGTTCCAGCCGCTGGAGAACGACACGCTGCGCGAGCGGCTGACCAAACTCGGCGAGCGCGCCGGCACCCGCGTGCGTGGCGTGTATGAATGGAAGCTGTCGGAGAAGTCGAAGAAAGCGAATGCTGCGCTCACTGGACTTGGCTCGACGCGGCGCATCATTCTGTCCGACACGCTGCTTCAGCATTACAGCGACGACGAGATCGAGGCGGTCCTCGCTCACGAACTCGGGCACCATGTGCGCCGTCACATCTTGAAGGGCATTTTAGTGCAGGTGGGGATCACGTTTTTCGGATTCTGGCTCATCAACCAGGTGCTTCGCTTCGTTATCGCGAAGGATTGGTTCCCGGTGCTCGGTGCCCGGCTGTACGATTTTGCCAACTTGCCGCTCATCGTACTGGTCGCGACCATCCTGGGATTTCTGCTGATGCCGGCCTTGAATGCGATCTCACGCCGCCATGAACGGGAAGCGGACCGTTACGCGTGGGAGAGTATTCCCGCCATCGCACCCTTCATCAGCTCGATGCAGAAGTTGGCCGATCAGAACCTGGCGGAGCGCGAGCCCTCGAAGTTCATCGAATGCATTTTTCACTCGCATCCGTCGATTGGCAAGCGCATCGCCGCAGCCGAGTCGTGGGCCAATAAGCAACCGCAAACTGAAGCCCAACCGCTTAGCTAAGCTTCCTTTCGCGCAGAATCCGTTCCACCCGCCGCAAATCTTCTTCCGTGTCTACGCCTACCGTGTCGAACGGGGTTTCCGCCACATGGATTGCGATGCCATGATCGAGGAAGCGTAGCTGTTCCAGGCGCTCGCTGTGTTCCAGTTCCGACTCAGGCCACGCGCAGAACGCGTCGAGGGCTGGCTTGCGATAAGCGTAGAAGCCAAGGTGCTTGTAGTACCGCACCTGTCCGCTGCCGTCGCGATCGAAAGGAATCGCTGCTCGCGAAAAGTAAAGCGCTCTGCCATCCAACGCAGTGACCACCTTCACGGCATTGGGATTGTTTACATCCTCAGGTGAGCACGGAGTTTTGAGCGTGCCTACCTCGACGCTTTTCTGCTCCATCAGCCCGAGCAGGACGTCGAGATGCTCGCGGCGGGCCAGCGGCTCATCGCCTTGCACGTTCACGTAAACATCAGCCTCAATGGCCTGCGCGACTTCGTGGACGCGGTCGGTGCCGCTGCGATGCTGTGACGAAGTCAGGCGACACGTCCAGCCATTTTGCCGGCACACGGTGGCGATTTCTTCCGAATCCGTGGCCACGATGACATCTTGCAAGTAGGGACAGCTACGGACCGCTTCATAGACATAGCTGAGCATCGGGCGGCCACCGATCTCGCGGAGAACCTTCCGCGGCAATCGAGTGGACGCCAGCCGGGCGGGGATGATGGCGATTGCTTTCACTCAGCTAGTTTCGATGGAAGGGACGCAGGATGCAAGCGCAAGCTGCAAAACGGTGAAATTGACCGCACCCTTTAGCGAAAAATAGAATCAATAGCTGAGACAGAGATCGTTGGGGACCTCGCATTGCCTCTCTACGAATACCAGTGCAAAAAGTGCCATAGCCTGATGGAGCGGATCCAGAAGTTTTCCGATTCGCCCTTGACCCTGTGCCCGCATTGCGGAGGCGAACTGGAGCAACTGCTTTCGGCGTCGGCCATACAGTTCAAGGGTTCCGGGTGGTATGTGAACGACTACGCCAAGAAGTCGCCCAGCGCCGGCTCTTCGAAGCGCAACGGTTCCGCCTCGTCCTCTACCTCGGAAAGCAAGGCGGAGACTCCCCACAGCGAGACGGCCTCCGGCAAAGATACGTCCAGTTCCCGCAAGGACACGTCCGGCTCGGGGAGAGACAAGACCGCCGACAAGAAATAGTCTTCGGTTCTGCGTCTTGCCGGCCCGTCGGAAATCACAGACCTATGTGATTTCCGTCTCAATTGCGCGTGTTTATCGTAGTTTCGCAGGCAGCCCCGCGTTAAAATGGCAGCGGACGAACACTCGTTCGCAGTACCGCTCGATAAATCTCATCCGCTTATTAACAGGAGGTAACCGGTCATGCCGAAGAACGTATTGACCCTGACGGACCAACGCACCGATAAAACTTATGAAGCACCGATCGACGAGTACAGCACCATCCGCGCCATGGACCTGCGGAAGATCAAGACCAGTCCCGAAGAATTCGGTCTCATGACCTATGATCCCGCATTCATGAACACCGCTTCATGCAAGAGCAGTATCACTTTCATTGACGGCGACAAAGGTATCCTGCGCTACCGCGGGTACGATATCGAGACCCTCGCCGAGCATTGCACCTATCTGCAAGTGGCGTACTTGCTGCTGAACGGCGAGTTGCCGACGCCCCAGCAGGACAAGGACTGGACCTGGGAAATCACCCATCACACCATGCTGCACGAGACCACCAAGCATTTCATCGATGGCTTCCGCTATGATGCCCATCCGATGGGGATCCTGGTGAGCACCCTGGCGGCCTTATCGACCGTGTATCCGGAGGCCAAGAACGTCCACGATCCGGAGAACCGGCAGAAACAGATTGTGCGGCTGATCGCCAAGATGGCGACCCTGGCGGCGTATTCCTATCGGCATCGGCGGGGCCAACCGTACGTCTATCCCGACAACGATCTCAGCTACCCCGAGAACTTCATGAACATGCTGTGGAAGATGACCGAGCCGAAGTATGTGGCCAGCCCGGTGATCGCGCGCGCGCTGGATGTGCTGTTCATCCTGCACGCCGACCATGAGCAGAACTGCAGCACGGCTACCATGCGGGTGGTGGGCAGCTCGCAGGCCGACCCCTATCTGTCGATGGCAGGGGCCGCATCCGCGCTTTCCGGCCCTCTGCACGGCGGCGCCAACGAAGCGGTGCTGACCATGCTGGACGAGATCGGCTCGGTGAAAAACATTCCGGCTTACATCAAGCGCGTGAAAGCGGGCGAACTTAAGCTGATGGGCTTCGGGCATCGGGTTTACAAGAACTACGATCCTCGCGCGCGCATCAT
>PLBW01000125.1:46603-61819 GCA_003135475.1 Acidobacteriaceae bacterium
TATCCCAACGTCGACTTCTACTCGGGGATCATTTACCAGGCTATGGGCTTCCAGCCGGAGATGTTTACCGTGCTGTTCGCCATTCCGCGGGCCGCTGGCTGGCTGGCGCAGTGGAACGAAATGATCCAGGACCCGGAGCAGAAGATCTCGCGTCCGCGGCAGCTCTACACCGGAGTGATGCATCGCAAACTGCAGACCACGCAGGACGAGAAGGTAGCCGTGAAAGTGGGCTAGCTAATCGTTGGAGATGTAGATTTGCAAGAACTGGGGCGGAGCGATCCGCCCCAAATTTTTTTGGCCAGCGGAAAACTATCGCGCTGCTCTCATTGATTCCAACTCTCGGAAGACGCCCAACTGAATCCGGTCCGTGCCGAATACCGGGTAATCCAATCCTGCAAATGTGGGTTGCGCGCATCGCCCCAAAGTCTCTTTTCGCACCTTTGCAAGCTATTGAAAACCCGCAAGTTACGGCCAATTAAAGTGATCGTGAACGGAGGCATTCTGTGCTATAATCAATGCTTGCTGTCGAACCCTTAAGTTGTTGACTTTTATAGTAGATAAGGGTTGCCAGAGAAGGTGAATGGACCCTTTGCGGAGTCCGGTGTGAGCAACGGAAACGCACCTTGATGTGTCGCCGTTGGAATGGAGCAGGATGTCCCCGAAAGATTCCGAGTCCGCCGCAGTTGCGGCGCCCGCGAACAACAAACCTATTGAAGTTCCGAACGAAAAAGTCGCCCAGAAAAACGCGAAGAATGGCAATGGTAGATCGGATGGAGAGTACACCGCCGATTCGATCAAGGTGCTTGGCGGCATGGAGGCAGTACGCAAGCGCCCCGCCATGTACATCGGTTCGACGGGTGAGTTGGGACTGCACCACCTGGTTTACGAAGTGGTGGACAACTCCGTGGACGAAGCTCTCGCAGGATTTGCCGACCACATCGATGTCACCATTCATATCGACGATTCCATCACGGTTGTAGACAACGGCCGCGGCATTCCGACGGAGGAGATGGACGTGGACGGCGAACGCCTGCCCGCAGCTCAGGTGGTGATGACGGTGCTGCACGCCGGCGGAAAGTTTGACACCTCGACCTATAAGGTTTCTGGCGGCCTGCACGGGGTCGGTGTCTCCGTCGTCAACGCGCTCAGTCATCTGCTGGAACTTGAGATCTGGCGCGAAGGCTCGGTGTGGGAGCAGACCTACTCCAAGGGCGAGCCAACTTCGAAGCTGAAGAAGACCGGCACCACCAAAAAGCGTGGAACCAAGGTCCACTTCTTGCCCGACAAGGAGATCTTCACTACCACGGAATACAACTACGACACGCTGGCCCAGCGCTTGCGCGAGATGGCGTTTCTGAACAAGGGGCTGCTCATCACTCTCACCGACGAGCGCACCACCGACCAGAAGACCGGAGAGCCCAAGCGGGCCGAGTTCAAGTACAACGGCGGGATCGCCGAATTCATCAAGCACTTGAATCGTGGTAAGAGCGTGCTGCACGATAAGCCAATCTACATGGAAGCCGAGCGTGACGAAGTCGCCATGGAGATCGCGCTGCAGTATAACGACGGCTATTCCGAGACGGTGTTCAGCTTCGCCAACAACATCAATACCGTCGACGGCGGTTCTCACCTTTCGGGTTTTCGTACCTCGCTGACACGCACCGTTAACTATGCGGGCCAGCAACTCGGTTTGTTCAAAGATGTGAAAGAGAACCTTACTGGCGACGACGTTCGCGAAGGTTTGGTGGCCGTGGTGAGCGTGAAACTGTCGCAACCACAATTCGAAGGACAGACCAAGGGAAAGCTCAATTCCGATATCGCGGGTACGGTGCAGGCATTCGTGAACGAGCGCCTGGGCGCTTTCTTCGAGCAGAACCCTGCGGTCGCCAAGAAGATCATCAACAAGGCCGTCGAGGCCGCGCGTGCTCGCGAGGCCGCACGCAAGGCCCGCGATCTCACCCGCCGCAAAGGAGCTCTTGACGGCGGAGGCCTGCCGGGCAAGCTGGCCGACTGTTCCGAGCGCAACCCTGATCGCTGCGAGGTCTATCTGGTCGAGGGTGAAAGCGCCGGGGGCACCGCCAAGCAGGGACGTGACCGCCGCTTCCAGGCGATTCTTCCGCTCAAGGGCAAGATCCTGAATGTCGAAAAGGCGCGCTACGACAAGATGCTGGGCCACGAAGAAATTCGCGCCATGATTACCGCGCTGGGCACGGGCATTGGCAAAGAAGATTTCGATGTTTCGAAGTTGCGCTACAGCAAGATCATCCTGATGACCGACGCCGACGTGGACGGCTCGCACATCCGCACCCTGCTGCTCACGTTCTTCTTCCGCCACATGCAGGAGCTCATCAAGCGGGGCAACATCTACATCGCGCAGCCGCCGCTGTATCGCATCAAGAAGGGCAAGTTCGAGCAGTACATCAAGAATGACGCGGAGTTCGTGAGGGTCATGGTGAAGCGTGCCGCCGATGGCATCGTTGTGCGCTACGGAGAAGGCGCCGCCGCGCTGGAGGGAGCGCCGCTGACTAAGTTCATGACCACGCTGAACGACTTCCTTGGTTTCTTCGACAAGGTGGACAAGCGCATTCGCGATGAGAAGATTACCGAGCTGTTGCCGAAGGCTGACCTGTTGAAGCGGGTTGACTTCGAGGGTGACAGCAAGAATCCTCCCAAGAAGATTGTCGCGTTGGAGAAGGCGCTAAAGGCGATTGCCAAGGACCGCGGTATCAAGTCGGTTACGCTGAGGTTCGAAGAAGAGCACAGCCTGTGGGAGTGCGCCTTCGTCAACTCGCAGGGCGCCGAGCACGTCATCAATTGGGAACTGGCTTCCGCGCCTGAGTATCGCCAGATGATGTCGAAGTACAAGCAGATCGAGCTGTACATGCTGCCGCCGTACTACATCGAGAGTGTGAAGAAGGACGCCGGCTCTGGCTCGAATGGCAAGGAAGAACTCAGCGACGCGGAGCGGGCCGACCAGGAGAAGGCGGAGCAGAAGAGCCCCAAGACCTCCAAGCGCAAGACCGAGGCGGAAACCGTGGAGAAGGCCTCGGCGCGCGAACTCTTCGACTACGTCCTCAACGAGGGCCGCAAAGACTACACCGTCCAGCGATATAAGGGCCTGGGAGAGATGAGTTCGCAGCAGCTTTGGGAGACCACCATGGACCCCGAGCGTCGTACCCTGCTCTCGGTGAAGCTCGAGGACCTGACCGAGACCGAAACCATCTTCACCACCCTGATGGGCGAAAACGTCGAGGCCCGCCGCAAGTTCATCGAAGACAATGCGCTGGAAGTGAAGAACCTGGACATCTAATCGAGCGGGCTAGGTGAGGTTAGGCGGATCGGAAGTGCCTATTGTCTGTACTCCCGAAGAGCTCATGGGGAACTAGCAATGAACTCGCAGGACGTAATCGTGGATGAGGTTTGGGCAACGCGTGAGGCCTATGCCGCGCGGTTTAACTTTGACTTGGCCGAAATCTTCAAAGACCTCAAGGCGAAGGAACAGGTGCATGAACGCGACATCGCCAGCCTGCGGCCGCTTGCTCCCAAGCCGGAGGCCGCAATTTCCAGTTGAGTTCCAGCCTTAGTACGCCATCTCCTTCCGGGGCGCAAAACCTGTTGCGTTCCTTTCCGCGAAAGGCCGGTCCACCCCGACCATTTCGTCCTAATTTATAATTTGCCCCAAATACATAGTCCACAAACCCCGGCGTTTGTAGCACAATAGAGCTTCGCACCGCAGTTGTTCTTTGGGGGCACCATGGCATTCGCACAAAACCACGGCAGTAATCAACCTTCTTTAGAGCTTCGACCCCTTGACCGCCTGACGCTGGGCTTGATTGGGATGGGAGTGATATTCGCTTCTCTCGGCGCCGGCGAAGCCGTCTATCGGCTTGCTTTCTTCGATTTCGATGGAGCAACTGACCGCCTCCCCATCGAAATGTTGTTTGGGCTAACCTTCGCCTGGATGATCACCAAGCTGGTCAGAAAGATCTATCAGCACCGAATGGAGACCTCCGCGAGGATCAATTTGATCTGGGACCGTAACCACAAGATTCGTCACGCGGTCGAAGCCATCACGCCCGTGCCGCATCCCGCCAATCACCAGGCGATCCGAGTGATTCGCGAAGAGGTGGATCGCATTGAAGGGGCGCTGACCGACATACTGCCGCGATAAGCGCGCAGTCGTCAGTCGCGTTGCATGGTGGGGGCGGCGCAGTGTCGTCACACCGTCTGCAACGCACGCGCCGCTGTCCGCTGCGCGGGGCGGATCGTACACCAAGCTCTTATTGTTTAGCTCGTCAACCTCAGCGCGATTGGCCGCCGTTCTTCCCGTCGCCAACCACTCTTCGCCACCAGCAGCACCGGCGTGTTACAACAAAAGCTCATGTCCATTTCGGGTATACGCCAGCGAGTTGGTAGGCCGCAGATCGCGGCGCTGCTGCTGCTGCTTGTGTATCTGGTGCAGTGTCTTTGGTTCTCCGCGCATGTGCGCTTATCGGCCATGGAAGGCAACTACGTCGAGGCCGGGTTGCTTCATCTCGAACGCCGATCCAATGCCGGCACGAGCGAGCGCTCCCCGTTGGCGCCGCTGCTGGCCGGAGTTGCGGCGCGGATTAGTGGCGCAGAAAGCCATTACGCGCGGCTCAGCAACTACCGCTTCTGGATACGCCTGCCCTTCTTATTTGCCGGGCTAATGCTGGGCGCTTCGCTGTGGTATGTTGCGCGCCGTCTCTACGGGAATATTGGCGGATACGTAGCGCTCGGGCTCTACTGCTTTTCGCCGCTGATGGTGGGATGGGCAAGCCAGGCGGGGGCCGTGATCGTCGGCGCGTGGGGGGCCTTCGGTCTTATTTTCACATCCATCGCGGTGGCCCACACGCTGTATGCTCCGCGTGAAGTCGTGCTATGGAACTGGCGGCGGATTCTTCTGATGGGGCTGTCCATGGCCATCTGCGTCGGCGCTCAGTTCTCGCTTTGGATTTTGCTGGTCCCCGCGCTCGGCTTCATGCTCTGGGTCGGCCACGTGCGGCGCAGCGCGGCCCTGGCCATCTTTGCCGCCGCATGTGTGATTGGGCTGGTCCTGTTGTGGGCCCTCTACAGCTTCCGCCCCGTGGTTTTCGGCCAGGCCCTGGTCAACGCAGACTGGCTGGAAATTTCCTCGCGGACCTTCTCGTGGAACGCGATCGCTCCGCTGCTGGCGACTGTTTTCCTGCAAAATGGGGTCGGCCTCGTTCTGTTGCTGCTGGTCACGCTGGTCACCTTCGTCGTATGGAAGCGGTCGCGGTTCTTTGGCACGGCAGCGCCGTTGCTTACAGGTGCCCTGCTGGTAGCTCTGGCCTTGCGACTGCACTTTGCGGGCTTCACCTTCCTGTTCGTCGCCCTCCCGTTCCTGATTTTGTTTATGGCCGGAGTGTCGGCCGACCTGCTGCAAAGCCGCTACGCACTGCTGGCCAATGCCGTAATCGTTGGCGTGCTGATCGCCAATGCGATGATCGACGTTTACAGCCTGCTGCATATTTAACATCCCGAAGCCGATAGAAACTTCCCGGCATCTAATGGGTTGGGTTAGACTGAGGGGCAATGAGGGGCGCAAGCCAAGTCGGGTATCCGAAGGGCTGCAAGTCCTTCGAGCATCTGGCGCTCATATTGGGGTCGTGCCTGTTGCTTGCCGCGCCCTCGTTGGGACAGGCTCGTGGTTACCCACTGCCCTCGGTGAGCTCGATGGGCGCGCATTATCTCCCGTTCCCACGTCCTAGCGTTTCGTCGATGGGACCTTATAGATATGGGTATGGGTCCCATCATCAGCCGTATTCCAATGGATCCTATCGCGGCGACAGATACTCCCGCGGAGGCTGGGGCTACGCGCTCCCCTACTACTACATTCCGTTTGGCGATTACGGCTACGGCTATGATTACGTAGGCGGGCCCGATATGTATTCTGGTCCGCCCGATATGTACTCTGGACCAGCAATTGGCCCCAACGACCCGACACTGCACATCATTGTGGAGCAGCCGCCAGCGCAGTCATACCGTCCGCCAGCCGATGACACGCGGGCGGAAGTAGCATCACCTCCGCCGAAGATACAAGAGCAATCCTCCGCGGCGCGGGATGTGAAACCACGCGAGCCAACCGTCCTGGTTTTTCGCGATGGGCATCAGCAAGAAGTCGGCAATTACGCCATCATGGGTCAAACGGTTTACGTCCTGGATGACCGCACCCAAAAAATCCCGCTCGCCAACCTCGACGTCCCCGCCACCGTCAAGGCCAATGACGATCGTGGTATGGAATTCAAGGTTCCCGCGATTCAGCATCCCGCGCAGAAAAAAAATTCTGACTTGCAGCCGAACGGCGCACCCGAACAAAAGCCGCCCCCAGCCGCCAACGTGGCTTCGGTACTGCCGTAAGGGATTTCCCATCCTCGATTTCCATCGTCGCAAGGCACCCAGCGCTACCTCGCGTGGGCGACAGACCCGGCGCTCGATCGTGTGCCCTCGAGTCCCGCTACTAACCTCGCGTAATTGGCTGAAAATAAATGGCTTAACGATATCCAAAAGCATGTCGGCAGTGTTATAATTTGAAGTGCTTATCGAACCAACAATCTCCTGAAATCGCAGCGATTTACGAGCAATCCGCACGGCAAACTCAGGGAACAGCAGCACCGCCTCTGTGTTCGCCAGCAGAGCAAATCGCGGCCCTCATGCCGCAGCGATGACGCGAAGATTCGGGAGGCGACAAGCTAAAGGCTGCTCGCCACCAACTGAAAGTTAAACATGGCAGACGATCCAAACCAGCAATTACCGCTCGACCCCACGAAGCCCGGCGGGGGCAACATCCAGCCGGTCAACATTGAAGAGGAGATGCGGCGCTCGTATCTCGACTATTCGATGTCGGTCATCATTGGGCGCGCCTTGCCGGACATCCGCGACGGGCTGAAGCCGGTGCATCGCCGCATTCTGTACGCCATGCACGACATGGGTGTGCTGCACAACCGCAAGCACATGAAGTGCGCCGGTGTGGTAGGCGAGTGTCTGAAGAAGTACCACCCCCATGGCGATAGCGCCGTATACGACGCCATGGTTCGCCTGGCCCAGCCTTGGAGCCTGCGCTATCCGCTGATTGACGGCCAAGGCAATTTCGGTTCGGTGGATGGCGATCCTCCGGCGGCCTACCGCTATACCGAGTCGCGCCTCACTGAGATCGCCGAAGAGCTGTTGGCTGACATCGACAAAGACACCGTCGATTTCGTCGCCAACTTCGACGACACCACAGTCGAGCCGACGGTGTTGCCGACGAGAATTCCCAACCTGCTGGTGAACGGATCGAACGGTATCGCCGTCGGCATGGCGACCAACATTCCTCCGCACAATCTGACGGAGATCGTGGACGCGTGCATCACGCTGGTGAACAACCCGCACGCCACCCTCGCCGACTTGTTGAAACATGTGCAAGGCCCGGATTTCCCGACCGCCGGTTTCATCTACGGGCGCAGTGGCATTACCGAAGCCTATCGCACCGGGCGCGGGCGCTTCATGATGCGCGCCAAGGCTGCCATCGAGCACCTCACGAAGGACAAGGACGCGATTATCGTCACCGAGATTCCCTACCAGGTCAACAAGGCAAAGCTGGTCGAACGCATCGCCGAACTGGTGAACAACAAGGTCATTGACGATATCAGCGATGTGCGCGACGAGAGCGACCGCGACGGCATGCGCATCGTAATCGAACTGAAGCGCAGTGCCGAAGCCCAGATCGTGCTCAACCAGCTCTTCAAGCACACCTCGATGCAGGAGAGCTTCAGCATGATCTTTCTGGCCGTGATCAATGGCCAGCCAAAGGAAATGGGCCTGGTGCAGGCCATCCAGTACTTCGTCGATCACCGCATCGACGTAGTGCGGCGGCGCACCGCCTACCTGCTGCTGAAGGCGCGCGAGCGCGAGCACATCCTCGAGGGCTATCAGGTAGCGCTGGATCGGGTGGACGACGTGATCCGCATCATTCGTGGCAGCGAGAACCGCGCGGAAGCCCGAACCAACTTGGTGGAGTATTTTTCCGGGAAGACAGTAAGTGTGTCGGAAGGCAAGTCCGGTAAGACGGCTTCTCTGAAGGGCCTGGTCCCGTCGCAGCTCACGCGTCCGTTCGACACCGTGCAAGCCGACGCAATTCTAGAATTGCAGTTGCATCGTTTGACCCGCTTGTCGATCGACGAAATTCTTAAGGAACTGGCGGAGGTTCGCAGCCGCATCGCCGAGTACGAATCGATCCTCGCCAGTGAGAAGAAGCTGCGTGGCGTCATCATCAAGGAGCTCGAGGAAGTCAAAAAGAAATACGGCGACGCGCGCCGCACGGTCATCCAGGACGAAACGGTCGAGATCAGCCTGGAAGACCTGATCGCNNGTCGCGGTCACGGTCAGCCACTCCGGCTACATGAAGCGCACTCCGATTTCGACCTATCGGCAGCAGCGCCGCGGCGGCACCGGCCGCAAAGGCATGAGCACGCGCGAGGAGGATTTCGTCGAAAATCTCTTCGTGGCGTCCACCCACGACTACATCCTGGTCTTCACCAACAACGGGCGGGTGTACTGGCTCAAGGTGTACGAAATCCCAGAGCTGAGCGCCGCCGGCAAGGGCAAAGCGATCGCAAGTCTCGTCTCCCTACAAGCGGGTGAGAGCGTACGCGCGCTACTCGCCGTGCGCGATCTGGAAGAAGAGGGCAAGTACGTTTTCTTCGCCACCCGCAGTGGCACCGTGAAGAAAACGCCGCTGAAGGACTTCAGCAACGTGAGGTCGAATGGCATCAACGCCATTGCCATCGAGAAGCAGGACGAACTCGTGGCCGCCAGTTGTACCGACGGCAGCCAGATCGTTTTCCTGGCGACCCATGACGGCAAAGCGATTCGATTCGATGAAGAGGACGTGCGGCCCATGGGTCGCCAGGCGCATGGCGTCCGCGGCATGAGGCTGCGCAAAGGCGATTACATTGTGGGCATGGCGGTCACTCCCAAGGTGCGCGCGAAGGCCAAGAACAGCGACGAGCAGGAGGCGAATCTCATCCTCTCCGTCACCGAGAACGGTTACGGCAAGCGCACGGATGTCGATGAATACCGCCTGCAATCACGCGGCGGCGGGGGCACCATCAACATCAAGACCACCGCGCGCAATGGCAAGGTGGTTTCCATCATGCTGGTGAACGAGGAATCGGAAGTGATGGTCATCAGCCAGTTCGGCAAGATCATCCGCATCGGCACCAAGACGATCCGTGAATGCGGACGCTCGTCACAGGGCGTGCGGCTGCTGCATCTGGAGGAAGGCGACAGGGTGGCCGCCACTTCGGTCATTCCGCCGGAAGAAGTCGCTGAGAACGGCAACGGCGACAGTGGATTGCTGCTGCAGTAGAGCCGAAGCCGTTAAAGAACTTGAGTGTCCCCACCCAAGCTTCCTTTGCTCGGGTGGGGATTTTTATCGAATGACGTGGATGCGGACGTTCAATTTCAGCCCTTTCCAGGTTTTGTCGGCGGTGTAGACGGGTGCCTTCAGCGCTATTCCCAGCGCCAGGCACGCGCAGTCTCCCAGCGAAAGGCCCAGGGGCCGCGTCAGGGCGGTCAGGCTTCCGGCAATCCGGGCGTGCTCCGCGCTGAAAGGCACGGCTTCCCGAACGGGACTGGTCGTATCTTCCCAGGCTTCGTCGGGGGACCAGCCTCGATGCACCAGCTTAGCTTGTACTTCGGCAAGATTGACGGTGCTGCAAACAGCGCCGGCAAGCAGCTCAGGGGTCAGTTTCCCGTGTCCCGGCTCTCCGTTGATGAGCGCGAGAATGGCGGAAGCATCGAGCACGATCTTATTCATTCCTGGCTGCCTCGCGGCGTTCGGTGAGCAGTTCATTGACCAGCGATGTGCCGGGTTTTACATATTGCCGGGCGCGGCGCCGGGCCCGCTGAATGCGCCGCTGCTGGGTGGTGATTCGTAACTCGTCGTCCTGTATCCGCAGGACCACTTCATCCCCAACCTCAATGCCTAGCGACTTGCGAAATGCCGCAGGAATGACCACGCGGCCGTTTTCGTTTACATGCTGTCGGATTTCCTCTTGCATGTCACATTTCCTTTCAAATGACATAATACTCCAATTTTGTCACACAGCGGCTAATCCGGCTTTGCGAGTAGAATCTGACATAGATCAAGACGCGGCTTTTTGGGGTTAGCATGGACAAAGTCAATCTGGCGCAGAAGTTGTCACTGTTTACCGATCACTACAGCCCTAAGATTGTGGGCGAGGTGAATGACGCCTACGTAAAGCTGGTGAAGCTGCAAGGGGAGTTCATGTGGCATCACCACGACCACGAAGACGAGTTGTTCTTCGTGGTGAAAGGCGCGCTGTGCATGAAGATGCGCGAGAATGGAGTCGAACGCGAAATCATCATTCATCCCGGTGAGTTCATCATCATCCCGCGTGGCGTCGAGCATTTCCCTTCCGCCGACGAGGAAACCCATGTCATGCTGTTGGAGCCGAAGACCACGCTCAATACCGGCAATCTAGACAGTGAGCGCACAGTGAGGCAGCTACAACGAATCTAATGGAGGACGGGTTGAATCTCTGGTCGTCTTTCTTAACTAACGATGGCAGGCTGATCCACAAGTGGAAGCATTATTTCCCCATTTACGAACGCCACTTTCGGGAGTTCGTTTACAAGCCGGTAACGTTCATCGAAATTGGCTGTGGCCGGGGCGGCTCCCTGCAAATGTGGAAGAGATATTTTGGCCCTCACGCGCGCATCGTCGGGATTGACATTCTTCCCGAGTGCAAGGAATTCGAAGAAGACCAGATCGAGATCCGCATTGGGGCACAGCAGGATCTGCAATCCCTGGAGAACGTAATCGCTGAGTTCGGAGCGCCAGACATTGTCCTGGACGATGGTAGCCACGTTATGAGTCACGTCATTGCAAGCTTCCAATTCCTTTATCCGCGGGTCGCCAAGAACGGCGTTTACCTGGTGGAGGACCTTCATACGGCGTACTGGGAGGAGTATGAAGGCGGTCTGCGGAAACCGACAAAGTTCATCGAACTAAGCAAGAACCTGCTCGATGAGTTGAATGCGGACGACAGCGTTGTCGTATTCGAGAAGGGTCTTCATACGAAAAAATGGGCGCCCCAGATCGGCGGGCACTAGACTTTGCTCCTATCCGTCGCTGCACTTCCTAACCTGTCCCACATTGTGGGGGAGCGCCTGCAGCATCTCGCGGACGGTGCGCTTAAAGATGGGATGCCGTACCTCGGGGACGATCTCGGCCAGCGGTTCGAGGACGAACCGCCGTTCGTGCATGGCGACGTGGGGCACATCCAGGTGCGGCGTGTGGATCACGGAATTTCCGAAGAGCAGAATGTCGATATCGATAGCGCGAGGGCCCTTCGGCTGGCTGCGACGGCGGCCCATCTGCTGCTCAATGGCCAGCGCCTTCGACAGAAACAGCTTCGGCATCAATTTGGTGCGTAGCGCCACCGCGCAGTTGAGGAACCACGGTTGCGCCGTGAACTCCATCGGCTCCGTCTCGTAGAACGACGACACCGCAATCACTTCGCCGAGTTCGGCTAGCTTCTCAATCGCTGTTCGTAAGTTGGCCTCGCGGTCGCCCACGTTGGCGCCCAGCGAAAGATAGACGGTCTTCTCCACGCCTGTATGTTAGCGCGATTGAATCGGCTGCGTAGTTGCACGCAGGGTTCGTGGGCGTAAGCGGAAAACGGTCCGATTCTTGTGTAAAATGCCCGAAACCGGCAACGTTGATTTTGGTGAGGAGAAAAATCATGGCGGTCAAACCAATTCCGGACGGCTACCACACAGTCACGCCCTACTTGACGGTGGCGGACGCGGAGGCGCAGATCGATTTCTTGAAGAACGCCTTTGGCGGCGAGGAAACCCTTCGTCACAAAGACGACAAGGGCAGAGTCAGCCATGCCGAGGTGCGCGTGGGCAACTCGATGCTCATGATTGGCCAGGCCCGTGACCAGTGGACACCCAAGCCGGCCATGTTCTATCTGTACGTGGAAGATGTGGACGCGACGTACAAGCGCGCGGTTGAAGCTGGAGCAAAGCCCATTCAGGAGCCGACGAACCAGGCCTACGGCGACCGCACCGGCGCCGTCGAGGATTCTCTCGGCAACCAGTGGTGGGTTGGGACGCACGTCGAAGACGTCTCGTCGGAGGAGATCGAGCGCCGCTATAGCGAGCTGGCGAAGAAGCAGGCCGGAGCCGACAAGTCGAAGTAGTTCAGCGCCCACCCTTTCGCAAAAGAGGCGAAAGGATGGGGCACCCGCTTGGCGCAAAGGGTGGGAGCGCACGTTGAACTGGACCATCACAGCGCGGCCACGCGCCGTTGCACCAGGAGAAAGTACAGCGCCATTACGATCAGCAGCAATCCGTTCACGCTCAGCACCAAGGGCGCCGTAAATACCGGGACGAGCCANNCCCATGGGCATGCCTCCACGGAACGCACAGTTGTACACGCTCATCACGCGTCCGCGCATTTCGTGGGTGGTAATCAACTGCACCAGCGAATTCACCGTGGCGAACACGGCCATCATGGAAGCCCCCACGATCACCAGCATGCCATAGCTCAGGGGCAACGATTTCGAGAGAGAAAACCCCGCGATTGCGGCGCCCAGGATAATGAGCATGGTGACGGCAAAGCGGCCTTTGTGGCGGATGTTACCCATGGCTGCAACCGCCAGCGAGCCGCAGATCGAACCCAGTCCCATAAGCGAGAACATATTGCCGTAAGTGCCAGGGCCGCGATGGAAGATGTCTTTGACGAACACCGGAATATAGGTGCGCATGGGCATGCTCAAAGCGGTCATGCAGAACGCCAGCACGATAAGCGCCTCCATGGAGCCCTGCTTGCGAACGAACTTGATCCCCTCCTTCAAGCTGGTGAACATCGACTCGGTGGTACTTACCGGCAAGAAGCGGCTTGTGATCAGCAAGAGCGAAACGATGGGCGCCAGGAAAGAAAGCGCGTTCAAGCCAAAGCACCACGTCTCGCCCAACTTCGCCAGAGCGATGCCGGCCAGCGCGGGACCAATGGTTACCGCCAGGTTGAACTGAATCGAATTGAGCGCAATGGCGTTCGGCATGTCCTCCCGCTCGACCAGTGTTGGAATCAGCGCGGAGTAGGCTGGCCCGCCAAAAGCTTGCGCGAACCCAGACATAAACGACAGACAGAGGATGGGCCAGACGTGAGTCAGCCCGTTGGCGACCAGAACCGTAAGGATCGCCGCGCTTGCCATCTGCACGTACTGGGAGGCGAGCAGGACCTTGCGTCGCTCAATCCGGTCGGCCACCACCCCGCCGATCAGCGAGAACAGGAAAATGGGGATGCCGCCGAGAAACTGGTCGAGCGCCAGCAAGAACGCGGAATGGCTCAGGCGATAGATGAGCCAGCCCTGCGCCACAATCTGCATCCAGGTGCCGATGCTGGAGGTGCAGGCGCCGAACCACATCAAACGGAAATCACGATAGTGAAATGCTTTGAAGATTCTGTGGAAGGTTGACGTCTGCATGTGGTCTGGGTGTCTCTGGCGTCCCGGACTCTATCTTCGCACGGGAGGTGCCCCCATGTTATTTGCGAAACGATGGGAGCGTCACGCTTTCAGGATTCAGCAATAATGCATTGTCGTCCTGAGCGAGGAGGCCGCCGTGGCGACCGACGAGTCTAAGGATCCCTACGGGCGCGAGGATTCTCTGCAGAGTAGGGGTTCTTCGACTGCCCTCGATCGTCCGCCGTGGCGGACGACCTCGCCCCGTTCAGAATGACACGTTGTGAGGAGGAGCATTTAGCAGGGTGCCCATGCTTCGCGCGTGGTTTTAGCTTGGCCAGCTGGCGGTTAATGAGGCCCAGATAAGCTGTAGCCGACGTTCAAGTGTATTTCAGCTTCGACTGCGTGATTTAGGAAAGTCGGCGGTGTCCAACGCGTATCCTGAGCAAGCTTGACTGCCGCGCCCGTCAACATCGGGTGGCCTGAGATGATTTTGGCCTGGGACACATGCCCGTCCGGCGCAATAACTACGTCGAGTTGAACTATCCCTTGAACTCGCGCGTCACGTGCGGCCGAGGGGTAGGGCGAATTTGGTGTCCTGTCGGGATGCAGATCAAGACCGAAGTTCTGGCCTGACTTCCCAAGCGATCCGGTCCCGGCTGTGTAAAGTCGAGTGGGGATGGTCTGAGGGGTGTAGTCTTGCAGCTCGCTTGGGGGCGGGGCACATGGCAAAAGCGTCGCCCAGCCCGGCGAATAGCAGATTCCAACGAAACTCCACCATGGCATACGTGAATCGCCGCTCTCAATCGGCTTGAACCGCCAAGTCTTGATGGCCTCGTCCGCGTTTGGTTGCAGATCTTGGATCCGAGTGATCGGCTCCGACCGCAGTAGGTTGCCATTCTTGTCAACGACGATCTGGTAAATCATCATCCCCCCGGCAGTCGTCTTCCGGTCCGCAGGAGCTTGCAGAGCTGCCGCGTCCATGATGAGTGCCGAGAGTGCGGTGAGGGACGGCAATTTCGGTATCGGCCTCGAAGCTTGGTTCTCCTTATCGGTCTGTGGCGCAGCGGAAAGAGCAGAGGTCAGAATTGCAATAGCGACACCAAGCATGAGTTTCATTAGAGATGAAGACCCTCGGGTGAATTCTAGCCGGTTCTGCGTTAAAACCGCTTCAGTTTTGCAGAGAAAGCCGACTAATATCAATTCCTGTCGAGAACAGTCCATTACACCAACAATCCCGAGAAGGAGGATGTGACCGTGATCACCGGTCAGACTCAAACCGAGACATTTCCGAACCGGCATCTCCTTAAGAACGGCATTGTTGGCGGTGATATAATCTCAGTTTGCCTGCTCTTTCTCCGCTCGATTTGAAGCGGAAGCATCGCTTGGTCTGCGGAAGGGGCGGGGCATCCATCGGTACTCATCCGAAGATATTCAAGATCTGAGGTCTCTCCATGTCCGGCCATTCCAAATGGGCAACCATCAAACACAAGAAGGGCGCGCTGGATGCCAAGCGCGGCAAGATTTTCACTCGCTTGATAAAGGAAATCACCATCGCGGCCAAGAGCGGTGGCGATCCGGAGAAGAATCCTCGGCTGCGCGGCGCAGTGGCGGCGGCCAAGGCGGAGAACATGCCAGCCGACAACATCAAGCGTGCCATCCAGCGCGGCACTGGCGAATTGCCCGGCATCTCCTA
>PLBW01000102.1:0-9564 GCA_003135475.1 Acidobacteriaceae bacterium
GACGAGAACCGCAGGTCCCCTCCAGAAAGGATTCTGCATGGCCGTAGATCTACAAGAACTCACGGCGAACCTTGTCCGATTTTATGACTTCAAGGACAAGACCGTGCTTTTTGTCGGGGCGGGCGGTAGGCAACTTCTCGATCCATCCGCGGGAACCAGGAAGCTGATCGCCATTGATCGGGATGTCGAATCTCTCCAGGAACTGAAGGCGAATATTGTGGCAAAGGGTTGGCAGAATTCCCTGGAGGTTGTGGCCTCCAACTTCGAAGACGTCAGATTGTCTGGAGACGTAGTTTACTTCGAATTTTGCCTGCACGAGATGAACGATCCCCAGAAGTCACTGAGCCATGCTCGCACCCTGGCGCCCGATATTGTGGTCTATGACCATTCGCCCGATTCCGAATGGATCTTCTATGGCGCCGAGGAGGACAAAGTCGGACGCAGCGCCGCGGCCATGGAGCGCTTTGGCATTCGGAGTCGTGCGGCGTTTCACGCTGAACAGCGCTTCCAGAACTACACCGAGCTACTCGCCAGGCTGGCCGGGCAAGGGGACCTGGCAATGCAGCGCGCGCAACGCTTCGCAGGCACCACGAACATCGCGATTCCCATGGACTACGAAGTGGTTCTACTGTAGCCGGTTGCCGATTGCAGTGCGTCTCGCCTTGAGAGCTGCGAACTGATGACCGATAGCCACCCATTAACTCGGCTTGCGCTGCACGATCTCTTCATCCCGGATGAAGAACTGGGCGGAGCACTTCTCGGAACCGCAAATGACCGTCATCAAGCCGGCGATCTGTTTGCGGGTGACCAGCCCGAGCTGCCCACATTTTGGGCACGACAGAACCGCCCAATAAGGGTCTTCTTTTTCGCCCACCTCGCCGGCGTTTTCCAGCACAAAGATGGTTCCAGGCTCCATCTGTTCGGGGATCCACTCGCTCAGGACGCTCAGTTCTCCGATCATGTGCCCTCCTTCAGGCCGTTCAAGAAGCCCTACTCCGCCTTACAGTTGGATGACGAACGGAACCGCTGCGCTTTCTCGCTCCGCGCACCTCGGCGCGGACCCGCTGAATGGTGTCGCTCAGGCACACCGATAACATCGGCTGCCGGGCGTTCTTCAGCAGGTCAACCACCGCGCGGGCCGAATCTTCCAGGTAAATATGCCGCCCATCGGTCAGCAGGTGGTATTCGGAGGCGGCGGAAACCGTCTCCACCAGGCGCTTGCCCAGCTCCTTCTGCAGGAAGCGGACGACCCGGCGAATCTTCTGCAGGGAGAAGCCGCGCTGGCGCAGATCGCAAATCACGGCCACCTCGGCCAGATCGTCCATCCCATAGACGCGTTTGTGCCCTTCGCGAGCCGGGACCACGATGCGACGCTCATCCCACCACTGAAGCTGGCGCGGGCTGATGCCCGTCAGGGCCACCACTTCTTTGGATGTGAAGGTCTGCTGCATCGCAATTCACCCAAAACAAATCCCGCAAGAAATGTTTGAAACATCATAGTGCACATTGGGAGCATGTCAAGATGAATTGTTGACGAAGGCGGTAACTGGAAGATGAACCCGGGAAGAACTTGCCTGGCTGTAAACATTCGCGTTGATTCTGCCCAATTCTTGGGCGAACGGACCTCGGTTGCGTCCCGCTCCTCGTCACTCCTGGCTGTGAGCCCCGACCTTTCCGCATCTGCTGCGCTGGCCTGAAGATAAACTGTAATAGTCCAATAACTGGCAACTGACTACTGGCAACTGACATTGGAGGTTTCCGTGGAACCGTTTCGTCACCATCTCTTTGTCTGCACACAGGAAAAAGCTGAAGGAGTTCCCTGCTGCTCCGCGGCAAGCTCGTTCCGCGTTCTCGACGCCTTGCATCGCGAACTCGGCAGCCAAGGACTGAGCGACGATGTCCAAGTTTCGAGTTGCGGCTGTCTGGGAATTTGTGACAGCGGACCCGTGATGATCGTTTATCCTGAAGGTACCTGGTACGCGAAGCTGGTCCCGAACGACGTGCCGGAGATCGTATCGTCGCACCTGAAGGAGGGACAAAAGGTCACGCGTCTGGAGCGAATTCCCGACGCCGGCATGAAGAGCGAGATCCTCGACCATCGCACCAAGTATCTCGCCATGCTGAAGGGCAAGGATGCCGCCGGCGTGCTGCCGGATGACATCCACGACATGATCCGCAGCTTCATGCCCAGCCGCGCCGTTCTGACGGCCCTGGAACTCGACGTATTCACCGCCGTCGGCAAGGGAGGCACCGCGCAACAGATCGCCGCCAAAATTCAGGCTGCCGTTCGCGCCACCGAGATGCTGCTGAACGTTCTGGTGAGTCTCAAGCTGCTGGAAAAGCATGATGGGACTTACACGAATACGGCGGTCGCAGCGCGCTTCCTGGTGGAAGGCTCTCCCGATAGCGCTCGCACCGCGCAATTACATATGGCAAACATGTGGCGGCGCTGGTCCAAGCTCACGGAAGCCGTGCGCACCGGTACTGCGGTTGAATCGGCCCGCGACAATGGATGGGTCACTTCGTTCATCGCCGCCATGGACCACACCGCTCGCGGCCGGGCACGCGCGGTGGCGCAAGCCGTCGAATTGAACGGCGAGACGCGCATGCTCGATCTCGGCGGGGGTTCGGGTGCGTACTCCATTGCGTTTGTCAAAGCGGTACCAGCACTGCATTCCGAGATCGTCGACCTGCCTGAAGTGTTGCCGATTACGCAAGAGCACATTCGCCAAGCCGGACTGAGCGACCGCATCACCACTCGTGCCGGCGACATGTTGACCGTTGCACTTGCACCGGCAAGTTACGATCTGGTTCTGCTTTCGGCCATCTGCCACATGTTCTCGCCAGAGGAAAATCAGCAGTTACTGGCCCGTGCCTACGCAGCGCTGGCGCCGCAAGGGCGGCTCGTCATTTCCGACTTTATCCTCGATGCCGATAAGACCTCTCCTCGCTTCGCCACATTGTTCGCGCTGAACATGCTGGTGGGCACTCGGGCGGGGGCAAGTTATAGCGAACCGGAATACGAAGAGTGGTTGAAGGCCGCAGGCTTTGCCAGCAGCAAGAGGATTCGCATACCAGGCCCTGTCAACCTGATGATTGCGACGAAGTAGTTTTAGAGAGTTTCGAGCTTCGAGTTTCGAGCGTGCCGCCGCAGAGCAAAGAGCTGACTATGTATCCCGGGGCGCCGTAACTGATTGCCTGAGAATTTGCGCAGATGGTACACTTTGCACACCTACCGGACTGGGCGGGGTTAGTTCAGCGGTAGAACGCGAGCTTCCCAAGCTCGATGTCACGGGTTCGATCCCCGTACCCCGCTCCAATTCATTCGGACCGTCCCGATCTATTTTGAAAGCGCTGCGATCTTTTCTTTTGCCAGTGGCCGGGCAAACGCGTTGGTCGGATTATGCGTGTTGATGGTTAGGACCTTGCGGTAATAGTCCAACGTTTGGGTTCGATCTCCGGATTTTTCGTAGGCTTGCGCCAGCAGACTCAGAACGAACGGGTCGTGCTGGTCGCCCTTCTGCAATTCCACAATCGCGGTCTTATAGTCATGCAGGTAGAACGCGACGTAGCCGCTGAGATAGGGATAGAAGCGCACCTGGTCGGGATTGTCACCCTTGTCCAATATGGCTTTGGCCGCGGCCAGGTGCTTCGGCGCTTCTGCGTCCCTGCCAGTCTGCCGGACACGGATGCGCGCCAGAGCGCTCTCCCAGCGGAATTCCCACAGGTCCTTCTCGGCGAGGCTGAGGTTGGGCTGGTGCAGCGCGGTAAGGTGCCCGCTCTGGTACCACTGAAAGGCATTGTCGGTGTCACCCGATTCGAGATAGATACGCGCGAGTTCATCGGCTGTGCCCGCTGCATCCGCGAATTGTTTGGCGGAGTATTGGGCATCGAACGCCTGCTGCTCGTACTTTCGCGCCTCATCTGTGTTGTGTTCGAAGGCATAAGAGACGGCCATCGTCCGCAGCGCCTGAACTTTCGAAGCAGGCGGGGCCTCTTCAATCGCCTTGGCCAGATGCTGGCGTGCTTGCTGGTATCTGCCCTGCAAATCCAAAGCTATTCCAGCCGCCAAGTCTGCCTGGAACAGATTTGGAGAGAGTTGCAGGGCACGATCGTAAAGCGCCAGGGCTTCATCCTGCTTGCCCTCGCTATTCAGCTTTTGACCCTGTTTGACAAGCTCGAGTGCGTCGTCGGTTTTTGCGCTCGCCGGAGCCGCCTGAGGTTGTGCGCAGAGAAAGACGCCCGAAAGCAGGAATGCCGCCACGGAGTAATAGAGGAAGAAAGTTCTCAGCTTCATAGACGCGTCATTATTGCACATTGTGCGCCCGGGGATGAACGGACGAACTGCGCTGCAAATTCGTGATACCGCAGATTCCTCGGGGCTGAAGAGACTGGTGTCGCGACCCATGCCGTCCCTACGGGACTCGGTTATACTTCCCACTTTACCCAGCGCTCAACCACCCCAATCCACGCAAAGGCGGCGTGGCTTGGGGACCCCGGTACGCGCTGGGCTAAGCTGTTTCGCCCCATTCGGGGCTCGTTCTTGTGTGATTCCGTCCTCTGCCGCAAACCAATACGAAGTTGCGACACAATCCGTGGGTGGGAACTCGTTTTGAGTTGGCACGCCCCGTTGTGAAGATAAAAAAAACTACCCCACCCAAGCAGGAAACTTGGGTGGGGCTGCCTCAGGATGACGGGCTGGACGACCCGCCTATCTGAAACCTTACACGCCCGGCGGGTTGGTGCCGGTCCAGATGGTGACATATTTGGCCCCGCATCCCACTCGCTCAGGATGGTTGTTTAGGTTCACCACGCGGTTGAACCCGCCGTAGATCTGGTATCCGGTACCAAGGGGTTGGGCTAAGGGATCCGGGATCTGGTACAACGCCTTCGTGCCCGGGGTTGCCAGGATTGTTCGCGGTTGCCCGACCGCGAGGGTCTGGTCAGCGACGCCGAACTTCAGAGAACCGTTGGTGAGCGCCAACTGTTGACTCAGCAGGTCTTCCACCGCAATTCCTCTGTTAAAGTCGAAGACGGAGAGCAACTGATTTACGACCTGGACTTCCGCGGCGGCGGAGGGATCTGTCACATCGGCCCCCCCGTAACCGTCGTCGGTTGCTGCATCGCCGATATCCACGGTCCATAAAGACGGCGTGCCTTCGTATTCAACGGTGAAGAACGCGGTCTGCTTTCCGAATGCCGGTTTGAGGTCGACGGTGATGACGAGGCCATACCAAGTACCCGCAGTGGCGCACGCGGTGCCGGCGGGGAAATGCTGCTGCGCGAGGGTGGTCACCGTAACCCCTGTGATGTTAGGGGTGCAAGAACCGGTTCGCAGGTTGCAGACTACGGCGTTTAGTTGGGCGTGGCTCAGTGCGGGAAGCGCGAAGAGTACGGTTGCAAAAGCAAGAGATACTAGCATGTTGCGTTTCATAGTGACCTCCTTGTGGTCATGGGTTGTGGCGACGGTCGAAGACGAGCGGCGCCGGGTTGTTGTCGTGATACCTTGCCTCGCTTCGGGAGGCGGGATGGTTGTCCCACCTCCGGAAGCGTTCCCCTTTGAGAGCAGCTAGCTTCTGCATTTCCGCCCTCATGAGCGCACAATAGGTCAGCGCGCGGGCGGGTTCAATGCACCAGCGGTGATTTGTGGGTGATCTATCGGTGATCTGTGGGTGATCTGGGCAACTTGCTGATTAAAAATGGCTTAGATGTGGCATGAAACGGGATTAGCCGGCTGGTGAAGGACTTAAAGGCAGGGGCTAGGGGCCAGGGATCAGGGGCCCGGGAGCGAGAGGCTAGCGCTGAGCACCAGCATTCAGCTCTCAGTCATTACTAGATCGAAACTGTCATCGTGCGCCTCCTCGGGATGCTGCAGCGGACGATGGCTGACCTGCAAGCTTCTTTTGTGGCGCCCGAGGGCACTCTACACTCTGCGCACCCGGCTCGGAAGAAGTACAATCTAAGCACTCTCTGCAAGTTTAAGAAACGGGTTTAAGCGACTATGGACGCTACTTCCGCTGCCACGATACAAGCCGAATATGACGCGCGTTTTGGACAAAACGACGATTTCCGAAGGGTATGTGAGGGTCTAATAATCAAGCTTCTCGACGATGCTGGATATCGAGTGCATTCAGTCACATCACGCGTAAAAGGGAGGGATTCCCTAGCCAAGAAAGTTGGTATGTTCGGTAAAGATTACAAAGGATTGAGGGATGTTACAGATGTAGTTGGTATTCGGATCATCACACATTTCGAGGACGAAGTTGACCGAATTGGTGGCCTCATTGAGAGAGAATTCGCTGTTGACCATCAGCGCTC
This sequence comes from Acidobacteriaceae bacterium, assembly GCA_003135475.1. Classification (GTDB taxonomy): domain Bacteria; phylum Acidobacteriota; class Terriglobia; order Terriglobales; family Acidobacteriaceae; genus Bog-257. The sequence continues at coordinate 6,319 of PLBW01000102.1, forward strand.
GGTGGACAAACGGCGTTCCTTGGAAGTCGACCGGTTCGGATATTTGTCTCTCCACTACGTGTGTTACCTTCGCGATGAACGGCTCCAGTTGGCTGAGTACCGACGCTGTCAGGGTTTGCCCTGTGAGATTCAGATTCGATCAATCCTCCAACACGCGTGGGCTGAGATCGAACATGACTTGGGATATAAAGCGGCTGCTGGAATTCCTACCCCAATTCGAAGACGGTTCTCGCAACTAGCCGGTTTACTCGAAATCGCCGATCGAGAGTTCAAAGAAATTCGCGAGATACTCGCTGACTATTCCAATGAAATAACGGCACGAATTGCCGATTCTCCATCAACGGTGGAAATTGACCAAGTGTCGATTAGGGCATTTATCGAGGGAAATGCCGCAAATACTGAATTGGATTCTCAGATGGCGGCTGCGTTCCAAGTTACTCTTGATGAGGGAATTGACGACGACATCGTCGCGATGCTGGCTGAAATGCTGAAGTACGCGGGTATCCAGTCTGTGGAGCAACTTGGGGGTGCACTCAATGAATACAAGCCGGTTTTGGTGAAAGAGGCGGAATTGCGAAACGACCCTGCCCATACCGGTAGCGCGATAAGAGGCGTCTCCCTGTTTCATTTGTTTCAGGTGCTCATCGCGTTAAAAGGCTCGTCAGAAGATCTAGATAAGGCCTTTACGAAGTTTCATGTCGGATCGCCTTCAGTGGAAGGACCCATTGCAAAGAAGGTTTATTCAGTCATTCGGCAAGCTGCGGAGGCAGTTGAGCATGACGCCTGATTCGTCGGGGCAGCGCGAACGAACCACGCTGTTTACTATCCGCTATCGCCTAACCCTTAACCACTGTTGACAATAGGGCCGGGCTTCACTAGGATTCGCGCATCGGCTTGTAACTCGAAGCCATCCTAAGACTTACGGAAACGGTGCGAGTCGTTTACAATCGCATGAGTTGCCGCAGTCTGGGCTGTACCGTCCCTGCGAGCGGAGATAGCGGAGCCACTTGTGATCAAATTGGATCTGATCAACGAAGTCGTCACCAAGACCGGTGTCACCAAAACCAAGGCCGAAACCGCGGTTGAAACCGTATTTGAGAGCATGAAGAAGGCGCTGGCGCGCGGCGATCGCATCGAGTTGCGCGGCTTCGGCGTGTTCACCGTGCGGCCGCGCAAGACCGGCATTGGCCGCAACCCGCGCACCGGCGCCGAGGTCAACATTCCCCCCGGCAAAGCGGTTCGCTTTAAACCTGGCAAGGAACTGCAATCGATCGAGTAGCGACTCCCGCCAGGCGCTCAGTGTCGCCGAAGGTCGTGGCGCGGAGCGTGTGTGCCCGCTGCTTCGAGCGGAGGCGCGCGCCGGTTATTGGTTTCGTGCGCGCTTCGTCTATCATCCAACTACACGATGTCTGATCCCACGCCTCCGATCTCTTACACGTTCGAAGTGCCGGCCCGTCCTCCGGTCTATATCGTCGCTCCTCGTCCGCGGCGGCCGTACTGGCTGCACATCCTGTTGCTGCTGGTCACCCTGGTCACAACGCTAACCGTGGGAGCGCGCCTGGAATACAACTTTCTGCACAACCTGCCGGCGTTTGCTGAGGACTCGGTTGTGCTGCCGCTGTTTCACTTGAAATGGCTGCTTCAGCACCCGGGGAACCTGGTACTGGGAATTCCCTTCTCGATGACGCTGATGGGCATCCTGCTGGCGCATGAGTTCGGCCATTTCGTCGTAGCCCAGAGAAATGGGGTTTACGCAACCTTGCCGTACTTCATACCGGCCCCTACATTGATCGGCACGTTCGGCGCGGTTATTCGCATTAAGTCGCCGATTCGCTCGCGGCAAGCGTTATTCGACATCGGCATCGCCGGACCGATCGCGGGATTTGTCGTCGCGCTGCCAGTGCTGTTCTGGGGGCTGGCGCTTTCCAAGCCGATACCGCCCGAGGCGGCCGACTCGGCGCTAAACCTCGGCTATCCCCTCATCTTCAGCGTTGTGCATCGTGTTTTGGCGCCGCTCACACCACACGCGGTTCCGCTCGGCAACTTGTATCTGCATCCCGTCGGGATTGCAGCGTGGGTAGGGATGTTTGCCACCGCGCTGAACCTCTTGCCCGGCGGACAACTCGACGGTGGTCATATCATCTACGCGGTCGCGCCGCGAGCCCACAAGTGGGTGACACGGGCCTGCATCCTCGTGCTCATACCTCTGGGCATCTTTTTCTGGCCGGGATGGCTGGTGTGGGCCGTGATCCTGGCATTCACCGGCCTGCGGCATCCCAACGTTCCCCAGTGGCCGCCGCTCGACAACAATCGCCGGTGGCTGGTGCTGGTGGCGGTGCTTCTGCTGGCGCTGACGCTTGCACTCGCACCCATTCGCGGCGGCTCGCTGTTTGGAAGCTAGTGCGGTTCGGTGCGGGTCCACAATGCTGCCTATCGTTTTCAGTCATCTTGATTCGCTTGCTGCGCCGGCTTGTCCGCTGATGGACACGCGATTCTGATTTCGGGCGTTCCAAAGAATCCCTTAGAGTTTCTCCGCACGCCAACCATCGTTGCAGCAAGCACTTGCGGAAGACTGGTAATGGCACTCCACGTGTACTTCTCTGACGTAACGAACGCCGATCATAGGACAAGAAAAATCCTAACGATCGATTGACTCTCGCGTCTTAAGAAGTACGAGGAGGCAGTATGGAGCGCAGATATCTGGTGGCGGCCCTGGCGATCATTGCCACCTTCGCGGTGTTCTCTCACGGATTTCGGACACTCGAACACGTTTCGCTGTTGTATGGCCACCACGCCGGAGCGAAGTGCAACGCTGATGCCTCCGCCGCGTCCCGCTTTATAGGCAAGGTGCGGACCCATCTGCGTCCGGGCTATCCGGAAGAAGCGCAGTTGTTGGCCGAAATGAACCTGCCCATTACCAGGGCACAAGCGAAGGTCGCCGAGGAGGTCGCGCGACAGAACATAGCGGCTGCCCAGTGCGCGCGCGCCACGGCCTTGCGGGAAGCCGAACGTGCCCAGCGTGAAGCGACGAGAATGCGCGAGAGGATGGCGTACAACAGCGCCAATGCTTCGGCGATGCCAATTGCGAATGCGGCTGCCGATGTGGATCAACGGGATGAAAATTAACCACGGAGGCACGGAGATCACGGAGGAAACTCTCTAGAAACCAAGAACTCCGTGTCCTCCGTGTCTCCGTGGTAAATCATTTTTTTGACCGACCGACGGTACTCACCGACGGACGCGCGG
>PLBW01000102.1:9597-44733 GCA_003135475.1 Acidobacteriaceae bacterium
TGGGCGCGATCGCGGCCACGGAAGCTATGAAACGCTCGGGGGTCGAGCCTGCGGAAATCGATCACGTGGTCATGGGTAATGCGCAGCAGACTTCGGGAGATGCCATCTATGGAGCGCGCCACGTGGCGCTCAAGGCGGGCGTTCCCATCGAAGTTCCCGCGCTCACCGTGAACCGGCTGTGCGGCTCGGGCATGCAGTCGGTCGTGAGCGCCGCGCAGATGATCCAACTCGGCGAGTCCAGGATCGTGCTGGCCGGTGGCATGGAATCCATGTCGCAATCGCCGCATGTGATCCGCGGCATGCGCTGGGGTGTCGGGCTGGGCGAAGGCAAGCTTGAGGATTCGCTGATGGTCGCGCTGCTTGACACCTATTGCGGCCTTTACATGGCCAACACCGCCGAGCTCTACGCCGGGCAGCAGGGCGTTACGCGCGAGATGCAGGACGAGTTCGCGCTGCGCTCGCAGCAGCTTGCCGACGCTGCCTACAAAGCTGGACGCCTGCAAGAGGAGATAACGCCAGTCCCGCTGCGTAATCGCAAAGGCGAGCCGACGGGAGAGATGTTCACCGAGGACGACCATCGCCGCGCGGAAACGACAATGGAGAGCCTGGCTAAGTTGAAGCCGGCGTTCGGCAAGAATGGTTCAGTCACCGCCGGCAATGCCAGCGGAATTGTGGATGGCGGCGCGGCCGTCGTGGTGATGCTGCTGGACGAAGCCGAGAAGCGTAATCTGAAGCCGATGGCCCGCATCGTGAGTTGGGGAATTGCCGGTGTCGATCCCAAGATCATGGGCTCGGGGCCGGTTCCCTCTACTCACATCGCGCTGAAGAAAGCTGGGCTGAAGCTCGAGGACATTGATCTGATCGAGGTAAACGAGGCGTTCGCCGCGCAGTACCTTGCCGTCGAAAAAGAGCTGGGGCTGGATCGTAACAAGGTCAACGTGAATGGAGGCGCCATCGCGCTCGGGCATCCGCTGGGCGCCACCGGCACGCGCTTGCTGATCACGCTGATGAACGAACTGCGTCGCCGCAAAGGCAAGTACGGATTGTCGACTGCGTGCATCGGCGGCGGCCAGGGCATCGCGGTGATCGTGGAAAACCTGCAAAGATAGGGACGTCGGAAGTGACGAGCGAAGAACGCGCGCTGCACGGGATGGTCTATCAGTTGGAGGCGGCGTGGAATGCGGCTGACAGCGCCAGTTTTGCCGCGCTCTTCGCGGAAGACGCCGACTTCATTCACATTCTGGGCGGCTACTACATCGGGCGCGCTGCGATCGAGGCCGGCCATCGCATGATTTTCGGAACCATATACAAGGGCAGCACAGTGCGATATAGCGTCGAGAAGATCCGGTTTCTGCGGCCCGATGTCGCGATTATTTTTCTTCGCCAGTTTTTGCAGTTTCAAGAGGGCGGTGCCGCGACTGAATTGGAAGCGCGGCCCACCATCATTGCCGAAAAAGTCGATGGAAACTGGCGGATTGCGGCGCTGCAAAATACCAGGATCACGGAAGCCGGCGCGGCGCAGAAACAAGTAGGTTTGTCATCCTGAGCGCAGCGAAGGACCCCTATGATTGCAAGTAATCTTCAATTTGTCAGTGTGCGGCGACGTTGAAATCCTGCCGCTATAGGGGTCCTTCGCTGCGCTCAGGATGACACCCGTTGAGTACCTAATAGCGAGGTTTGTACAAGAAGGAAGGCGCAATTATGGATATCAAAAAAGTTGGCGTACTCGGTTGCGGATTGATGGGCTCGGGCATTGCGCAAGTGGCGGCCACCTCGGGTTTCGACGTGGTGGTGCTCGAACCGGAGCAGAAGTTTCTCGACAAAGGCTTTGCCGGCATTGAGAAATCGCTTTCACGGCTGGTGGAACGCGGTCCCGAGAAAGGCGGCTTGAGCGCCGAGCAGAAGAGCCAGGCGCAGTCGCGTCTGAAGGGCACGACCAACATGCAGGACCTCGCCGACTGCGATATCGTCATCGAGGCCATCATCGAAAACGTCGAAGAGAAGCGCAAGACTCACGCGAAGCTCGATGCCATCGTCAAGAAAGACGCCATCTTCGCCACCAACACNNTGCACTTTTTCAATCCAGTCCCGATGATGAAGATGGTGGAAGTGGTGAAGACCATCGCCACCGCGTCGGACGCGTACGACACGGCTTATGAGTTCGCCAAAAAGCTGGGCAAGGTGCCGGTGCGCACCAGCGATAAGACCGGGTTCATCGTGAACCGGCTGCTGGTGCCGTATTTGCTCGACGCGATTCGCGCCTATGAAGAGGGCGTCGGCTCCATCACCGACATCGATGAAGCCATGAAGCTGGGCTGCGGCTATCCGATGGGGCCTTTCACCCTGCTCGATTTCGTCGGGCTGGACACCACGTATTACATCACCCACGTGATGTTCGACGAATTCAAGGAGCCGCGTTTCGCCTCGCCGCCGTTGTTGAGGCGACTGGTGCTGGCGGGCTGGTACGGCCGCAAGACCGGCAAGGGCTTCTACGACTACACCGACCCGAAGAATCCGGTGCCGGGCAAGTTTGTGTAGCGAAAATGAGTAGTTAGCATTTAGCAATTAGCAGTTAGTAAATGCAATTCAGCAATTCAGCCATTGGAATACGCCAGGCTGTTGGCGAGCCGGAGGACGAGTCCCACGAAGTGGGATAAGATCAGCGCAGTTTGAACGAATTGTGCACGGGCGAAGTATGGAGTCCCACGCAGTGGGACGGAAGAGCTAGCCCAGCCCGCCGCGGCGGGCTGGGTAGACGGTTTTTGAGAGTGTGAGTGCCGTAGGCACGGCAGAACACAACGCGCAGGTTCTTGTGCCGTCCCTACGGGACTCGGGTCTTATTTTGCACTTTACCCCGGGCTTACGCCCGGGGCTAACAGCAATGCCGCCCCTGCGGGGCTGGCTTGTTTTGGGTAGTCAGATTCCGCAATCAGCTTTGGCTAACTGCTAATTGCTAACTGCCGAAGCCCCAGATCGGATAACTCTTCGCTGCCAGGTAATTATTGAAAGGCTGACTTCATGACCGACTTCCAAAATATCAAGTTCGAAAAGAAAAACCAGATTGCCTACATCACCATCGACCGCCCCAAGGTGCTCAACGCCCTAAACATGGCCACAATGCAGGAGCTCAAGGAAGCCTTCGCGTCCATTAAAGACGACGCCGAGGTGCGCGTCGCCATCCTGACCGGCGCGGGCGAGAAGGCATTCGTCGCGGGCGCCGACATTGGCGAGCTGTCGCAGCAAACGCCGGTTTCGGCGAAGGAGTACACCCATCGTGGGCAAGCAATCGTGGATGCCATCGAGAACCTGGGCAAGCCGGTCATTGCCTGCGTCAACGGATTCGCGCTCGGCGGCGGCTGCGAGTTGGCGATGGCGTGCACCATGCGTCTGGCGAGTGACAATGCCAAGCTCGGTCAGCCTGAGGTGAAGCTCGGACTGATTCCCGGCTACGGCGGCACGCAGCGGTTGTCGCGGTTGGTGGGCAAGGGACTCGCGATGCAGCAGATTCTGACCGGCGACATGATTACGGCGCAGGAAGCGTATCGCATTGGCCTGGTAAACGAGGTGGTGCCGCAGGGTGAGCTGATCGCGCGCGCCGAAGCGATCGCCGCCAAGATCATCGCCAACGCGCCGCTGGCCATTCAGTACGCTATGGAGGCGGTGAACCGCGGCTTCGATTTGACCTTGGCCGACGGGCTGTTTCTGGAGGCGACGCTGTTCGCTGTCTGCTGCGCCACCGAGGACAAGAACGAAGGCACGCGCGCCTTTCTGGAGAAGCGGCCGGCACAGTTCAAGGGGAAGTAAACCTGACGTTCCGGTAGGTTTCGGTAGCGAGAGAGATGGTCTCCCTGGATCCGAGGGGCGTGCTACTCATGCTCGCAACCACACCGTAGGGAAGTTGTGGCCAAGGCGGCGAAAATCCGCATCGCCGGTAACCAGCGATGCTTTGCACTCGATAGCGAGCGCAGCGGCAAAGCTGTCAACATAGTAGAGCTTGTACTTGGCTTTAACTTCAGCGGCGTGGAATGCTCTTTGCGGAGTGGCATCTGCGAACCTGATCGGCAAGGGATGTACGGCACTTGCAGCCACCTGCGCCCTTTCCCTCCTATGATCGCGCAGAATTCTTCCGTAAACTTCTCCATAGTTCACTGCCGACATGGAGATTTCAGCGCGTCCGCGCATGGCTTCCTTCAGCAAGTCAGCCACCGCCTCTGCTCCCGGTCCGTTCTCGAGAAAGGCAAACAGAGCACTGGCATCGAAAACGTAACTCCTCATTTGTCACGTCTTCCTTCGTCGCGGTGTTCCCTGGTCCACTTGCCCAGCAGGTCAGGCCCGTTGGCGAGGCATCCCTTGACGCGATCAATGTAATCTTCGGTGATGGGCTGGACGACGATACGGCCAAACTCGTCTTCCAGAAACTTGACTTTAGTCCCAGCTTGAATCCCGTGCTTGCGCCTTAGTTCGACGGGCACCACGAGTTGGCCTTTTGCGCTAAACGTAGAACTTAAGTCCTTCATGTCCTACATAATAGATGAAAGTAAGACACATGCCCAAAATTAAAACAAAACCGGTCGCTGGCGCGACCGGTTTCCGGGGCTAAAGCCCGGAATATTTTTGGCCACTGGGACGCTGGCCTAAAGGCCAGCTCTACCCTTAGAAACTAATCTCCGTACATCATTTCCCGCTCTTCCACTGCCAGCACCGCGGGCTTGATGCCGCCGATGCTGCCCAGCGGGATGAAGCCGTCATTGACCACGGGCTTCTCGCCGAGGACATGCTCTTTGTAGAGCGCCAGCATGCGCGCTTTTTCGGCCTCCGCTTTCACGCGCTCGTCGCGGGCTTTGAACTTCTCCTGACGGGCGTTCTTGGCGATGCCGAGATCGTCAAGCGTGTGGTTGGCTTCCGCGTTGACGTGCTCGTCCACCAGCTTGAGCGTGTGCGCCGTAGTTTCGAGGCCGACCTTCTTGCCGCCGGCAAAGATCTCGTGACGGCCATGCTCCTCGTACCACTTTGTCAGAGTCGCCGTCATGTGCATCTTCTCGACGATGTTGCGCCAGCCCACGCCTGTGTTGTACGCACAGAAGCTGATCTCGCCTTCCTGCGTGGCGTAAGGAATGATGCACTGCTCGGTGCGGCGGAAATCGTAGTTGAACAGGTCCTGGAACCACATGCCGGCGATGAACAGGAAGTTCCAGCGATCGCGGCGGCGACGCTCGATGTCGGTCTCGGTGCGTTCGCCACTGACTTTGCCGTAGTCTTTGCCGGTCGCGCCGAAGGTCTTGTCGAACTTCTTCAGCAGATCGGTGAACTTGAAGTGCTTGGGCGACTTGAAGGGATCGTAATTCTTCAGCAGCGCCAACGTCATGCCGGCGATGGACATCCACTTGCCGCGCGCGGCGTCGTTCACCTTGGCGATGTCCTTCGCGATGGTGTCGCCGTTGAGGAACGCGGTCACCGGAACCGCTTCCTTGGTTTCCTTGTCGATCATTAGAGCCATGCCGACACCGCAGTTGGGGTGGCAGCCGCAGCTCAGCGCTCCCCAATCTTTATCGGGCCCGTGAACCAGGTCAGCCCAATCGGAGAAGGTGCTCATGAACGAAATGGGGAACCAATCGCGAACCGGTTCACCCAGTCCAGTCTGGCTCTTCACGTCGTGCGCGAGATGCGACAGCGTGTAGCGCTGCGCCTGGCGGCGCTCATCGGTGATGGCTTCGTCGCGGCCGGTGAACGATACCGGCTGGAACGAGAGGAACGAGATGCGCTTGGGATTGTCCAGCGCGAACTGAATGATGCGGCCGACCTGCTCGTTGTTCAGGTCGTTGACAATGGTGACGACCGGCACAATGTCGACGCCGGCATTGTGCAGGTTTTCGATTGCCTGCAACTTCACGTCGAACAGATTGCCGACCAGGCGATGCGAGTTGGCGGCATTGCCGATACCGTCGAACTGCAAGTATGCATAGCGCAGACCCGCTTCAAAAGCCTGCTTGGCAAACTCAGGACTCTTGGCAAACTCAATGCCGTTGGTGGCGGCCTGCACGCTGTTGTAGCCGACCTTGCGCGCGTAAGCCACCGCGTCGAGGAAGTAGGGCGACAAAGTAGGCTCGCCGCCGGAGAACTGCACCGACATCTGCCGCCGCGGCTTGATGGTGATGGCGTTGTCGAGCATGGTCTTGATCTCGTCCCACGTCAACTCATGGACGAAGCCAACCTGGTTGGCGTCCATGAAGCAGGGATCGCACATCATGTTGCAGCGATTGGTCAGGTCGATGGTCAACACCGATCCGCGACCGTGCAACACGGTGCTGCTGCCGTGATGATGTAGCTTCTCGTCATTGTGGGCGCGAATGTCGCGCCCCGGGAAAACTTCCTCAAGGTGCTTGAAGAAAGCGGTGTCGATGGCCATCACATCTTCGAAGTGGCCATGCGTCGGGCAGTCCTTCACCATCAGGATTTTGCCGTCGCGCTCAATGATCTGCGCCTTGATCTCGCCGGCCTTCTCGTTCATGAGAACTTCGAGCGGCAGTTTGCCGTCGATGATCTCCTGGCGAATCTGCGGGACGCACTTGGGGCACAGCGAATCGGTCGCGCGGGGCCAGCCCAGCGGCGGCTTGGATTTCTGATACGACTTCAACAGGGGTTTGTCGGACCACTTGGGCGTAAACGAAGGATTGGGATTGATGCTATTCAACTTATCGAAGACAGCCCATGCGCCTTTGGCGGCAACGGTGACGGCTTTCTCAACATACTTAACCGGCTTGTGCATTTACGCCTCTCGTACCCAAGAAAATGAATTGAGGATGGCCCACCCCACAAACACGGGCCAAGTTCCACATTTCTCTACTGTTACTAAGTTAATGGGCGAGCGGCGAAAGAACCAACCAAGATAGAGCAAGTGGGCGGATTTAGCGGGTCAGCGGCCAGTATCGAACATTGAATGGTGACCTGGATCACAGGGCTATGTTATTGAAAAAGCGAGGTATCTCTGGGCGAAAGCGGCATCGAGTCCAAAGGCTTGTCGAACTCAAACGGTTTCAACTTCGGTGAAGTCAAGGGCACGGACCGGGTGGCCAACCAACCATGTCTTACTTCTCATGTTAGAATGTAAGACATGGAACAATTGGAAGGCGTAGTTACATCCAAAGGCCAGTTGGTAATTCCCGCCAAATTGCGCCGGGCTTATCGGATCGAACACGGTACCCGAGTTCGCTTCCAACGCATTCGCGGCGGAATCGCCATCTACCCCAAGTACGAGGATGCTATTCAACATTATTGTGGGATTCTGGCCGGCTTGGGCTTGCCACCGGACATTGAGCACGAGCCTGATCGTGAGCTTGAATGAGAAGGCACGTCCTGGATGCCAGTGCACTCTACCGCTATCTGATGAAGGGCGACGGCGCGGAGATAGTCATTCAGGTCTTCAAAGGCGCTGCGGAGGAGGGTACTGTCGCCTTGATTTCTGCCGTCAACTGGGGTGAGGTGTTCTACAGCTTGGTCAAGCGCATGGGCCTCGGTAAGACAGAAACACTGATGGCGGAGCTGCAGCAGAATGTCCCGCTCTCTGTGGTGGGGGTAACGCCAGAGGATGCGCTGAGTGCCGCCCGACTTAAAGCTCAGTACCACATACCTTATGCCGATGCCTTTGCCGCCGCGCTCACCGGAACTCAGCGTGTACTCGTGACCGCGGACGTAAGCCATTTTGAGCGCGTTCCCAAACTTCGCCTGCTAAAGTTGCCGCGTGCCAGGAAAGCGGACGCCTGATATAGCTGCACAAGGCATGAAGGTTTGGAGACGCTCGATGGCCGACAGGCGGGGTGGCTTTTTCGCTCGAAGGGCGCAACAATAGTGGCTAGCGCGTCGGCGCTTAGTCTATATTCCTAACAACTTTATCGGGAACGCTGTATCGTGCGTTGAGGAGGAGAATTTCTGATGGGCGCTACGGGTATGTGGGTGCGCAAACTGGACAGCGCATCCACCGGCGATCCGCTGGTGTTGGTGGTGGTGGAAGGCACCGACCGCCGTACCCTGGTGCTGGAGCATTTTCCCTTCACCGTCGGGCGGCGCACCGACCGTGATCTGGTGATGGCCGATCCGCGGGTCTCGCGCGAGCACGCGCAATTCGTTCGCGAGCCCGACGGCACCTACATCGTGGACCAAAGCAGCCGCCACGGCACGTTCGTGAATGGAGAACGTGTCGATCGGCGCAAGCTGGCGCGCAACGATCGCGTGGAATTCGGGGTGCAAGGCGCTGCCTACGCGCTCTTCAGCCCGGATCGTTCGCCCTCCAGCGCCGCGCAGCAGTTCCTCAGCCAGTTCTCGAGTTGGAAGCCGGCAACCGGAGCGGGGTCCGACCTCGAAATGCTCAACGTGTTTCTGGAGGCGGCGCGCAAGCTGAATACCAGTGGCGTGCTGGACGACGTGTTGCAGACCCTGCTGGAAGCCGCCCTGCGCTTGACTCAGGCCGAACGCGGCTTCGTGTTTCTGCGTGATCCGGATGGGGAGCTTCGCCTGGCTGCGGGGCGCGATAAAAAGGGTGAGAGCATTCACGACGACAGCGCGATCTCGCGCTCGGTACTGCGCGACGCCGCCAAGAGCGCGTCCGAGTTTCTGGTTACCGATACCGACGATACCGGCAAGCTGGCAGGGCGCGAAAGTATCGTGGCGCACAACTTGCACAGCGTGATTTGCATTCCATTGCGCAAAACGCTCATTCAGGACAAAGCTAAAGAGGACGCCAAGCCGGGAGAGCAGGATGTCCAGGGGGTGTTGTACCTGGATGCGCATTTTTTGTCGGGCAAGTTGTCGTCGGTGAGCCACGATATCCTGCGCACCATCGCCAATGGCGCGGCCACGCTGGTGGAGAACGCCGCCCTGGTGCAATCCGAAGATGCAGCCAAGCGCTATCGCCAGGAGATGGCCATCGCGGCGGAAATTCAGCAGGGCTTGATGAAGGTAACGGTTCCCGAAGTGCCGTTCGCCAAGGTCAACGCCGTCAGTTATGCCTGCAAAGATATCGGCGGCGATTTCTTTGACCTGGTTTACACCGAGGGAGGACTGTCGCTGATCGTGGCCGATGTTTCCGGCAAGGGCGTATCTGCGGCGGTGGTGGCGTCGATTTTGCAGGGAATGTTGTACTCGCAGTTGGCCCGCGACTCGCCGCTGCCCGAGATGATTGCGGCGGTCAACCGCTTCCTGTGCGACAAAGTGGGAGGCCAGAAGTACGCCACGCTGGTGATCGCCCGCCTGTTGGGCAGCGGGGAAATGGAACTGATTAACTGCGGGCACGTGCCTCCCCTGCTGATTTCAGGAGATTCCATCACCCGCCTCGAAGACGGGAACCTGCCCGTGGGATTGGTCGCCGGCGCCGAGTTCCAATCTACCCGCCTGCAACTGAAGCCGGGAGATCGTTTGCTGCTGGTGACCGACGGCGTCACCGAAGCCGAGGATGCGGGGGGAGAATTCTTCGGGATGGAGCGGCTGGAAGACTGCGGCAAAGATGGGTTTGCCGCCATTGAGCAGGCGGTTACCCATTTTCGTGGGGATACGGCGTTGACCGACGATTGCACGATTACCGAGATGCTTTATCGCGGGAAAGCGTGAACCCCTCGCATTTACATTCCGAGAACAACGTGTTCATCAGACTCAATCCGTGGCTGGATTGGTTTCTGGACGGCAAATTCAGGCTGACCTGCATCCTTCAGATAGTGCGACGTTCCGGCTTGGCGCAAAGCTGGTCTGCGCGATTGTTTGGCATTCCCCTTTCGGGCCAAAAGTGGTAGAAGCGATTGGGGAAAAAGCTTTTTCTTCGGCCGTTTTTGTGGTGTAATGCAAATGTTGTCATTGACAGAACGATACGAGCAGTAGTCCGAAACTCATTAGGGGATATGCCAGTTTTGCCACTTTTTAGCTTCTGGTCACCGGTCCGCACGGGGGCCGAATTCGTTTCGCGCCGTTCACGCCGCAAGCTGGGTCCTACGCTGGGGGTGTGTCTGCTAGCCTTGTTGGCCAGCGCTCCTGCGTTCGCGGTGACCCACACCAAGGTGCACAGGACCCGTCACCCTGTTCTCAATTCCAGCGTTCAGTGGCGTTTCAGCAGCTATGCACCCCGAATGTATCCCGGCTCGCATGACATGCTCGTGAATGAGAACGCAGAGCTGAACCGCCTGCAACTGCCACGAATCGCCGATGAGGCAGAGCTCATACGGTACGAGGTGGCGCAGGTGCTAGTCCCAGTGAACGAGACTGAGGCGCTGAAACTGGCGGCCGACCTGCCAGAGAGCCGGCGCTACTGCCGGCCGTGGACGCGTGACTTCCTGCAGGATTTCACCCAGGCCTACTACGAACACTTCCACACTCCATTGCAGGTCAATTCGCTGGTGCGCACCATGGAGCAACAGGGACGGCTGCGGCGTCACAATCGTTACGCGGCGCCGGAATGGGGAGACACGGCTTCCACCCACCTGACCGGAGTTACCTTCGACCTGTCACGCCGCGGCTTGACCGTCGAACAGTACGCGTGGATCCTGGTTTACATGCTGCCCCTGAAAGAGTCGGGTATGATTGACCCGATCGAGGAGAGCCAGCCCGTCCTGCATGTGGTGGTCTTCGAGAAATACTCCGAACGTTTGGACGAAAAGAACAGCTGGTCAGAGGCCAACGAGCCTACCGAGGCAAGTGTGCTGACGAGCGTGGGCGCGAGCCACCCGTAGCCGTCAGCTGTCAGCCCCCAGCTTTCAGCTGGCAGCTATCAGCAATCGATCGTCGCGTTGCAATTTGATTGCTCATACAACGCCAGAGCACAATCTTGATTCCTAATGCTTAGGCAGCTATGCTGACCGGAGGTGAGCCAGGATGCTTTGGACAATTTTTGCGATTCTGTTGATTCTGTGGTTGCTGGGATGGGGTTTCCACATAGCAGGAAGCTTGATCCACCTGTTGCTGGTGGTGGCGGTGATCGTGTTGATCATCAACCTGGTGACCGGACGAAGAGCGGTGTAACGCGGAGGATTGCCGAGTAAGCGATTCGGGCGACGCCCCGCGTCTGCCGCCGGCTGAAGCCGGCTCGGAATTTCAATTGCCGCAAACCCAGGACTTAACCACCCCAACGCTCGCAAGAACCGCGCGCGTCGGGGGCCCCGGTACGTCCTGGGCCACTTTTGTTCCGCCCTGCGGGCTGGAATATTTAATGGCTAGTCGCTAGCTGCTAACTTGCCAAGGGCTAAGTGCTAGTTGCTAGTTCCTTCTTCCTCACTCGCTCCGCAACGCCTTCATCGGATCGACTAATGCCGCACGGCGGGCGGGAATGAGAGCTGCCAGAGAAGCCACCGCGCCGACCAGCAAAGTTCCCATCAACAGCGTAAGGGGATCGCTGGGGCTGACCCCAAACAGCACGCTGCGCAACAGCCGCGCCAGCAACAGAGAGACCGGCAGACTCACGACGATGCTGATGCCGGCAAGCCACAACACATCCACCAGGACCAGCCGCATGACGCTGCTGCGTTGCGCGCCCAAGGCCATGCGAATGCCGATTTCGCGGGTGCGTTGCTCGGTCGCGTAGGCCAGCACGCCGTAGAGGCCGATGGCGGCCAGCAGAATCGCCAGCCCGCCGAAGCTTATGGCGAGCAAGGCAGTCAGGCGCTCGACGGAGAGGTTGTCGGCAATCTGCGCGTCCATGGTCCGGAGATTGCTCAGCGCCAGTTTGGAATCGAGTTGCTGCATGGCGCCGCGGATGCCGGAGAGCGCCACGTCCGGCGGCTGCCAGGTGCGCACCAGGAAAACCAGCCCACTGGGGTTGTCCAACTGAAAGCGCGGGCGGTACACCGTGCGCTTGATGTCGTCGCGCACCCGCGCGTGGCGCGTGTCTCCGACGACGCCGATGATCTCAGTGTCCTTCTTCCCTCGCGAACCGCCGAAGCCGATGAAGTGGCCGATAGCACTCTGCGGAGTGCCGAAGAAGTGGCGCGCAAAGGCGACATTCACAATCGCGACATTGGGCTTGCCCATGTCATCGTCATCGCTAAAGTCGCGACCGGCCAGCAGCGGCGTCTGCATAGTTGCGAAATAGCCGGGAGTTACGGCGGGCTGCTCGACGTCCATATCTTCGTCTTCGCGGTCGTTGTATCCGGCGATCACGATGTTACCGGTGTCATCGTCGTTGGCGAGATCGGGATCGTCGGTACCGGCAATGGCGCGCGTACCCGGGAGCGCCGAAAGCGTCAGCAGGACACGGCGGTACAAGGGGAAGACCTGTTCAGTCTGATAACCAGCCAGTCGTGGGTCGATGCCAAAGCTGACCAGGTGATCGGTGGCAAAGCCGACATCGAGCGTGCGCAGGTTGTGCAAAGTGCGGACGAACAGGCCGGCGCCGACCAGCAGCAGCAGGCTGAGTCCGATCTGCACCGCAACCAACGCCCGGCGGAAGCGCAACTGACCGCCGCCGGAAGTCGTGCTCTGCTGCTTGAGCGAATTGGCCAGATCGGGATGCAGGAAGCGCAAAGCGGGCGCCAAACTAAACAGCAAGCTGACGACCAGCGCCAGCGCGAAAGTGAAGAACAGGATGCGCATATCCAAACTGGAAGAAAACGGCAGGTCGGTTGCGCTGTCGCCGGCAATGCGGTGAATGAGCAAGGATGAGACGGCGGGCGCCAAGAGCAGACCCAGCGCGCCGCCAAGCAGTCCGAGCAGCAGACCCTCGGCCAGCAGTTGGCGAACGATCTGCCAGCGGCCCGCGCCCATGGCGTAGCGCACCGACATCTCGCGCACACGTCCCGCCGCCCGCACCAGCAGCAGGCTCGACACGTTCACGCAGGCCATCAGCAATAGCAGTACCACCATGCCCATCACGATCATTACCGGCGTGCCGATCTGGTCGCGCAGCGGCGAAAACCCGCGTGCGCTGTCCAGCACCTGGAGATGCGATTCATCGAGATAGGTGCGGCGCAGGCGCTCAGAGGCGTTGGGGATCTTGGCCAACTCGGCAGCGCGCAGGGCGTGCCATAGCGGTTGCAAGCTGGCTTCGGCCTGGCCGCGACTGATTCCGGGCTTCAGACGGCCCACGGCCATCATCCAGTGCGAATTGAAGTCGTCCAGGTCCTGCCAGCGCGGCGTGATGATGTTCTTGGTTGTCAGCGGGACGAAGACTTCTTCGGTGGCCCCGGCGACGATGCTGTGAAATCCCGGTGGCGCGACCCCCACGATGGTGAACGGATGTGCGTTGACGAGCAGGGTCTGGTTGATCACGCCTGGATCGGAGCCGAACTGCCGCTTCCAGTAGTTGAAGCTGAGCACGACTACCGGACTGCTGTTGGGTACATCGTCGGCAGGAAGAAGTAGGCGCCCCATCGCAGGCTGCAACCCCAGCGCCTGGAAGTAGTTGCCGGAGGCCAACTCGCAGCCCACCAGGTCAGGTTTGTTGTTCCATTGCACGCTCACGTTCTGCAGGTCGCTGGCGATCAGGCTCTCGAAGGCGCTGTTCTGGTCGCGCAGGTCGCGGTACATGGGATAGGAGAAATAGCCGTGATCGTCGCCGCCGAAGGAGTTGAAGTGGCCGCGCGTGGAGCCGGTGAATTGCAGACGCACCAGTTGCTCGGGATGGCTGACCGGCAAGGAACGCAACAGCGCTTGGTCTAGCAAGGTGAAGATGGCCGTGTTGGCGCCGATGCCGAGCGCCAAAGTAACGACGGCGACAAAAGTGAAGACGGGCGCCTTGCGCAGTTGGCGCAGCGAGAAACGGAGATCGTGGAGAAGCTGCATGATTTGGACCTTTTCAGCAATTAGCAATTAGCACTTAGCATTTAGCAAATTTCTGTCCGAGTCATAGCTCAAGTCGGGAAACGCTGGGAGCCATATTCTAAAATTCGTCTCGAACAAGCCGCGCAGCGGCGATATTTGTTTTAGCCGTGGGCGTAAGCCCGCGGTCAAATGCGAAATTGAATCGAGTCCCTTTAGGGACGGCACAATTCTCATGACCTCTGTCGTCCCTACGGGACTCACGTCTTCGAGCTGCCTACTCAGCCCTGAAGAGACTGTGTAGCAAGCGGTGTCGCCGCTCCGCGGCGCGTTTCGTTGCCTACTCCACCGCGGGCTTACGCCCGCGGCTAACACAAATGTCGCCGCTCCGCGGCTGATGCCGAACCCATTCAAAGAACTATTCATGAATCGTTCTTTACTAACAACCGACAACTGACACCGGCTACTGACTACTGGCTACTGACTACTGGCTACTGACTACTAGCCCCTACTCCATCCGCAGGGCTTGCATAGGTTCAATGGAGGCCGCACGGCGCGCGGGCAGATAGCTTGCCAGCAGCACGGTTGCCACCAGGATGGCCACAGCCGCAATCCAAGGCAGAGGATTCAACATCCCGACCTTGAACAACAAGCTGGAAAAAATGCGGCCAGACGCCAGGGCCGCCAACGCGCCAAAAAGTACTCCAACCACGGCCAGCCGCATACCTTGCAGCAACACCAATTGCATCACTGCGCCACGCTCTGCGCCCAGCGCCAGGCGCACCCCGAGTTCGCGGGTGCGCATTCGCACCGAATAGCTGATGACGCCGTACAGCCCCAGCGCCGCCAGCAGCAACGCCAGCCCGGCAAACGTGGTCAGCAGCAGCACCACAAAGCGGCGACCGATGAGCGACTCGTCCACGCGCTGCTCCATGGTCTTCACGTCATAGATGGGAACGCTGGAATCCACTGAGCGCACAGCCTCGGCCATGCCGTCTTTCAAGTCTGCGGACGAACGCGAACTGCGCACCACAATCGCGGTTGACAACTGCGGCGCCTGTGCGGCGTCAACGTAGTAAAAGCCCTCGTTGGTGTCGGACTCGAGCGACGAGGCGCGGGCGTGGCCCACCATGCCGACCACGGTGTACCACGGTCCCTTCACGCGATCGTTAAATCCAATGTGCTCGCCGATAGGATTCTTGCCCGGCCAATATTGGCGCGCAAGAACAGTGTCAACGATGGCGACCCGTTCCGTGCCCTGATGATCTTGCGGAGTGAAGTCCCTTCCCATCATCAGGGGCTCGCGCAAGGTGGAGAAATATCCCGGCGAGACAACGCGGACATTTCCGTGAGGTCCAGGATCGTTCGGTCCTGCGGGGCGGCCCTCGATGAAAAAGCTGGCGGAGCCTCCATTGCTGTCAAAGGGCACGGAGTCGGCGAGCGCCGCGCTGCTCACGCCGGGAATACTGTGCAACCGGTCTTGCAGCGCGCGGTAGAACGCTGCCACCTTCGCGTCGCTGGCATCTTGCGCCGCCGCCGCTTCCTTGGCCGCAGCTTCCTTGGCGGCTGCGTCCTTGGCTGCCGAAGCGCTGGTCACCGGCGGGGTCACCCCGTATACCGACTGGGGCAACGAGAAGCGCGCCGAGAGCAAACCGCTGGGCTGGAAGCCGGTCTCGACTTGCTCCAGCGCCTTGAGGCTGGTCAGCAGCAGGCCTGCGCCAGTGAGCAGCAAGAGCGAGAGCGCGATCTGCGCCACTACCAGCGACGAGCGCGCGCGCTGCTGCACCAGGCTGCCGGTACCCGAGCGGCCGCCCTCCTGCAGCGCGTTGAACCAACCCGGCTGGGTGCGCTGCCAGGCCGGAACCAGTCCGCACAGCAGCGAGCACAGCNNCCCAGCATGTCGGGCAGATAGCGCAGCAACAGCGGTGCAGTCGCCATCGCCACCACGAAGCCAAGTGCGACTCCGGCGACCGTCAGTACGATGCTTTCCACCAGCGCTTGACGCAGCAGGCGGACTCGCGGCGCGCCCATGGCAACGCGGATGGCCAAATCGCGTTCGCGTGCCGAGGCTCGCGCCATCTGCAACCCCGCGATGTTGGCGCATGCAATGAGCAGCACCATGCCGACCGCGATCAGCAGCATGGTGAGCGGCTTGCGCAGGTTGCCGCCGATGAATTCCGTCAGCGGCATGGCGAACATTCCCCATCCACTGGCGCGGCTGAAGCTGTTGCTGCCTTCGGAGGCGATGTTCTCTTGGACTTTGCGATCGAGATAGGCATTCGCCTGCTGCACGGTCACGCCCGGCCGCACACGCGCTACTGCGAACAAATTTTCGTTGTGGCGAAAGTCGGGATCGTGATAGCGGGCCGGCGGCAACGCGATCGGCACCCAGAGCTCAGCTTGATTGGGCCAGTTGAACGACGGCCCCATCACGCCCACCACACGATATGCCTGGTCGTTAAGCATCATCGTCTGGCCAACAATGTTGGGATTGGAGCCGAAGCGCTTCTGCCACGCGCGATACGACAGCACGGCTTCGTTCGCGGCGCCGGGCTGGTCTTCTTCCGGGGTGAACACGCGCCCCAGATAGGGGCGGACATCGAACGTGTCGAACCAGCCGGAGGAAACTTGGGCGCCATTCAGCAATTCAGGATTGCTGTTTTCGCGGGCGTAGTTGAAGCTGCCGGCCTGCATGACCGCGCCCGACGAGAAGATGTCTTTGCCCTCGGCGGCATCGCCGAAGTCCGGCGCCGACACGCTGATGTTGTTGAGGTCGGGCATGGCGCGGTAGCGGGCACGCAGCGCCACCAGTCCGGCGGCATGAGGAATGCCGCTGGGATTCAGCAGCACCGCGTTGGTGACGGAGAAGACCGCGATGTTGGCGCCAATGCCCAGGGCCAGCGTCAATACCGAGACCGCGGCGAACCCGGGCGACTTGCGCAGTTGACGCAACGCGTAACGAATTTCATGCAAGATGGTGTGCATAGTGTTTGGCCATTTAGCAACTAGCAATTAGCAACCAGCGATCGCGCTTCAGACATTTCTCACTGACTCGATCTCCCCAGTCCCGCTCCGCGCGACGGAACAAGATAGCCCACCGCTTTAGCGGTGGGTGGGATACGTTACGGATCCCGAGTGCCTCTGGCACGGCACAGTGCAATTTCGTCTGTGCGATTCCTACTCCCCGCTCACAGGGATGGTCGGTGATGACAGTGCAAGGGGCTGGCCACGCTGGGGAGCTGAGTTCTCAGTAACTTAGGAGCGGCTGGGTGGTTGGAATGTCCGCCAGCGCAAAGCTGATGTTCGCAGACGGACAGCAGTTATCGCCAGAAACACGAAAGCCCAGCGCTCGGCTGGGCTTTTCTCAATCTCAATTCTGATTACATTTTAGCACATTTAACGGGGCAATGGACACGGATTTGGGACTTTATATTGCATTTTGATTCATAGGCTTGCGGGCGAATGTTGTGTTTCTCCCTATTGACAGGTAAAAAGTGCAGGCCAAAGTGTGACAGTAGTTGCACTACCCTCGAAAAGTGGACGGAAATGGGAATTACGCGCGGCGGATTGCGTTGGCTGGCTGCTAGTGCGATTCCTAACTTACCGCATCCTGCGAGCTAGGGTAGCGCGGCGCTTTAGCGCTGCGAACAAACAATCCTTCGTCGCTGCGGTTATTTCCAATGATCGCAGCGGCGGAACCTAGAGTGAGTGCTCTTCGACGCCGGCCTGAAGGCAGGCTCTACCCGCGCTATTGGTGCGGACAGCCCGTCGATTGCTGAAGCAACAATCTCGATGCAAGACCGCATAGTATGATGAGAAAGTGACCACAATCCTGCCGACTTCTGCTGCGGAGCGCGCCTAGCACCGACCCTTATGCCCAGCAAAATTAGTAAGCCCCTTGGTGTATTCCTGTTCTGCCTTCTTACGCTGTGCGCGGCCCTGGCGCAGACTCCTCAGTTTGTTTCCTTTGCATCGGCCCAGCCCGTTCTTTCGGCCATGCGAGACGCGCTGCCGCCCGAGCTGAAAACTCCGGGCCCAGTCAGCGCTGACGCCTGGAACAATTGGGTGCGGGACAGGGACAAGGAAATTCGCGGCCGGATCGAAGGAGGCGAGGCCGAGACGCTGACCAATCTGTTGCGCCTGGGCGTCACCTACACCAAGGAACCGCGCATTCCTTTTGCGGACCTGCAGAACTACGGAAAGGACAGCGCGGTTAATTCCCTCGCCGAAAAGCGGGCCGACGATCTTATCCGGACGCTGGCGGGCGCACGCCTCAGCGAAGGCATGTTGGAAATGCGCGTCTTCCTCGAAAAAAAAGGCTTCAGCCCGACGACCCCCGACGGGCGAAAGAAGATCAAGGCCTACCTGCTGGCCAATCTGGCGCGCCAGCGGGACGACGTGACCAAGTGGGTGGCGGAATTATCGGCGAAGAAGATCAGCATCTACCAGGGCTTCAAGGACCGGGGCATTTCCACCGACAGCAATCTCTATCCCGACTACACCATCGAGCTGCACTTGCGGAAAATGATGGAACAAGGGCTGCTGACGCCGGGCAGTGTGCATCGGGTGGCGATCGTCGGCCCCGGCCTTGACTTTGTCAATAAGAACTTCGGCTCCGATTTCTATCCGCCACAGACCACCCAGCCGTTTGCGCTGATCGACTCGCTGGCCCGGCTGGGTCTGGCCGATGCGGCTTCGGTCGACGTCTACACCTTCGACATCAGTGCGCGGGTCAACCGGCACATTGAGCGTGCCCGCAAGACCGCGGCCGCGGGTAAGCCCTACACCATCCAATTGCTGTGCACCCCGTTGGAACAATGGGAAGCCTCGTACCGTGCCGGCTTCCTGGAATATTGGCAAAAGTTTGGCGACCGGATCGGCAAGCCGGCTACGCGAATTGCGGTGCCCGCGGCGGCGGCGGAAATCTGGAACCGCGCCGTGACCATACGCCCCGGCGTGGTGATGAGAATTACTCCTGTGGACATGAATGTTGTGTACCAAACTCTGCCGCTGCCGCCCGAGCAGCAATTCGATCTGGTGATCGGGACCAACATATTCGTCTATTACGGCGGTCTGGAGCAGGCGCTGGCGCGCGCCAACCTGGCGACCATGATCAAGCCGGGAGGGTTCCTCCTGACCAACGAGTTGTTGCCGGGTACGGCTCCCTCAAAGCTGGCGAATTCTCTGCAAACTTCAGTTTTGGTTGGACAAGGCGACACGGAGTACGTGTACGGGTATGTGAGGCAGAGGTGAGGAGAGGTTCCGGGGCGCGTCTTCGTGACCTTAACTTGTCCTCACGCCCAGGTTTGACGCTGGTTTCGGCGTTACCTATGATGAAGAATCTGGGCAACCCCCATGCGCATCGCCTATCTCGAATGCTTCTCTGGAATCAGCGGCGGCATGTTTCTGGGCGCGCTGCTCGATGCCGGAGTCCCCTTCGAGTTGTTTCAGAAGACTGTCGCTGGACTCAACATCGGCGCTGAGCTGGAGCACTCGCGCGTTCACCGCGGCGGGCTCGCTCGGGATGACAAACGTCGTTAGCAAAAGACAAACGTGAAGGGATGACAAACGTCGGCAGGAAGCGACAATCTCGCTTCAAGACCGCATAGTGTTATGAGAAAGTGGCAACCACAATCCTGCCGACTTCTGCTGCGGAGCACGCCTAGCACCGACCCTTATGCCCAGCAAAATTAGCAAGATACTTGGTGTTTTCTTGTTCTGCCTTCTTACGCTGTGCGCGGCTTTGGCGCAGACTCCTCAGTTCGTTCCCTTCGCATCTGCCCAACCGGTCCTCTCGGCCATGCGAGACGCGCTGCCGCCGGAGCTGAAAACCTCCAGCCCCGTCACCGCCGACGCCTGGAACAATTGGGTGCGGAGCCGGGACAAGGAAATCCGCGGCCGGATCGAAGGAGGCGAGGCCGACACCCTCACGAATTTGTTGTGTCTGGGCGTCACCTACACCAAGGAACCGCGCATTCTGGACCCGCAGAAGTACGGAAAGGACAGCGCAATCAACTCCCTGGCCGAAAAGCGGGCCGACGATCTTATCCGGGCGCTGGCGGGCGCACGCCTCAGTGAAGGAATGCTGGAAATGCGCGTCTTCCTTGAAAAAAAGGGCCTCAGCCCGGCGACCCCTGACGGGCGAAAAAAGATCAAGGCCTACCTGCTGGCCAATCTGGCACACCAGCGGGACGACCTAAATAAGTGGGGGGCGGAATTATCGGCAAAGAAGATCAGCGTCTACCAGCTCTTCAAGGACCGGGGCATTTCCACCGACAGCAATCTCTACCCCGACTACACCATCGAGCGGCATTTGCGGCAAATGATGGAAAAAGGGCTGCTGACGCCGGGCAGCGTGCATCGGGTGGCGATCGTCGGCCCCGGACTTGACTTTGTAAATAAGAGCTATGGCTCGGATTTTTATCCGCCACAAACCACCCAGCCATTTGCGGTAATCGACTCGCTGGCCCGGCTGGGCTTGGCCGATCCGGCTTCGGTCGAAGTCTACACTTTCGACATCAGCCCGCGAGTCAACCGGCACATTGAGCGGGCACGCAAAACCGCGGCCGCGGGTAAGCCCTACACCGTCCAATTGCTGTGCACCCCATTGAACCAATGGGAGAGCTCGTTCCGTGTCGCCTTCCTGGAATACTGGCAAAAGTTTGGCGACCGGATCGGCAAGCCGGCTACGCGAATTGCGGTGCCCGCCGCGGCGGCGGAAATCTGGAACCGTGCCGTGACCATTCGCCCCGGCGTGGTGCTGCGAGTTACTCCCGTGGACATGAATGTTGTGTACCAGACTCTGCCGCTGGCGCCCGACCAGCAATTCGATGTGGTAATCGGGACCAACATATTCATCTATTACGGTGGCCTGGAGCAGGCGTTGGCGCGCGCCAACCTGGGAACGATGATCAAGCCTGGCGGTTTCCTGCTGACCAACGAGCTCTTGCCGGATACCGCTCCCTCAAAGCTGGCGAATTCTCTGCAGACTTCAGTTCTGACTGCACCAGGCGACACGGAGTACGTGTACGGCTATGTGAGGCAGAAGTGATGAAGGATTCCTTACCGCGTCTTCGTGATCTTGACTTGTCCTCACGCCCAGGTTTGACGCTGGTTTCGGCGTTACCTATGATGAAGAATCTGGGCAACCCCCATGCGCATCGCCTATCTCGAATGCTTCTCTGGAATCAGCGGCGACATGTTTCTGGGCGCGCTGCTCGATGCCGGAGTTCCCTTCGAGTTGTTTCAGAAGACTGTCGCCGGACTCAACATCGGCGCTGAGCTGGAGCACTCGCGCGTTCACCGCGGCGGCATCTCCGCAACAAAATTCGACGTGGTGGTGAACGGCCAGAAAGACATGCCGCGTGAGGAGTTCTGGGCGCAACAGCACGCCGGCTCGCACGAATCCGAGGCGCAACATGTGCATAAGCATAGCCGCGGCCGGCGCCCGGCTCGCAGTCTGAGCGAGATCCTGAGCATCGTCGCCGGAGCGCCCATCAGCGAGTACGCTCGGCGGACCGCCAATGAGATCTTCCTGGCGCTGGGCGCAGCCGAGGCCACCGTACACAATGTCAGCGTGGAGCAGGTGCATTTCCACGAAGTCGGCGCGGCCGACGCGATCGTGGACATTGTCTGTGCAGCCGTTGGCGCCGAGGCGCTCGCGGTCGATCAGTTCCTCGCGTCGCCGCTGAATGTGGGCGGCGGAACGGTCGCCTGCGCGCACGGCGTCATGCCCGTCCCGGCTCCAGCCACTCTCCAACTGCTAAAGAACGTGCCGATTTATTCTGGCGACATTCAGAAGGAGCTGGTCACACCGACCGGAGCGGCCATCGTCAAAGTGTTAGTCTCAAGCTTCGGACCTCGGCCGCTCATGACGACGGAGCGCATCGGCTGCGGCGCGGGAGCGCGCAATTTTCCCGGCCACCCCAATGTGTTGCGGCTCAGTATCGGCGAGACCCAGGAAGCGGTAATTGGCGAAGGGAGCAGCGTCGAGAGTGACGCCGCACAAGAAGAGATCGCCATACTGGAAGCGAATCTGGACGACCTGAATCCGCAGTTGATCGGCTATATCGTCGATTTGGCCTTCGCCGAAGGAGCGCTGGACGTCTTTACCGCGCCGGTGCAGATGAAGAAGAACCGTCCCGGCACGGTATTGACGGTGCTGGCGAGGCCCGAGCACGAGGCGCATCTCCGCGGGCTATTGTTTCGCGAGAGCAGCACGCTGGGCGTGCGCACGCGCCATGAGAAGCGCTATGCGCTGCCCCGTCGGCACGAGGCGGTGGTCACGCCCTGGGGCGAGGTGCGCATGAAGGTCGCGCATCTCAATGGCGCGGTCTCTCAGTACGCCCCGGAATACGAAGATTGCCGGCGCATCGCCGTCGAGCATCACGTCCCGCTGAAGACGGTGATGCAGGAAGCCATCCGCTTGTACCTGGACCAGAAGAATGGATAATCCCGAAAAGTTTTACATCACGACGCCCATCTATTACGTGAATGCGCGGCCTCACATCGGGCACACCTATACCACGGTGGTGTGCGATACCATTGCCCGCCGCCAGCGCATGATGGGCGTGGACACCTGGTTCCTGACGGGCACCGACGAACATGGCCAGAAGATTGAGCGCTCGGCCGCCGCTGCCGGCTGCTCACCCCGGGAGTTCGTAGCCAAGATCTCCGGCGAATTCCGGGCGCTGTGGGACCGCATGAAGATCTCGTACGACGATTTCATTCGCACCACGGAACCGCGCCATGTTCGCGGTGTGCAAGCCCTGTTCACGCGCCTGCACGAGCGCGGCTACATATACAAGGGATCTTATAGCGGGCAATATTGCGTCTTCGACGAGCTTTACGTCGATGCCGCCGGCCCTGGCGCTCCCTGCCCTGAATGTGGACGGCCCACCGAAACCGTGCACGAGGAGAATTACTTCTTCAAGCTTTCGGCGATGCAAGATCGCCTGTTGAAGTACTACAGCGACAACCCCGACTTCATTCGCCCGGAAACCCGGCGCAATGAGGTGATCGCTTTCGTGCGCAGCGGACTGCGCGATCTCTCCGTCAGCCGGACGTCATTCAAGTGGGGCATTCCCGTGCCGGGCGATCCCAAGCACGTGATTTATGTCTGGCTGGATGCGCTGGCCAATTACTTGACCGCGATCGGGTTTGGCTCCGACGATCCCGAGGACCAGCAAAAACTGGCGCGCTACTGGCCGGCCGATGTGCACATGATTGGCAAAGAAATCGTGCGCTTCCATTGCGTTTACTGGCCGGCATTTCTGCTGGCTGCCGATCTGCCGCTTCCGAAGTCCATCATCGCGCACGGCTGGCTGCTCTTCGAGGAAAGCAAGATGTCGAAGTCGCGGGGCAACATCGTGCGCAGCGAAACCATCCTCGACACGCTCGGAGCGGACGCGCTGCGCTACTTTCTGTTGCGTGAAATTGTCTTCGGGCAGGATGGATCGTTCAGCTTCGATGCCCTGGTGCAGCGCTTTAATGCCGATCTCGCCAATGATCTGGGCAACTTGTCGAGCCGCACGCTCAGCATGGTCACCCGTTATTTTGACGGCGAAGTGCCCTATCCATCGCCCAGTGAGCACACACCTGCGGATGAAGCCATCGCCGAACTGGCACAGAAAACCATCGCGGACTTTCATGCGCAGTTCGAACTATACCAATTTTCGCGTGCGCTGGAGACGGCGTGGTCTCTGGTGGCCGCGGTCAATAAGTACATCGTCGAGAACGAGCCGTGGGCAGTCGCCGAACGCGAAGATAAAGACTCGCGTGCCCGCCTCGCCACTATTCTGTACACGTCCGCTGAGGCGCTGCGGGTAGTTACCGCGCTGGTACATCCGATTATTCCAGAGGCCACGGCCCGCATCTGGACACAACTCGGGCTGGGCGAGATCAGCCAGTTGGACCTGCGCAGTTTGGCTTGGGGACAGTTGCCGCTGGGCACCAAGCTGGGCAAGGTCGAAGGCGTATTCCCGCGTGCCGACAAGAGCACGGTCGAAAGGATGCAACAGATGGAACAGCAGCGCTCCGCTGATCTAGTGCAAGCGAGTGAGAAAACGGCAGCGGCGGCAGCGCCGCCCGCCGGAAGCGGCGCGCAACCGGGACAGCCCGCTACGGAAGCAGCCGCTGGTCCATCGCCTGCGGCGCCTAGGGAGTCCGGTGCGATCGTCAGTGAGAAGACCACGACTGCCACAGACGCCCAGGGCGGAAGCGTGACTGCGGCTGCCGCGGCCAGCCACAATCAGATCACTATCGACGATTTCCTGAAGGTCGAATTGCGGGTGGGTGAAGTGAAGGTTGCCGAGCGCGTGAAGGGCGCCGACAAGCTGCTTCGCCTGGAAGTCGATATCGGCAGCGAAGTGCGGCAGGTCGTCGCCGGAATTGCGAAAGCTTACGATCCGAAAAAGCTTATCGGACGCAAGGTCGTGATCGTGGCCAATCTGCAGCCCCGCAAGCTGCGCGGGCTGGAATCGAACGGAATGATCGTGGCAGCATCCGTTGGCGACGATGGCCAGCCGGTGCTGGCGGGATTCTTGGAGGACGTGCCAGCGGGGGCGAAGCTGAAGTAGTGGTCAGTGATTAGTGGCTAGGGTAGTCGGTCATTTGGGGGGAAGCGGATAGTGGTCAGAGCCGGTTTGGACTTTATGGGTTACGGCAGCGTGTTTGAAAAGACCAAGGCAGGTTGGAGCGCTTATGCGCCCGATCTTCCCGGGCTGGGTGTTGCTGGCGCGACACTGGAAGAAACCTCGCGGCTGTTGCAGGAAGGGATCGAGCTGCACCTGAGGGATCTCAGTCTCTCGGAGAAGAAAACTCTGTCAGATAGTAACGGAGGCCCGGCCTCGAAACTATCCACCAGCGACTAGTCACTATCCACTGTGTACACCGACTCCCACGCTCATCTCGATGGCAAGCGCTTCGACGCCGACCGCGCTGAAGTCATCGCTCGCGCCCGCCAAGCCGGCGTCAGTACCCTGCTTGCCATTGGTAATGGTGACGGCCCTGGGACGGACACGCTCGATTGCGCCATCAAGCTCGCACAGCAGTACGATTGGATTTACGCGACGGTCGGAGTTCATCCTCACGAAGCCGAACTGGCCAAACAGCCGGACTTTGACGAACTCGAACGCTTAGCAAAATCACCCAAGGTAATTGCCTGGGGCGAGATCGGCCTTGATTATTTTTATGACCACTCGCCTCGCGACGTGCAGCAACGGGTCTTCCTGCAGCAAATGGAGATGGCCCGCGCCGCCAAGCTGCCCATCGTCATTCACTGCCGCCCTTCCAATAACAGTGAGAACGCCTGGGACGACGTGCTGCGCCTTATCGGAGAAAACTGGGCGACAAGCGGACTCGGTGGCGTCCTCCACTGCTTCACCGGGACTGTCGATCATGCTCGTGCGGCGCTTGACTTGGGATTCATAGTCTCCTTCGCTGGTAACATTACCTTCCCCAAGGCGCAAAACATTCGCGACGCGGCCAGCCTGGTCCCGCTCGATCGCATGTTCATCGAGACCGATTGCCCTTATCTTGCTCCGGCGCCCCATCGCGGGCAGCGCAATGAACCCGCCTTCGTGGTTGAAGTGGCCCGCCAGATCGGGGAGCTGCGTGGCCTTGCCGCGGAAGAAATCGGTCAACAGACCACGACGAACTTTTACACTTTCTTTCGACTGACAAAACGGAATGCCGGGTGATAAGAGGCTAGTGCTGGGCCGCCCCCAGGGCCGCTCGGAGCCGCTTGCTGCTTATATATTCCGTCCGTAAGTCACCCCAGCACACCCACTGCCGTCCGAACTGAGCCAGCAATCCCCTGTTGTGGTAAGCCAGAATCGAGTCGGCATTGTCTTTGGGGTCCGCCTTCAAATTGTCATGCCAGACAACCACAATCGAACCACTCTGCAACATCGGTCTCCAATAACGAAGGCGTAGAGGTAAGGAGGTTTCGCCCAGGTCATCAATGGCGCTGGGCCAGTGTCCAGTGTTGGTGTGATACTCGTAGATGGTTTGGCCGACCGCGTTGAGCTGGTATTGCAGCGCTTCATGTGCTACCTGGGTTGTGCCGGAGAAGAACAGCATCACGATTGCCAGCAGGATGCCACCTGCTAGCACCAGCGCAACACGCTTCCATTTTCGCCACACTCCAGGTAACCTTCCGGCTATCATTTGTACAGCCTTTTTGTGCATAAACAATCCAACAGAAGTGCTATCTCTTGCCTGACTAGACTCTAGATTCGGCAAGAATTGCCTGTCTTGTTACACTTGAACCTTATGGCCGAATCATTCGACATTGTCAGCAAAGTAGATATGCAGGAAATTTCCAACGCCGTGCAGCAGGCGTTGAAAGAAATCCATACGCGCTATGACCTGAAAGACTCGAAGTCGGACATCAAGATCGAGGAAAAGGAAGGGTTGGTGCTCGCCTCGGCTGACGAGTACAAGCTGAAGGCGGTGAACGATGTGTTGCAGGGAAAACTGGTAAAGCGCGGAGTCTCGCTCAAAGCGCTGACCTATGGCGCCATCGAAGCCGCCGCCAGCTCGACGGTGCGCCAGAGTGTCAGCATGCAGCAAGGCATCCCGATTGAGAAGGCGCGGGAGATCGTTAAACTCATCAAGAACTCGAAGAAAAAAGTGCAGGCTGCGATCCAGGGGGACCTGGTTCGCGTCAGCGGCAAAGATCGCGATACACTTCAGGAAATCATTGCGCTGCTGAAGCAGAACGATTTCGGCATTGACATGCAGTTCACCAACTATCGATCCAACTGACAGGGCGAATCCGTTTGAATACGACTGTAACCCGCAACGCTAAAGAAGTATTTGACCTGCTGCACGACGACCTCGCCGCCATCGAGCGCGAGTTCGGCCGCGACACCGTGTCTAGCGTGCGGGCGATCACGGAAATCGGCGAGTACCTCCGGGCCGGCGGCGGCAAACGGCTGCGTCCTGCGCTATTGCTGCTCTCCTGCAAGCTGATGAACTACACCGGCCACGGGGCGATCAAGCTGGGGGCAGTGGTGGAAATCATTCACACCGCGACGCTGGTGCACGACGACATCATCGACGAAGCCCAGACGCGCCGCGGCCGCCCCGCCGCCAACACGCAATGGGGCAATGCCAAATGCGTGCTTGCGGGTGATTGGCTCTACATGCAGGCATTCAAGATTGCCGTGCAGGAGCGCAATTTTCACATCCTCGACGCACTTATCGATCTGACGCAAGCGATGGTCGAGGGTGAATTGCTGCAGATCGAGCGGCTGGGCAAGACCATCACCATGGAAGAGCATTTCGAACTCATCTACCGCAAAACAGCCTGCCTGTTTTCGGTCTGCATGAAGATGGGCGGCATCCTGGCGAACGCCAGCGAAGCTGATCAGCAGCGGCTTGCCGAATACGGACGCAACCTCGGCATGGCCTTCCAGATCGTCGACGACGTGCTCGACCTCACCGCGTCCGAAGAAGTGCTGGGCAAGCCGGTCGCCAGCGACCTGCGCGAAGGCAAAGCCACCATGGCGGTGCTGCACGCGCTGGAACATTGCACCCAGACAGAGCGCGAGACGATTGAGTCTGTCCTGAGTAACGGCGGCTTCAACGGCATCACGCCTGCCGACATCGTCACCATCTTGAACCGCAACGGCTCCATCGATGCCGCCTACGCGCGGGCGGTTGAGTTCAGCAACAAAGCGCGCGAGGCCATCTGCAGCTTCCCCGATTCCGAGATCAAGCGCGTGCTGCTGTGGGTGCCCGAGTTTGTGGTGCAGCGGGAAAGCTAAAACCACCGGCCAAGGGTTAGGGGCTGGTCTGCGGCATAGTCACAAATATCGGCTATTCCTCCAACTGCTGACAACTCACCCCTAGCCCCTAACCCCTGATTTACACTTTCTTCATGCCGGCTCCGCAAGAAGTCGAAATTAAATTCCTCGTCTCCGATCTGAAAGCGCTCGAGCGGAAGCTGCGCGAGCTCGGCTTTCACGAAGACACGCCATCCACGCACGAGGTCAACACGCTTTATGACCTGCCGGGCCAGAAACTGCGCCGCAAGGGCGAGTTGCTGCGCCTGCGCGACTACGGAGGGAAATGGAGGCTGACGCATAAAGCCAAGGCCAAACTCGGAAGGCACAAGTCACGGGGCGAATTGGAGACTGGTGTCTCCGACGGCAAGCAGATGGACGCGATTCTGCGCGCCTTGGGCTACTCGCCGTCGTTCACCTATGAGAAGTTTCGCGCCGAATGGAGTGACGAAGAAGGGCATGTCGTGTTGGACCACACGCCCATCGGCGACGTCGCTGAGATCGAAGGCAAATCACGCTGGATTGATCGCATCGCTCCCGAGCTGGGCGTGAAGCCGGCGGACTACATCACCAAATCGTATGCTGAACTTTTCTTCGACTGGAAACGTAGAACAGGTTGTAAGGCAGAGAACATGACATTCCGCGAGGTGAAAGGCAGGGGCTAGGGCTAGGGGCCAGGGATTAGTTGTACAGAAGCACACCAGCGGAAATACGAAACTAACCCCTAACCCCCAGTCCCTAGTCCCCGCTTTTCCGCGGAAGCCTGCACCGGCTCCGGAGTTTAGACCTTGCCGGGCCTGAACCGGAGCCGGAAAGCAGTGGTCAGGGGCTAGGGGTTAGTTGCGTCGGGAAAATCCGGAACTGGATGCTACCCACTGTTCACTATCAAATAGTCTGTTAGAACCCGGGGCAAACCAGCGGAAAATCCGAAACTAGCCCCTAGCCCCTAACCCCTGGTTCCTAGCTCCTGCTTTTCATCCTCTCCAGCACTGCGCCCGCGATCAGCGGCAATCCCACGGTGGCATCCAGGAGAACCTCGGCGAAGCGGCCACCCTCTTCCGAAGGCACGAACTTGCCCCACGACACGGCTTCGCTGTAGGTGCATCCCGACAAGCCGCCCCAGTTCACCGGCTCGGGGCAGATGCGCACGCCATAGTGGAAGCGCTTCAGGGGCAGGTCTTCCCCGCCGCGGCGATGGCGCAGTTCTATGAATGGACCAAATTGTTGCGCCCAGTTTCTGGGTACACCACCGCCGATGGTCAAAATTCCAAGGCGTTCCTGCTTTAGGAGTGTCGCGGCGTAATATTCCAGGTCTTCAAACGGATCGAAGCGCAACGGCGGAATGTTGTTTTTGCGGCGCATGCGGTTGTGCAGGGCAACGTCAAGGCCGATCTCTGAATCGCTGAACGCCGGTACGAATACCGGCACATTTTTCTCGTAGGCCGACTTCAGGATGCCGCGATCGTTCACGTGCTCGCTCAGGTAGCGGCCGATTTCGCGATTCAATTTGTACGAGCAGAGCACCTCGTTGTGGTCCCAGTTTTTCAGAATGCGGGCGACAATCGTCTCGACAAAGTCGAGATTGGTTTCCGGCTCCAGCGTGTCGTAGACGCGGTTGTAGCCAGCTTCGTAAAGCTCGGTGTCGTCCATCTTCGGGTCGTAGCGGAAGTGCGATCGCCCTGCGGCCTCAACCAGGCCGTGCGCCATCAGCGCTCCGGTGGAGACGATGGCCTTTACCACTCCATGATCGATCAGGTCGGTGACGATCAACCCTTGCTTCGCAACAGTCATGGCGCCGGCCAGCGTCATCACGACGAAACAGTCTTTGTCGCGAGCCATGGCTTCCAGGACTTCAGCGCCTTCTCCCACCTGCCGTCCGGTAAATGCGGTGTTGCCCATGGCGCGGACGAGGTCATCCACCGTGTGGATCTTCGAGAGATCGAGCGGCTCCAGCGGAATCAGCTTGTCGGAAATGGGATCGTGGAGTTTGCGATCACTGCCCGCGCCGTGCGTCTTGTGATGTTCGTCGGCCAAGATTCACCTCGATAAACCAGCGCTCTCATCCCGGCCAAGGTCGCCGCGGTGACCGCGTGGAGGGACTTGCTTTTCAAGCGACAGCAGGGTCCTGCACTCGCGCCTTGAGGCGGCCCGGTCGGAATGACTCCAGGAAAGCGTCGAACAATCGAAGCTACAGGCTTAATGCGGCCTCCGTCAATGCACGGGACGCGTGTGGCGAGTTGTCATGATCAATTAACGGTCGATTCGGTTCATGGCCAGCGCGCGAGGGATGCTATTCTTGAAATGTATTTCGCGCTGGAGCTAAGTGTTGGCGGAACGGAACTTTCGAATTGGCGTCGTGCAGATGTCGTGCACCCCGGAGCCAGAACAAAACCTGGAGCGCGCCATTGCCCACATTCGTGCTGCCGCCGCCAAAGGCGCCGAAGTTGTCTGCCTGCCCGAACTGTTTCAGACGCAGTATTTTTGCCAGCGCGAGGACATCGCACTCTTCGATTTGGCGGAGCCCATCCCTGGTCCCACGACGGCGCGCCTCGGCGATCTCGCTCGTGAACTGAAGATCACGATCGTTGCGTCCCTGTTCGAGCGGCGCGCTCCCGGCATCTATCACAATACTGCGGCCGTTCTCAATGCGGATGGCAAGCTGGCCGGCATTTACCGCAAGATGCACATTCCTGACGATCCCCTCTATTACGAAAAGTATTACTTCACGCAGGGCGATCTGGGGTTCAAGAGTTTCGAAACTGGCTTCGGTAAAATCGGCGCGCTGGTCTGCTGGGACCAATGGTATCCCGAGGCAGCGCGCTTGACCGCGCTTCAGGGCGCGAACGTGCTCTTCTGTCCCACGGCAATTGGATGGCATCCTGACGAGAAGGCACAGTACGGGGAAGCGCAATACGACGCATGGAAGACGATACAGCGCGCGCACGCCATAGCCAATGGAGTTTATGTCGCCGTGCCCAATCGCGTCGGCTTTGAGACGGGCAACGTTCGCGGCAACATTGCGCCGGGCAAGGGCCTTGAGTTCTGGGGCGGATCGTTCATCGCCGATCCCTTTGGACAGCTAGTGGCACAGGCCTCCCACGACAAAGAAGAGGTGCTGATCGCGGAGGTGGACCTGCAGCGCATCGAGGAGGTTCGCCGAAACTGGCCCTTCTGGCGCGATCGCCGCGTGGATGCGTACGGCCCGATTACGCAGAGATTCCTGGTATAGCCGTGCGAATGTCCAAGCCTCGGAAATTTTCGCAAACTCCGGCCGCTCTCGGCTACCGTATGCCAGCCGAGTGGGAAGCCCACGAGGCGACGTGGATCGCGTGGCCGCACAACCGCACCGACTGGCCGGGCCGGTTCGAGCCCATCCCGTGGGTGTACGCGGAAATCGTTCGGCAGTTGGCGCGGGTGGAGCGCGTCAACGTTCTGGTCGAGGACGTGGCGGCGGAAGCTAAGGTTCGAGAGCTGCTGATTCGCGCCCACGTTCTCCCGCAAAGGGCCGCGACGCCAGGCAAACTTGCCGGGACAATTCGCTTTCACCACATTCCTACCAATCGCGGTTGGACACGCGACTCGGGCCCCATCTTTCTGCGGCGCGACTCCCGCGCGGCCAGAGACTTCCCTGCTGTGGCGGCCACCGCATGGAGTTTCAACGCCTGGGCGAAGTACAGCGATTGGAAACTCGACACTACGATCGCCGGCGAAATCGCCAATCGGCTGCGCGTGCCGGCGTGGGAGCCGGAACTCAAAGTGAACGGGCATCCACGCCCGGTGGTATTGGAGGGCGGAAGCATCGATGTCAATGGATGCGGGACGCTCATCACCACCGAGGAGTGCCTGCTAAGCGAAGTGCAGCAGCGCAATCCGGGAGTTACGCGTGAGCAAATGGAAGAGATTTTCGCCGACTATCTGGGGGTGGAGAAAGTGATCTGGCTGGACCGCGGCATCGCCGGCGACGACACCCATGGGCACGTTGACGATATCACTCGCTTTGTCACGCCGACGACGGTGGTAACGGCGTACGAGCCTGACCCTGCTGACGCCAATCATGAGCCCTTGAGCGACAACTTCCGTTGGCTGAAGAAGAGCACAGATCAGTCGGGCCATCCTCTGCGCGTGGTGAAGCTCCCAATGCCAGCTCCGGTGTATTTTCGCGGACGGCGTCTGCCTGCCAGCTATGCCAATTTCTACATCGCCAACAAGCTCGTGCTTGTGCCCATATTCAGCGACCCCAACGATCGCGTTGCGCTCAATACCCTCGCCGCGGTGTTTCCCGATCGCGAGATCGTCGGAATTTATTGCCGGGACTTGATCTGGGGACTGGGCGCGCTGCACTGCATGACGCAGCAGCAACCGGCGGGCTGAAGGAGGGTACATAGGGTGATCATTCGACCCCGCTCCGTCGAAAATCATTCACCACGGAGACACGGAGGACACGGAGGTTTGATTTCCATAGAGTCTTCTCCGTGATCTCCATGCCTCCGTGGTTGATCTTCATCCCCACGGGGACCGTAAACGCATGTGGAGTCGGACCCTATCGCCGCGCTGTCTTCTTCCCCGTAAGCGTGAAGATAAAGTAGCCGCCTGCAGCCACCCCGGCGTAGAGAAACGCGTTGGCGAAGACGATGGTACCCACGACCAGCGCCAACACCAGATCGGAATCCGACGTGGGTCCGATCACCAGTGACAACACAAAAGGCGGACAGATGCTCAACGCAACGTCGGTCAGGAAGCCGTGCGTCTGAAGTCCTCCCACGTTTAGCCTCCACCCGATGTAGACAGCCAGGGCCACGGCCATCCCCAGAACAAAGCTGAGGGACAACACAGTCACTAAGTTGCCGTTATCTGTTTTTCGCAACGGAGTCAACGCACACCAGCGAGTCTCTCCCTCGAGTGTACTCGTGCGGCGGCCGCCAAGGAGCGGCCCACGGCAACAGGCTCGTGCTATGCTGCGCACGGCGGTGGTTGTGCAAAGGAAGGGTAAATATCGAATGGCTTGGTGAGCCCGGCAGGAATCGAACCTGCGACCCACGCATTAAAAGTGCGTTGCTCTACCAACTGAGCTACGGGCCCACAGTCACTAATCTACCATAGCAAAATCGGCGCGACCGCCATCGCCAGAAACCATTGCGCATTGATCCGCCACTAGCGCACAATCATTCGTGGATTGCACAAGGAGAACGTCATGAAGCGCTGTTCCTATTCGATCCTGATACTTTGCCTCGCTCTTACAACGGTGGCATTCCCCCAGGACAAGACGCAAGCTGCCGAACAGGCCGCCGCCGACTGGTTGAAGCTAGTGGACTTCGATGCTTACGCGCGGAGTTGGAAGCAGGCCTCAATCACGTTCAAAGCTGCCGTTACCGAGGGTAATTTTGAACAAGCGCTACGGGCGACGCGCGCCCCCCTGGGCGCGGTGCTCTCCCGAGAGCGGAAATCAGTAGAATATCGAAGGCAATTGCCGGGAGTTCCGGAGGGAGAGTATGCCCTCTTGAAATATGACACCGACTTCGAGCACAAGAAAAAGGCGCTTGAGACGGTTACCATGGCGCTGGAGAAGGATGGTCACTGGCGGGCGGCTGGCTATTCCATCAAGTAGGATTTCGATTGTCTTAGCTCGATATTAGACGTTGCTCCCTTGAAGCATGGCCGCGCATCTCATTCAGTAGAGCCATGGCCGGGAAATCACGTCCGCACGTCATCGTTGTGGGAGGCGGATTTGGCGGTTTGGAGGCCGCCAAGTCCTTAGCGTACCTGCCCGTCGAGATCACCCTGGTGGACCGCAAGAATCATCATACTTTTCAACCGCTGCTCTACCAGGTGGCGACGGCAGGATTGTCGCCGGCGGAGATCGCGGCGCCCATACGCGAGATCCTCGCCAAGCATGAGAATGTGGAAGTTCTGTTGGGGGACGTGCTCGGCTTCGACCTCGAGCGGTGCATCCTCAAGCTGCATGGATTCGAGCTTCCCTACGACTACCTTGTGGTTGCCGCTGGCGCAACCCACGCCTATTTCGGGCACGACAAATGGGAGCCGTTCGCTCCGGGATTGAAGACCATAGAAGATGCTCTGGAAATGCGTCGCCGTATTCTGCTGGCATACGAACTGGCAGAACGCGAAGCAGCGTTGACCGGCCATCATCGGCCGCTGAATTTCGTGGTGGTAGGCGCGGGGCCTACGGGGGTTGAGCTGGCGGGAACCCTGGCCGAGATCGCGCGCAAATCTCTGCCCGAAGATTTCCGCAACATCCAACCGGCGAAGACCCGCGTTCTGCTGGTCGAAGCCGGACCCTCGGTGCTGAGCGCCTATCCCGACGATCTCCGCCAGAGTGCCGTGAAGCAACTGCAACATCTCGGCGTCGAGGTGCGCACCAACTCCGCGGTGACGGACATACGCCCGGGCGAGGTTAGCATCGGCCAGGAAGTGGTGCCTGCGGCAGCCGTGCTATGGGCCGCTGGAGTATCGGCCTCCCCGCTTGGGGCGGCGCTTGGCGCCCCGGTTGATCGCGCCGGACGGGTGCTGGTCGAACCCGACCTGAGCATCTCCGGACATCGCGAGGTCTTCGTCATCGGCGATCTTGCCAGCATGAACGATGCAGCGGGCAAGCCGCTGCCTGGCATCGCTCCGGTGGCCATGCAGCAGGGCAAATGCGTGGCGCGTCAGGTTGCCGCTGACCTGGCCGGACGCTCGCGCGAAGATTTTCATTATGTGGACAAGGGTTCTCTAGCGACCATTGGCCGCGCGGCCGCTGTCGCACAATTCGGCAAGGTGCACATCTCCGGCTTCCTGGCCTGGCTGTCGTGGCTGTTCATCCACATCCTGTTCCTGATCGGCTTCCGCAANNGAGCGTTCGGCGCGGCTGATCACCGGCGAATCGAGGGTAATCTCCGTTCCGTCGATGGAGTGTGCCGAAAAGGCAGCCGCGCATTTTGATCGCGATGGTCAGGGTGGGTCCGGCAACGCACGTATAGCTACACGAGAGGTTCTGCAAGAGAGTAAGAATCCGGCTCGCAAAGTGAGCTAAGAACCAAGCGCTGATTCTCCCCACGACGTTCTGAACGGCATGGTCAGAACCTCATCTTGTGAGGGTCGTTCTGAGCGCGGTGCTGGCTTATTGCGTGAGACGGAGGAGAATCTTGGCGGCGATAGTCTGAAAGACTTGCTGCAATTCAGCGCTGCATTGGCTGGATGGGCAGTTGGAGGCGAATACCGCCTCTCCCTCCGGCTGGTTCGGGTCGTAAGTCGAGCTGGCTGGGTCGTTAGCGATCTGTTGCAGGAAAGCCTGATCGACACTCGTCCCCAACCCGATGGAGTAGACATACATGCCGGGATTCTCAGTGCGCATGGCGATCGCGGTTTGAAGGGCCCGATACTTGGCGTCCGCGGTGACGTTGGTACGATTCAGGGACTTTAGCTGCCCGTTAATTGCGGAAGTGAACTTGGTCACATTCTTCAAACAAGTGGTCGAGGGTGTCCAACTGGAAACCCCGTCGTAGGTCGCAAGAGAAGTTCCGGTGGTAGGACTGAAAGCGTCGACCGAACTACCGGAGTCGTATCCTCCGTAATTATAAAGAGTGAGCGTTCCAGAGCAAGACAGCTTGTCCTGGATGGT
>PLBW01000180.1:0-1098 GCA_003135475.1 Acidobacteriaceae bacterium
GAGCCAGGTGCTTCGCTTAGGAGTGCTGGCTCGGGCGGCGGGTTGTGGAGGTTTGGTCGCCTCGGCCCAGGAAGCCCGCGATTTGCGCAAGGCCTTGGGCGAGGGATTTGCCATCGTGACTCCGGGTGTGCGTCCGGCCGGCGCCTCTGCCGGAGATCAGGCTCGGGTAGTCACTCCGAAGGACGCCATCGCCGCGGGAGCCACCTACCTGGTGGTTGGCAGGCCAATCCTGGAAGCTCCCGACCCGGCCAAAGCCGCTCGGCAGATCGCGGATGAGATTGCAGTCGCCTGCCGGCAGGAAGCGGTTCGCTAGATCAGTTTTCGAATCGGTGTAGTCCTGCGAAATAGCGGCAGGTCTCACTGGCTACCCCGTCAGGGCCGTTTCTTGCTTTCGACCTGCGCGACCCGCGCCTTCACCAATTTCTTAACCAGTGCAGTCGGCAGTGGCTTGTCTGTGGGGAAGTGGATGGTCCCTTTGGATGTGGAGAAGCCCTTCAGTTCGTTCTTAAATGCCTCCACAACCGCGGCCGTGGGGAACAAACTGCAGTGGTTGGAAAACGCAGCAAACCACACCAGCACTCCCTTGTACTTGAACGCAGGAATCCGATAGCTGATGGTCTCGGTAGCCTCGGGCGGCACAGCAGACCGAATCGCCGCGCGCAGCTTGTTCAAAGTGCTGCGGGCGGGTTCCGGGACGCCAGCAAGGTATTCCTCAACGTTTTTCGGAGCGGCGTTGCCTTTTGCCGCAGAACTGCGTTTGCCAGATTTCGCTTTTTTCACGCGGGCAATGCTACAAGAACTACCGCTTCCAAGTCCATGCCCGAGCCCACGATGCAGCGGTTCGACCTGAAAAATGCCACTGCTCGACCTTCAATCCTGTCCGCCCTCATTCGTCATCAAGACCTTACCGCCACTTTCCCGCACGACAATCAGCCGTGAGGCCCCGACCAGTTCTTCGTAATGGGGCAGGTCGGACTGGAACGTCAGCAGATAATAGCGCTGCGGCTCCAGCCACCGCTCCTTGAACTGCGTGTCGTTGAGGAAGACCTTGGGCGCGCCCGGAGCGCTCGCGCCATATTCCAGGTTCACCCGGCGGTC
>PLBW01000180.1:1106-12518 GCA_003135475.1 Acidobacteriaceae bacterium
GACGAAAGATAGGGATCGAACACCACCATGGCCAGGCGCGCAGCGTGAAAGAACAGGACCATCATGAGCGCGGCTGCCAGGAACGCGCGCTGGCCCACCGCTCGAAAACATCCGATAGCGCCGATCACAAATGCGACTGCCGCGACGGCGAGTGGAATTCGAAGATAGGCAAACGAGTCGGGCGTGATGTCTCCCATGTGGCCGAGCGAGAGAGTGTAGGTCTTCTGATGGCGCAGCGCGGTGGAGATATCTCCCGGTGTCGGAACGTGCCGGACGAGGAAAAGGATGGCCAGCGCCGCTATGGCCGCGCACGCAGTGATCACGCTCAGCACGCGCGTGCCGCGGCGGATCCAAGCGCCTCCCATCGCCATGGCCGAGCCCAGCAGCAGCGCCAGCGCCGGGTAGCAGGGCATCGAGTAGTACTCCTGCGTGGTGGAAAACGTGAAAAATATGAGAAGAAAGCCGGCCCAGCAAAGCGCCAGCAGGCGCGTCCGCCCGGCGCGGTCCACCGGTTTGTAAGAAAGCTTGGCGACCGCCGGAAGATAGACGCTCCAGGGAAACAGCCACACCAGATGCAACAGCCAGAACCAGATTCGCGGCACCGTGTTGTAGTCCCGCGGATAGCGCAGGTTCAGAAAGCGCAATAGCTGCTCGTTGATGAAAAAGAACCAGAGAAATCCGTGGTATTGGCCGGGACCGCTGTGCAGCGTAAAGGCAAAATACGGAGGATTGCGCAGCGTTGCCAGAATGTGCCAGGGCGCGGCGATCGCCAGGATGATCAGTGCCCCTAGGAATGGATGCAGGCGCTTCCAGGTTCGCCGCGAGAAGAGCTGGCGCGTAAGAGACAAATAAATCAGCCCGGCGGCCACCGGGAAAACCACGCCGATCAGGCTTTTCAGCAGCAGCCCTGTCCCCAGGCAGGCCGCCAGCACAACCGCCCATAAGAGTGGGCGCGGTTCCTCCTCCTCCAGCGCGCGCAGCAAGGCCCACATGGCCAGCGCAATGGTGAACGTCAGCATCGCGTCCGGGATCAGAATGCGCGTAAACAGAAACAGCCCCACGCACGTCGCCATCACCAACCCGGCATAGAATCCGGCCCGCTTGCCAAACGCCCACGTCCCGAACGCCGCGGTGAGCCAGCATACTCCGATGGCCGATAGCGCAATCGGAACTCGCGCCGCCCAATCATGCACGCCAAGCAATCGAAAGGAACCGGCAATCGTCCAGTAAACCAGTGGCGGTTTTTCCAGGTAAATAAGTCCGTCCACCCGTGCGGTGACCCAATCTCCACTCGTGAGCATGCCCCGCGCGATCTGCGCCTGCACCGAATCGACATCATCCATCAGAGAAGGTGGGGAAATAATGCAGCCCAGATAAATAATGGCGGCAACCGCAACCACGATCAGCGGGGAGTACACAAGCCATTTCTGTTGAGAGGTTTCTTGCGAGATCTGCTCTCCCAGGTTCTTTTCGGTTGAAATTGGCATTGAGGCTATTCTACCGATGCCGGTATCCGATGTTCGCGTCCGTCTTTTGGAAGCTAGCCTAGGCAGCCACTCGCGGGTCCCCAGCCAAGCTTCTTTAGCTTAGATGGGTGTGTTGGCCTTCGTCGGCACGCGAATACACGGTGTAATACAAGATTACAAGTCTCTCTCCAACGTAGGATGAAATCCCCACTCAAGCAAAGGCGGCTTGAGTGTCCCTTTCCCAACTGGGTCCCCTTTCAGGACTCTTCGTTACCCGTTGCCGGTTATTAGAAGAACGATTCCGGAGGTATCGGGTTGGGAGGGCAACCCGTGACGGGGTCCGGTTCAGCACAACTTCCCAGGCTCCCGTTCGTGTTAGTGTAGCCCAAAATACCAAGCGTCGCGGGAGGAGTTCCCGAGTACTGCTCCCAGTAGATGGGGGTAACAGAGCAACCGAGAGTAGTACAGGCATTCGACAGGGTTAAGTATCCACTCGATACAAAGTCCAGCGGTACCGTTGCCTTATAGACGTAGAAGCCGTCGCTATTGACGGTCGGGGGAAAACTATTGGTGACAACCAAGGTCTGAATGGAGCCCCCGAAGGGGGTGCTCCCGATCTGAACATCCACGGTGGTCAGGGGGTCGCTTAGGTCTGCATCCCAGTAGGTGAAAGTCAACGTTGGACCGATCGTCGCCGAAAATGAGTCACTAACGGAGTAGCCGAAGTTGATTGTCCACGCCTGCTCAGGCTTGCATTTGCCGGAAGAACCGCTTTGGAAGATGTTCGACACCTCTACCGTTGTGAGGTCCCGGTTAAAAATCTCTAACTCATCAAGGCTCCCAAAGAACCATCCCGTGGGCGGTGTGGTCACGGTACGAGTGCCGATGCGCAGCGGGCTGTTATTAACGAGAGAACCGAGCTGAGCGGGAATGTTAGTGCTTAGATCGGCAATGCCGTTTAGGTAGAAGGTAATCTTTGGGGCAGTGCCGGCCCTTACGACCGTAACGGCAACGTGTTGCCAATTGCCGGTGTAAAGAACCTGAGGAAAAGATACATAATTCAAGTATCCATTGGCAGCGTCGCCCAATCCCAGTCCCAGATATTGACTCCCATTGAGGGCTTTATATACCCAGAAGTGGTAGCCCACCAGGGTAGCGGCGTCTCGCTTGTCGAGGATGACCATCACACCAGCAGGGGCGTTAGCCGGGATGTTGATCCAAGTATCGATGGAGAAATTTCCATAGCAGGCCGAACCGCCATTGCTGCAACCAAAAGGGCTAGGGTTAGTTGCGGGGCCGAAATTGTTCACGACCGTGGACGCGGATTGCACATACTGATTGATGCCATTGAAACTGGCAGCCCCGAAAACCTTGCCAGGGAAGGTCCCAAGTGAGCCATTTATCTGCGCGCCGGTATTACCGGCGGCCAGGTCCGCTGACGTGGTCGCGCCAGAAGGTTCATCGAAAGGATACCAGGCGACCATTGTAGTATCGGGAGGCTGCACACATTGCGCACCC
This sequence comes from Acidobacteriaceae bacterium, assembly GCA_003135475.1. Classification (GTDB taxonomy): domain Bacteria; phylum Acidobacteriota; class Terriglobia; order Terriglobales; family Acidobacteriaceae; genus Bog-257. The sequence goes on from PLBW01000180.1 coordinate 4,091, forward strand.
GCGGAAGCTACGGCAGTTATCGCTATCGCAACAATGACAACCAATTTCGATTTATAGCTGCGGGATGTCATGTAAGTATCCTTTCGAGGCCGACTCTTGTTTCGTTTTGGCCCGACCCTGGTCACGCAACCGGGCCGATGACGAGACTCACAACGAATCTCATCACTTGCACTTTCCAGCCGGTCCGGCGTTAAAGATCGCCTGCACCTCGGGAAGCCCCAGTGCGCGGTTGTAAATCTCCAATTCATCCAGGTCACCCTTAAACCATCCCGTCAGCGGGGAATTCGCGGTACGAGTGCCGACGCGCAGCGGACTACTGTTCACCAGGGAACCCTTTCGATCCGTGGGATCGCTGCCCACTCCCACCACAGCGCCATTGTGGTACCACTGGATTCCAGGGGGTGAGGAGAAGATCCTGTTCACCGTGACTGCGACATGGTGCCAGTTGCCATCATAGATACTCGGTGTCAAGACAGGGGACATGTAGTCTGTGAAGCCGGTACCGCTACCCCTATCGGCCATCTCCAGACCCAACATGCCCCCGCTCACGAAGAAGTAGTAGCCGAGCATCGAAGGCGGTGACCCTACCCTTTTGTCGACGATTGCCATTTCGCTTGTAGGCCCAGTGGTCCGGATCCATGTGTCGATCGAGAAGTTTCCCAGGCAGGTTGACCGGGAGCCTTTGTCACTGCCGCTCGGTCCCTTGCAAGTGGTGAAACTGCCGGCTGTACCGAAGTTGGTCATGATAGTGGAAGGGGACTCCACATACTGGTTGGTACCGTTGAAGTGCGCAGCTCCAGCCACTTCCCCTGGCGTAAAGCCCAGCGGGCCATTGTGCTGCACGCCAACGTTTCCCGAGGCCAGGTTCGCGGACATGGTCACGGGGGACTGCTCATCGAACGGGTACCACGCTACCATCGTGGCGTTAGGGGGTAGGACACAGGCAACAACTGAGATTGAGGCCTCAAATCCTGTGGAATCATATATATAATTGCCGCCATTATTGACGGCAAAGGAAATTACATCGCCCGCTGCTAGGCTCAGCGTTTGTGTGGGGATGTTTAGACTCGGCCCCGGGTTAGGACATGATGCTGCCTGTTGGTAAAACACGGGTCCAAAGATCGGGGTGGTGTTACGGTACACTGAAACGTAGACGCCTGTCTGGTCGATACTGTCAAGCCCCTCGAAAAATCCGCTAATCGAATACGTTCCGGATGTGGGAGCTGTCCATTTCACGATCGAATCGTCGTTCAACGATGAGCCCGGATGCATCCACAGGGCGTTGGTGGGAAGAACCACTGTCGAAGAGCTGTTGTAACATAGCGTGCCGGATGTGTAGTTGAGCCCAACTGCTGGCAACGACTGCCCGCCTGTCCACCAGCACTCAACCCCGGAAAATCCAGAAAACGCTGGACAAGAAGAGCTGAATGAACCATATATTGCAAAGTTTGTTCCTGTTTGCCCATGTCCGTACTCCCAATTATTGCTTGGGTTGGAGCTACTGAAATCCTTCACAGCATCCCAAGTCTGGGCACTGGCGGCGATGGCAAACAACGAAATAAATAAGTTAATCAGAACTCTTCGTTTGCAATCCATTTTGCCCTCCGGATTTTGCAAGTAATCCCATCCGCATCTTGGTTGCGCGGCGCCGACTTCAGTGGGGTCCGAGGCGAAAGGCATCCTTACTCCCGCCGCTCCGTGAAATGATCTACGGATGACATGCTAGAGCTCCCCGCCAAGTTCTTAAACAACCAAATACTTGATCGCCCACGCCTCGAAAGGGGTCACGAGGTGTCGTACTTATGTAGCCGAGTAGAAGAATTTTCGGCAAGTAGGCACATAGTGGGGCTACTCGTTCTAGTATGTCAAGATGTTTTTAACAGAATTGTAATAAATTTCCGCTAGTGGCAACCTTTACGGTACCCCGCAATTAGGAGGCGCCTATGACCGGGACTGTCGTCTTCGCGATTACGCCGTCAGGGCTGACGCCCAGGTTGGCCCAACAGAAGGTCGGACCTGCGCCACCAACCACCCTCATGATTCGTCGCCGTCTCGTAATCACGCCGACTGGAAGGATTGGATGGCTTTGCCTTCGTCTTCCTCGATGTCGAACACGGTGTAAAGCTTGGTGATCTGCAGCAGATCGTGGACATTCTTGCTCAGGTGCATCAGCTTGAACTGACCGCCCTGATTGCGGACTGAGGTATAACAACTCATTAACTCACCCACGCCCGCGCTGTCGATGTAGCGCACATCGGCCAGATTCAGCAATATGTTCTTGTAGTTTTTGCCCATCAGATCGCGGACCAGGTCACGAACCACATTGGTTCCCTCGCCCAGCCGCAGCTGGCCGATGATGTCCACGATGACAATGCCATTCACTACCCGTGTACTGGTTTTAAGATTCACAGGGCCGCCTTAATCGCCGCGAGAGTTCGCGATGCTGCTCCAGCCGTCGTCCAAGTGGGAGCGGCAACCATCCTACACCGCAAGTGAATCCGGCGAAATGGCGAAATAGGGTTAGTAGCCGGAAATAAAAGCGGCCCGCAGGCCGCTCCCGTCGTTGCAGATTTCCGGTTACGTAAACTTGAGCATAGCCACGATCAGGAAAACAGCTTCCGCAGCCGCCAGTCCAATCCAGATTCTGCGCCGGAAGCGGGTGCGGCCCAGGTCGCGGGCCAACTGCAATCGAACGGCCCACAATACGGGATCCTTGGGAACCGCTGGGACCGTGGGCTGCGCGGCTTCTTCCATCCTCGATGTCAAAACCTCTTCCCCGGACGCGTCATTCTTCAGCCCATCTTGCCGGGGCGCATCTTGCAGGAAAACCTTTGGAGTGCTGATCAGCGCGGACCAGTCCAGAAGCTGAAGGCTCGACTCGGCTCCGAAAACGGCCACCGGCTGCGAGGTCAGATGCAGCGGAGGAAGTTTCTCCGGCGCAAGCCGGTCACGAAGGCTGGCCAGCAGCGTGTCCCACCATCCCCGGCTCAAGTCATCCCCCAGAAGCTCGCCGACATCCACCGGCCGGGACTCCAGTTCCAGCGGCGGGAGTGTCTCCGGTGAAATTACATCGCCCAGGTTGGTGAAGACCGTGCGATACCACGGCAGATCGACCAGGTCGCCCACCAGAATTCCCACATCCACAGGCTCAGAGGTCAGTTGCAGCGGAGGAAGGCGCTCGGGCGATAGCCGGTCGAGAACGTTGAGCAGGAGAGATCGCCACAAAGATATGGTCAGTTCGTCAGGGGGAGAAAAATCCAATTCAGACATCCAGTTTGCCGCCTGCTCCTTAATGTTTCACGCTGGCCGTTGCCGGTTCCGTTTCCTTCACCGCGTAGTCCGAGGGCACCTGGAACAACTGCGCTGCGGGCTCGGTACGCGTGATGTTTACCAGCTTCATTATGCTATGGCCGGATTGGCCGTCGTCGGTCTCGCTCAACACCGTCATCTTTAACTCTGGAGAAAACCACGTCTCGGTCACGGAGACGATCGGTTTGTCGTTGCCCTGAGATCCGGCATCGATGATCCGCGTCGTCCGGGTACCGCTAGCGTTAACGCCTTCGATGTACCTGCTCCCGAGAGCTTCGGTATGTGTCTGAACCGGTGTCGTACTCAGCATCGCTGACATTTTCGAAGTGGTACCAACCCCGGGCGTTGGCTTCGGTTCTGCTGACTTTGCCGCTGCCTGCATCGGAGCAATGTTTACGGGTGCACCCCCAACGTTGCCCATCGCGACCGCCGTCGGCCCAACGCCCTTTGCAAAGTGGAAAATTGTCGCCGTCTTGAGTTTGGGGTTTAGGTTGATGATCACCCTCTGAACAGGGTCATTGATCGTCGTGTGTTCAAATTTTTCAGTTCCTGGTTGAACGGACGGCGTCTCGCTGTCGGTGCGCATCCGGCCTTGACTGTCGCGAAAGATTTTGCCGCGGGTTTCGCGATGGATATGACCGCCGTTGTCCAGAGCGCGATCGTACAGCGTAACCACTTCGGCTGAAAATGGCGCGTTCTTTATGGCGTCGGTCACGGTTGCATTTGTAACTCCAGCGGGAGTAGCAACAGCACGTGCGCTCATCTGTGCACTGGCCATCCCTGTCGCTAAAAACAGCAGCCCAGCTAGTATCCACCGCAGTCGCATAATGTCCCCTTTGCTCATCCCCACAGTCTCGTACCGGCTAGACGCCGACCTTGCTATTGTGTGCCCGATTGAACGGCAATGCAACTTTATGCGGAGGAAGCGTTTAGCCCCGAATATCGCGCCGAAGATTGTTGATGTAATCGACACCGTCGCCGATATCAGTGCGGTCCCTCCACATGCCGTAAAAGGCAAACTCGCGGACAGAGCGGGATTTCGCCTTGAGGCGGTCGGCGTACGAAGGGACGCGCACCTCGACGATGGTTCCTTCGTTGATAGCCACGTCCTCAAGGGGCTTGAAAACGCCATCCTCGTACTTTGCAGTGATAGTCATGGTTTCCCTTACCGAACCCTGTGCCCAATTACCTTCGCCAGCACCGGGTTCGGTTTCATGGTATCACCAGAGTTTGATCGGGATTCCGCCCTTCTCTCCACTCACACCCGCCATCAAGCTGAACGGGCCGCTGTAGATCCGGCAGCCGCCTTACGCACCATATAGTGCTGTTCCGGCACCGCGAAGCCGGCCGCTATTTCCTGCTTCTGACATTGTGACGAATCAGAACGATTTATGACGAGAGTTCTAGTACTCGGCATCCGCCAGGTCGGGTGGCTCGGATTCGCCGGGTTGGGTCTCGGCTGCTTGCTGAGGCTCCGCGACCGTCTCGCCTTCTCCGTCCTTCTTCCTCAAGCGCACCACCGTAATCTTGGCGAAGCCCTCTTCGAACTTCGGCGGACGCAGTTTGGCCGCCATGCGCTGCATAACATCTTCCGGTACGTTGCGCTCGCGGCGACGATTGCGTTCGATACAGACCTCCGCCGGCACGTCGAAGAAGACCGCATGGGCCTCGTAGCCGAAGTCGTGCGCCAGCTTGACCCAACTGCGGCGCTCGTGGGGAGATAAATTGGTGGCGTCCACGTAGTTCCAGGGACGCCGGGCCAGTAGCCGCCCGCGCAGCAAGGAACGCAAGGTCGAAAACACCATGTCCTGGTAGCGCTGTTCGGTGACGTCGTCGAACAGCAGAATACGCACCATGTCGCTGGATAGCGGGAGGATATTGTGACGCTTAAACCATGTGCTTTTGCCCGACCCTGGCAGTCCGATTGACAGCACTACCGCGCCTTTCGACTTCTTGGTCTCGTGGGGCGCTGGTGGACGAGGTACAGCGGGAGCAACGGCTGCGGGCTCGCCGGCCTCTGCCGCCTCTTCGGCCTCTCCTGCTTCTCCCGTCGGACCACCTGGGCCAGGCAAGGCAGGGGTATGTGCGGCCTGCTGTGGACGGCCACCACGGCCGCGCCGTCCGCGGCGGCGGCTGCGGTCGCGCCGCTGCTGCTGTGAAGGCTCCTGGCCTTCACCCGCCGCAGCGGCTGGCTGCGGCTCGTTCGATGTGATCTGGGGTTCCGCTTGAGTTTCGGATTGTGCTGCGAAATCGGGCTGCCTGTCAGCGTCGGCCTCAGCAGCCGTGGGATCGGGAAATTTGGGTTGCAGCGGGGCGGGATTCTCCTGCCCTGGCTTATCGTCTTGCGGTTTGCGCCGCTTGCCGCGGTCGCGCATCCATCTGCGCATGTTGCACTTGTAACACGCCTGCCTAGCTGCTAGCAATCGGCTGCCCGTCTCCGGCACCCCAGAAGCGGCTGCCAGAGGTTCGGTGACATAGGCCATTGCCTCGCCTTACCCATGATGCTAGGCTTTTTGTTCGGCTCCCTGACGTGGCTTTTCGTGGTGGAGCGCAGTTCGGATTCATGGCATTTCAATCTGACGTTCTTAGCGAGGCAAAATGGCAATCAAAGTAGGTATCAATGGCTTCGGGCGCATTGGCCGCAACATTCTGCGGACTGCGCTCACCGACAAAAATCTGGAATTTGTTGCGGTCAACGACCTCACCGATCCCAAGACGCTGGCGCATCTTCTGAAGTACGATTCCATCCTTGGCAACCTGCCGAATAAGATCTCCGCCACCGCCGACTCCATTAGCGTGGACGGCAAGAGTATCCGCGTGTTTGCCGAAAAAGATCCTTCCAAGCTCGATTGGGAGTCGGTCGGCGCGCAGGTGGTCGTCGAGTCCACCGGCAAGTTCACCAAAGCCGAACTGGCCAGGCAACATCTGCGCGGGCCGGTGAAGAAAGTCATCATCACGGCGCCGGCAAGCGGCGAAGACATCACCATCGTGTTGGGCGTCAATGAAGACAAGTACGACCCGGCGAAGCACCACGTGATTTCCAACGCCTCTTGCACCACCAATTGCCTGGCGCCCATTGCCAAGGTCATCAACGACACCTTCAAAATCGCGTGCGGCACCATGACCACGATCCACTCCTACACCAACGATCAGGTCATCCTCGACTTTCCGCACAAGGACCTGCGGCGGGCTCGCGCGGCCGCGCTGTCCATGATTCCAACCTCGACCGGCGCCGCCAAGGCGGTCTATCTGGCGATTCCTGACTTGAAGGGCAAACTCGACGGTTTCGCCATGCGCGTGCCCACGCCCAATGTCTCGGTGGTTGACCTGGTGGTGTTCGTGGAGAAGAAGACCAGCGTGGAAGAGGTGAACAATGCGCTGAAAGCCGCGTCCGAAGCGGGCCCGCTGAAGGGCTACCTGGGATACGAGACTGCCGAACTGGTCTCCATCGATTACCGGGGCGATCCGCGCTCGTCGATCGTTGACGCGCCCATGACTCGCGTGGTGGCCGGCAATTGCGTGAAGGTTATCTCGTGGTATGACAATGAGTGGGGCTACTCCTGCCGAGTCCGCGATCTGATTCATTACCTTGGACAGAAGGGCCTGTAGGCGGGTCTTATGCCGAAATTATCCATTCGCGATCTTCCGCTGAATAACAAACGCGTTTTCATGCGGGTTGACTTCAATGTCCCGCTCGACGATGGCCGGGTCATGGATGACACCCGCATCCGCGAGACCCTGCCCACCATCGAGTACGCGCTGCGGCACGGCGCCCGGCTGATATTGGCGTCTCACCTCGGACGTCCGAAGGGCCAGCCGAATCCCAAGATGAGCCTGAAGCCGGTGGCCGAGCGACTGCGTGTTCTGCTCGACGAGGTATTGCGACGCGGCGAAAACGTCGGCTTTTCTCCCGACTGCATTGGCGTGCAGGCGGAGGAGATGGCTGAGAAGCTGGAGCGCAGCCAGTCCTTGCTGCTGGAGAACTTGCGCTTTCACCCGGAAGAGGAAGCCAACAATCCGGAATTCGCCCGGCGACTGGGAAAGCTGTGCGACTTTTACGTGAACGACGCTTTTGGTTCGGCGCATCGCGCCCACGCGTCCACCGAAGGCATCACTCATTTTGTGGAGAAGAAAGCCGCCGGCTTGCTGATGGAAAAAGAGCTCGAATACCTCGGCAAGGCGTTGTCTCATCCGCAAAAGCCCTTCGTCGCGATTCTGGGTGGAGCAAAAGTAAGCGACAAAATCGGCGTCATCACCCACCTGATGAGCAAGGTGGATACGCTCATCGTCGGCGGGGGCATGGCCTATACCTTCCTCAAGGCGCAGGGACNNAGGGACACGAGATTGGCAAGTCGCTGCTGGAGGCCGACAAGGTGCAGTTGGCGGCGAAAATTCTCGCCGACGCCAAAGCCCACCATGTGAAATTCCTGCTGCCCGTGGACCACGTGGTTGCCGACAAGATGGCCGCCGACGCCCGGATCCAACACATCGGCGTTGGCAAGCCGATCCCAGCGGACATGATGGCGCTCGACATCGGACCGGAAACGGTGGAGCTGTTCTCCGGCGAGATCGGCCTCGCCCGCACCATCGTGTGGAACGGCCCCATGGGAGTGTTCGAGATCGAAGCCTTCGCCAAAGGGACCAAGAAGATCGCCTACGCCGTGGCTGACAATGGCGCGGCGGTTTCCATCGTTGGCGGCGGTGACACCGTGGCCGCAGTCAAGGCAGCGGGCGTGGCCGACAAGATCACGCACATCTCGACCGGGGGCGGCGCGTCGCTGGAGTTCCTGGAGGGCAAGAAGTTGCCCGGCGTGGAAGCGCTGAGCAACAAGTAACCGACATGCATGCCAGCCCTCAGGTTCTGCGGATAACCATGCGGGACCGCGTTCTCGCGATTCTCGGTCCCGGCGACATCACCCGCGAACCGACCGACGCCATCGTGAACGCCGCCAACTCTTCCCTGCTGGGCGGCGGCGGCGTGGACGGCGCCATTCATCGCGCTGGTGGGCCGGAAATCCGCGACGCTTGCCAGGAGATTGTCGATCGCATCGGCCGCCTTCCTGCCGGGCAGGCCGTCGCAACTCCCGCCGGACGCTTGCCGGCGCGCTACGTCATCCAT
>PLBW01000180.1:12544-12696 GCA_003135475.1 Acidobacteriaceae bacterium
AAGTGCGGTTCGTGCTGTTTGACACCGCAACCTTTACCCAGTACGCCCATGCCGCTCGCACGCTGGCCGCCAAGTCATCGTTCAGAGTGGACACAATCCGCCAGCTCATCACTGAAATTGGACTCAAATCATGACACGTAAAAAGCTCATCG
>PLBW01000032.1:0-5614 GCA_003135475.1 Acidobacteriaceae bacterium
CACTATAACGAGCTGACGCTGAAGGCCACCTTCCATCACACGCCAGAGACGGTGCGCAAAGCGTTCTCCTTGATCTGCGAGAACAAGATCAAGGGCACCGACTACATCACCGGCGAAGCGCCGCTTTCGCGCTTGCAGCACGTATTGCGGCACATGCTGAATCGCAACGGCGACATCAAGACGGCCATCATTCCGGGGACGTAAGGGGTTGTCAGTTGCCGGTTGTCAGTTGTCAGTCCCCCGTTAAGGGCAGTCCCCGGTACAATCCTCTTGATGTCCTCTGTTCCGACCGACAATCGCGTATCTCCCGCGCAGCTCAGAATGGATGCTTCGATTGGCTGGCAGTCATTACCGGCGGAGTATGCCATTCCGGATCGCCCTCCGTCGCTTCCGGAAGCGCAGCAATACTGTTCGCGGCTGGCGCACTCGCATTACGAGAATTTCTCGGTCGTAACCTGGTTCCTGCCCAAACATCTGCATCAGCATTTCTACAATGTTTATGCCTACTGCCGGATTTCTGACGATTTGGGCGACGAAGTCGGCGATCCGCAACTGTCGCTGGCGCTACTCGATCAATGGGAAGCGGAATTGGAACAGTGCTACTCCGGAGAGCCCAGGCACCCGGTTTTTGTCGCTCTGCGGCCGACCGTGCACGAACTGGATATTCCGCAGCACGAATTCTCCGATCTGCTGCGGGCCTTTCGCCAGGACCAGACGACCGGGCGATATCCCATGTTTGCTGATGTGCTGGGGTATTGCCAGTATTCCGCCAATCCCGTTGGACATCTGGTGCTCTACGTGTGCGGCTATCGCGACGCCGAGCGGCAAAAGCTTTCTGACTACACCTGCACGGCACTGCAGTTGGCGAACTTCTGGCAAGACGTCGCCGTCGATTACGCCAAAGGCCGGATCTATCTTCCGCTGGAGGATCTTGCGAAGTATGGCGTGACGGAAGATGACATCGCGCAGCGTCGAGCGACGCCCGCATTTCTGGAGATGATGAAGTTTGAAGTGGCCCGCGCCCAGGAGTGGTTTCAGATGGGATTGCCGCTCGCGAAGATGGTGGATAAACATCTGGCGGTGGACATCGAATTGTTCAGCCGCGGCGGGNNAAACACCCGCTCCAGTTGCGGGCCGCCTACGGAGTTTGTCGTCACATCGCGCGCTCCGCCGCCAAGAATTTCTACTACGGCTTCCTGGTCCTGCCTGCTGCCAAGCGCAATGCGGTTTCGGCGGTGTATGCCTTCATGCGCCATGCCGACGACATCTCTGACGACCCTTCCCTGCCGGCGCAGCAGCGCCGCGAGAAGCTGGAGGAATGGATCAACGCGCTGCGTCGCGTGGTTGCCGGCGAGCCCACCGACGATCCGGTGTTGTTTGCCCTGGCGGATTCGCAGAAGCTGTACAAAATCCCTATGGAGCTTTTGGAAAAGCTGGTGCACGGCACGGCGATGGACGTACCCCAGCCGGGGTTTGCTCCGAAACCCGCGCCGGGCGCGGAACCTGCGCAACTCCAGTATGACACCTTCGATCAGCTTTACGATTACTGCTATCACGTAGCGTCGGTCGTCGGCTTGATCTGCATTCGCATCTTTGGCTATCGCGATCCGCGCGCCGAGAAGCTGGCAGAGCAAACCGGGGTGGCATTTCAGCTCACCAACATCATTCGCGACGTAAAAGAAGACGCGGAGATGGGGCGCGTGTACCTGCCGAAGGAAGATCTGGCACGCTTTGGAGTCGAGGCCCGCTCGCTGACCAACGGCACTGCGGCCGCCTGGTTGCGCCCGGTCCTGGAGTTCGAAGCCGGGCGCGCGCGCGAATTCTATCGCGCGGCGGACCAACTGCTGCCGCTGGTGGACGAAGACAGCCAGCCCGCGTTGTGGACGCTGGTCGAGATCTATCGTCGGCTGCTGGAGAGGATCGCAGCCCGCAACTATGATGTCTTTTCGCAGCGGGTCCGGTTGAGCACCGCGGAGAAGCTGGCCGTGCTGAGCAAGGGATTCTGGAAGCGCCTGACATGAGCGGCGAAACAACTTCGCGTCGTTCGACCGTCGCCATTGTCGGCGGAGGACTCGCAGGTCTGGCCGCAGGAAGCGCGCTGGCCGAGGCGGGATATCAAGTTGAATTGTTTGAGCGGNNGTCCCTACCTGGGCGGGCGCGCATCCTCGTATGAGCTGCCCGGCACCGCCGAAGTTGTGGACAACTGCCAGCATGTACTGCTCGGCTGCTGCACCAACCTCATCGACTTCTACCGCCGGCTCGGGGTGGAACAACAGATCCGCTGGTACGACGAGCTCACCTTCATCCTTCCTGGGGGGCGCTCCTCGACGCTGAAGCCGGGAGCGTTGCCGCCGCCTTTTCATGCTGTGCCATCATTCCTCGACTCGTCCGTACTCGATTTGAAAGACAAGTTTGCCATCGCACGCGCGATGATGGCGCTTGTACCCAAGCTCCCCCAGGATGGCGGCGAAAATTTCCTATCGTGGCTCTTGCGTCACGGCCAGCCGCAACAGGCCATCAATCGTTTCTGGTTGCCGGTGCTGGTCAGCGCCCTCAACGAAGATCTGGACCGGATGTCCGTGCGCTACGCTGCGCAAGTGTTCCGCGAATCGTTCCTGAAGTCGGCCGAGGCGGGGCGTATGGGAGTTCCGTCGGTCCCGCTTTCCCAGCTTTATGGGACAGCGGCAGAGTACATCGAAGCGCGCGGCGGCAGCGTGCATACCCGAGCCAGTGTGGATTCGGTCCGCGCCGATGCCGATGGCGTGCAGCTCTGCATTGCTGGCGAGGACGTGCGCGCCGACTACGCGATTCTGGCGATACCGTTCCACGGGGTCGAAAAGCTGCTTCCAGATGTTCCGGAACTCGGGCCGCTACGCGATGAGCTGCGCAACTTTACGTCCTCTCCCATCACCGGGATACACCTTTGGTTCGACCGCGAGGTCACGCCTTTGGAGCACGCGGTGCTGCTGGAGCGCACCATTCAGTGGATGTTTCAGAAGTCGAAGATACTGGCGACCCGGAGGGACTCGGCGCAGAGCGGCAGCTACCTGGAGCTGGTGGTGAGCGCGTCGAAAACGCTGGTGGAGAAATCGCGCGCTGAGATTATCGAAATGGCCGTCAGAGAACTGGGCGAATTTTTTCCGATCGTGCGCGAAGCCACGCTGACGAAAGCGACAGTCATCAAGGAAGTGCATGCGACGTTTTCGCCCGCTCCGGGCAGCGACGCGTTTCGTCCTTCGCATGTAAGCCCCTGGCCAAGGCTGTTTCTCGCCGGAGATTGGACGGCGACAGGTTGGCCCTCCACGATGGAGGGTGCGGTGCGCAGCGGCTACGGCGCCGCGGAAGCGCTGAGCGGCGGGAAGTTTCTGGTGCCCGATCTGCCGGCGAAGGGATTGATGTGGTTGTTTGGGTGAAAAAACGCCTGCACCAATTTCACCAACTGGTGCTACCATGATCAAATAGGTGAACGATGAAACGCGCTACCGTAACCATTCCGGATGATCTCGCCGACGCCGTGGAAAACTATGCTCGCGACCAAGAAGCTCGTCCCGCACTGACGGTTGTCGTTCAATCGGCTTTGCGTCAATTTCTAACTCAGCGCGGCTATCTCGGACGCCGCAGCCCTTTGCGTATCACCCCTGCGAAACGCGGAAGTGGACTGACAGATGTAAGTCAGGAACATGATCGCTACTTTGCCGAAAGATGAACCGCGCCGTCCTTGCCGACTCGGGCCCTCTTTACGCGGCCGTCGATCCTAACGACGCTGACCATCACCGCGCCCAAAGAGAGTTGAAGCGGTTGTCGCGGGAGAGTCGGTATGTGATCGTAGCTTACCCGATCCTTCTGGAGGCGCATGCTCTCGTACTTCGCCGGATGGGCCCGAAGGCGGCGTCTGCTTGGCTGGACGAGATCCTGAAAAGTGGCGCTCCAGCGAGTCCTTCGGTTGAAGACTATATGGATGGAGTTATGACGCTATCGGGCTTACCCGATCAGTCCATTACGCTCTTTGACGCCACCCTGGCTGCCATGGGGGCGAGGTTGAGAATGGAGATCTGGACGTACGACCACCATTTCAATATCATGCGTTCCGAAGTCTGGCATCCATAAAATACCACCTCTACCCTCACCACACCTTGCACACCTTGTCCGCGGGCTTCACCATCGGCTGGCTGGCCTTGCATGAAAAGGCCGTGCCGAATTCCGGCACATTCACGACTACGCCATTGATGCGGTACTTCGCCGGAGAGTGCGGGTCGGTGATGGCCCGCGCCCGCAGGTCTTCTGGCCGATCGTTGGCGCAGGCCCATTGCGCGAAGCCCACAAAGAACCGCTGGTCCGGAGTCAGACCGTCGCGGCTCGTCAGTTGCTTGCCCTTGTCTGCGTCCTTCCACGCGATGTAAGCCAGAATCGTGCCGCCCAGGTCGGCCACATCCTCGCCTTCCGTCAGTTTGGAATTGATGTGGATGTCGTCCACAACCACGTACTTCGCATACTGGTCCACCACGCAGTCCGCGTGCTTGACGAACTGCGCGGCGTCCTGCGTGGTCCACCAATCCTTCAGATTGCCCTTGGCGTCGAACTGACGGCCTTCATCGTCGAAGCCGTGGGTCAGCTCATGCCCGATGGTTGAGCCGGTGTTGCCGTAGTTGGGAGCATCGTCCAGCTTGGCATCGTAGAGCGGCGGCTGCAGCACACCGGCAGGGAAGTTGATGTCGTTCATCTGCGGGTTGAAGTAGGCGTTCACGGTCGGCGGGGACATGTCCCACTCCGCGCGATCCACCGGCTTGCCTACTTTGTTGAACTCGCGATGGTTCTCGAATTCTTCAGCCCGCTCGGCGTTGCCATAGAAGTCATCGCGCACGATCACGACCGAGCTATAGTCGCGCCATTTGTCGGGATAGCCGATCTTGTTGCGAATGGCATGCAGCTTGTTGAGCGCTTGCTGCTTGGTCTGCGGACTCATCCAATCCAATTGCTGGATGCGCAAGGCCATGGCATCTTCAATTTCCCTGGTCATGTCGAGGGTTGCGGCCTTCAGCTCGGGCGGAAACGTTTTGCGCACGTAGGCTTGTCCCAGCGCCTCGCCCAGTTGCCGGTCCACATACTGCACGCAACGCTTCCAGCGCGGCTGCAGCTCCTTGGCCCCGCGCAGGTATTGGCGATAGAAGGCGAAGTTCTCGTTGACGAAAGCGGCAGAGAGAAATGGCGAGCGCGAATTCGCCACATGAAAGCGCAGATAACTCTTCCAGTCCGCCAGCCAAGTGGAAGTCAGATCAGCATTGAGCTGCTTCAAAAATGCCGGCGACTCCACATTCAGAATTTCGAACGGGGGGACCTGCGCGGTAGAAAAATATACGCTCCAATCGAAGTTTGACGCCAGCACGTTCAGCTCGGCCGCCTTCATCTTGTGCTTCACTTTGTAAGGATCGCGCCGGTCGACCCGCGTCAGCGAAGCTTTCGCCAGGCTGGTCTCGATGCGCATGACGGTGTCGGCTTCTTTTTTCGCGGTGGCCGGCGAGTCGCCGAGCAGCTCGAACATCTTCTGCACGTGCAGCAGATAGCGCGCGCGAATTTCTTTCGACTTGGCATCGTCCTTGGTGTAGTAATCGCGGTC
>PLBW01000032.1:5629-12310 GCA_003135475.1 Acidobacteriaceae bacterium
AGCTCGTGAACGCTCTTGACCGCCTGCACCTGGTCGAGCGCAGACTGCATGGGTTTGGCGCCAAGTTTCTCGACGGCGGATTCATTCATGCATGCGGCGTAGTAATCGCCAATCTTCTGGGTAACGGCATCGCTGTCCTTGGCTGTGGATGCCTGTTCGAGGATGCCCCGCAGATAATTGAGATTATCTTCGTACAGCTTCGAATAAACGTCCCAGCGGACCTGGTCGGCAGGAATGGGATTCTTCTGCTTCCAGCCCCCGCAGGAGTACTGGTAGAAGTCCAGGCATGGGTCCGCCGAGCGGTCCATGGCGGAAACGTCGAGGCTGGGAATGTAGGGCAAGGTTGGCTCAACTCGAGCTTGGGCCGTATTGGGCGCATGGCCGGGATTGGTTCCCGCCGGTGCGGTCTGCGCCGAGGTTTGCTGAGCGAAGGTGGTTGCGGCGACAAAACAGAATGAAAGCAGGAAAATCTTGCAGCTCACGGCTGTCCTCCGAAGAAAGGGCAAGGATAGCAGAGGCATACCAGCGATGCGAAAAAGGTCGCGGCTTAGCGCAGATTCTGAGTTGGTGGTCCCCAAGTCAATTCCGATGATCTTAGTCCGAGCGGAGAGGACTGCCGTTTCCTTGTGCTGCGGGTATCGACTACCCCCCTCCCCCACCTTTCCTGCAAGATATTGAAAACAAAAGCCAAGCACCAAGAAATCCCGGCAAAATATTGTATTAAAATGACTTATAGGCAAAATATTGAAATGTAATGACTTACTGGCCACTGCGAGGGACGGGGCGAGCGAATGAAGGGCGCGGTTTGGCAATTCGAGGATCGTCACGTGACGCACCAAACCTATTACAGACACGACAAGGCAGGAGCGCCGGGCGCGGCGAATCCTGCCCTACCACTAGAGTATGTGTCTGCCCGCTTGCGCGGTCAAGTTACGAAGGTGGCAAATGGCGCTGCTATTTTGATCCTCTTCCCACAACGGGAATACCAAGCCGGCAACTGCCCCGCCCTAGCCAAAACCAGGCTAGAACGGGGCACCCAAGTTTTGAAGGGGATTCCTCAATGGAAGCGTTGGCCGGGCCACCCGCCCCTGATTTTGGCTAGGGCGGGGCAGTCACATCGTAGAACTCGTCGTTGACGAGCTTCTCGAACCTACGGCTTCACCTGCACCAGCTCCGTGGTGTGCTTCAATTGGCCGCAGGCGGCGTAGATGTCGCGGCCACGGGGGCGGCGGACGAACGCCGAAATTCCGGCTCGCGTGAGAACGTTTTGAAATGCCAGTACGCGCTCATCCGACGGCGTGGAGAAGGGAATCTCCGGGCCGGAATTCAGGGCGATCAGGTTTACCTTGGCGCGCAGTCCGCGAATCAGGTCAACCATCTCGCGGGCGTGCTGAACGCCATCGTTGACCCCGCCCAGCAGGACGTATTCGAACGTGAGCCGCTCGCGATTGCGGAGAGGGAACTCGCGCAGCGCTGCCATTAGTTTCTCGATGGTCCACTTTTTCGTGATCGGCATGATCTCGGTACGCAGCGCCTCGTTGGGAGCGTTCAGCGAAACCGCCAGCTTGGGCCGCACCGGCTCGGCTCCGAAGTCGGCGATGCGCGGCACGATGCCCGACGTCGAGACCGTCATGCGCGACTCGGGGATGCCAACCGCTTCCACCAGCAAGCGCACGGCTTGCATGAAGTTGTCGTAGTTCAGAAAAGGCTCGCCCTGTCCCATGAAGACGAGGTTGACGCGGTCGCGCTGCATCTCGACTTGCTGGTCGTTGAGCACGGCGAGAATCTGGCCCACGATTTCGCCCGCGCTGAGATTGCGCTTCAATCCCAGCAGCGCGGTCATGCAGAAGGCGCACTCCACGGCGCAGCCTACCTGGCTGGAAACGCAGATGGTAGCGCGCTGCGGGCGAAAGGATGGGGAACCCGCATTCTGCGGCAAAGTTTCGAGTTTCAAGTTTCGAGTTTCAAGTTCGCGAAACCGAGTTTGCCCGGATGCGATGCGTGAAACCGAAGGACCCTTGCCTATGCTGCCTGGTACCGGCTTGCCTTTGCTGAGTGCTGAATGCTGATGGCTGAGTGCTTGTTCGCGCAGCTCCGCATCGCCATCCTCCGAGCCGTCGCCGGCTTCTCCGCCATCGCCGTCAGGCATCCACACCGTCTCGACACTCTGGCCGTCGGCGAACGCCAGTAGATATCGAATCGTGCCGTCGGTGGAAACAAACTTCTTCTCGATTGTGGGCAAACCGACCGCGTAGCCCGACTCACGCAGACTCTGCCGAAAGGCAAGGGGCAGCATAGTGAACTGCTCCAGCCCCAACCACCTTTGCCGGTACAAACCGTCTAAAAGCTGGCGGACGCGGTAGCCGGGTTGGCCGAGACCTTCAGCAATCTCCGTAAGCTGCTGAATCGTAAGGCCTAATAGTTCGGTATATTGCGGGTCGCTCATGCATCCAATATGCTGACTAAGTTAGATTCCTGTGGGCCCGACGACGCTGCGGGCATTTGCGCAATTGTCGATTCATTGTAGAGAGAGATCATTTTATCCCGAAGGGCCTTGGCGCCACGGGAGCAGAAGTACGGATTGGGCTTAGAGGAACTTCCCCGCCCTAGCCAAAGCCGGGCTAGAACGGGGCACCCCATGTTTGTCAGGAAAGCCAGAGTGGAGCAGTAGGTAACAAATGGTGGAAGAAATCCGCAACATACAACGCGAGGTGTTACCCAACGGGCTCACCATCCTGACCGAACACATGAACCACATCCGTTCGGTGTCGATGGGGATCTGGGTGAAGACCGGCTCGCGCCACGAAGACCCCGCGGTGAACGGCATTTCGCATTTTGTCGAACACATGGTGTTCAAGGGGACGACCAATCGCACCGCCGAGGACATCGCGCGCCAGGTGGATTCCATCGGCGGCAACATGGACGCCTTTACCGGCAAAGAGACGATCTGCTTCAACATCAAAGTTCTGGATGAACATCTGCCCATCGCGGTGGATGTCTTAAGCGACATGGTCTTGCATCCGGTCTTCGACGCCAACGAGATCACGCGCGAGCGCGGCGTCATCCTGGAAGAAATCAAGATGGATGAGGACAATCCCGACTACCTGGTGCATGAGATCTTCACCCAGAATTTCTTCAAGGACCATCCGCTGGGCAAGCCGATCCTGGGAACCAAGGAGACGGTGCGGCGCTTCGATCAGGATGCCATCCACGGTTTTTATCCCGCGAAGTTCGCTCCCGGAAACCTGATCATCTCGGCGGCAGGCAACGTCAACCACGAGGAGTTTGTCGAGCTTCTACGCCGGAACTTCGGGCAGTTGCCGGCGGGCTCCAACGGCTGGCACGACAGCCCGCCCAAGGTGCATTCCCGCATCATCCTGCGCAACAAGAAATCTCTGGAGCAGGTGCAGATTTGCGTGGGCGTTCCGTCGTACCGCATCAGTGACGAGCGGCGCTATGTTTCGTACATCCTGAATACGCTGCTGGGCGGAGGCATGAGTTCGCGGCTCTTCCAGAATATTCGCGAGAAGCAAGGGCTGGTGTATTCGATTTTCTCCGAACTGAATCCCTTCCGCGATACTGGGCTGCTGTCGGTGTACGCCGGTACCTCGCGCGAGTCCGCCCCCAAGGTCGTGCAATCCATTGTGAACGAGTTTCGCCAGCTGAAACTGAATCCCATCTCCGACGAAGAGCTGAAACGCGCCAAGGACCAGTTGAAGGGGAGCCTGATGCTGAGCCTGGAGTCGAGCACGGCGCGCATGTCGAACCTGGCGCGGCAGGAAATGTACTACGACCGCTTTTTCGGCATGGACGAAATCATTGAGCGCATCCAGGCGGTGACCGTAGAAAGCATATTGGTATCGGCCAACGAACTGTTCCAGCCGGAGCGGATCGCGGTGACCGTATTGGGCAATCTCAACGGATTGAAGATCAGCCGCGATTCCCTGGCCTGCTGAGAGCTCAGACACCCGCGAAGCAAAACTTTTCCCGGCGGCGAACGTCCAAATTACAGATTCTGGATATGGGAAAAAATGGGGGTCGAGGTGCCGTTTGAGTTGCTGACCCCTCGCATCATCTGCAAATCTGTGCGATGCTGTGGGCATGGGAAATAAGAACGCACCAAGACGCGAAGCCAAAAAGCCGCCGAAGAAGAAATCCAAAGCGACCCTCTAAGCTCCACGTCAGCCGCTGGGTTGGTGAAGCGCTGCATGCCGAGGTCCGGGCGCCGGGCGTTGTTCGCTCCGGTTAGAAGGCCGGAATTCGGGCGGCAGAGCGCGGTTGGGCCGACCAGGGCGGCTGAGAAAGGTTGCCAGCTATGCGTAAACGGAACCGAGACCGCGGATTTACCCTTATCGAACTGCTGATCGTCGTAACTATTATTCTGATCATTGCGGCATTCACCATACCAAAGCTCACGAAGTCGACCATCCCGGCGCACGAGACTTCTGCCATCGCCAGCATCCGAGCCGTCAATGAAGCGGAAATGATCTATGCCAGCAGCCACCCGGAATTGGGCTTCACCGGGGACTTGGCCATCCTGGGAGGTACGACGCAGACCGGCGGCGAGGGGACCATCGACAACAACCTGGCCAGCGGCCGCAAGAGTGGCTACACCTTCACCTATACGCCGGGCGAGAAGGTGAATGGCGCGATCCGCTCGTACACCATCACGGGCGTACCCGATCAGGTCGGCACCACCGGGCAGCGCCGGTTCTACTCCGACGAGGCGGGCGAGATCCATTACAACTCCTCCGGCCCGGCGGATGCGACCAGCCCGGTGATTCAGTAGGGTGGGCGATTCGGCGCCGCTGTAAATGCTCTGGAGTTTAACCCCGGAAACGTGTGCCTTTGAATTCATGATGATCGTCCCATCCCGCTGGAATCCTGTCGCGGTTGTCCTATTCATGCTCGTCCTGCTCGGTTCAGCCCCGCTCGTCGCGCAGGGCGACGTGCATGCCCTCGCCGCCAAGGTGGACCAGCGCTACGACCACATGCGCTCCCTCGAAGCCAGGTTCACCGAAACCTATAGCGGCGCCGGCATCAAGCGCACCGAGAGCGGCACTCTTTTGATGAAGAAGCCGGGCCGCATGAGGTGGGACTACGATCAGCCGCGTCCCAAGCTGTTCCTTACCGACGGACACACCGCATGGTTCTATGTCCCGGGTGAGAAGCAGGTTCGCCGCACGCCGGTCAAGCAGCTCGATGATCTGCGCTCGCCCCTGCGTTACCTGTTAGGCAAGACCAAGCTGGAGAAAGAGTTGGATGGCCTATCGCTGGCGCCCGATCAAAAGCCGCTCAACCCGGGCGATGTCGTCCTGCGCGGGATTCCGAAGGGAATGGGCGATCGCATTGAGCAGACTCTGCTGGAAGTGATGCCGGACGGACTGATCGCGCGCATCGTCGTCGAAGAACGCGATGGCTCGGTCACCGAATTCCGCTTTCTTCAGCAAATGGAGAATGTCGAAATACCAGACGGACAATTTCGCTTTACTCCGCCGCCGGGAACGGAGGTCGTGGCCGGAACGGAGTTGGTGCAGTAGGGATCAGGGGCTAGGGGCCAGGGACTAACAATTAGCAACCAACAACGAACGGGCGGATGAATTGCGCCGTCATTTGTAAAGAATTGTAAAAACTGGCCTGATTTCGCGGGGTGGGATGAACTTTTTCCGCCAGGCAACGTCTATACCAGTAACCCAAATCCAAGGCGGGCGCCGTAACCCAACAGAACACAAACCGGCGCCCACCGTCTTTTTCAGCCGACGGACTTACCAGCGCTTTGGAGGTTGCTTCTTGCCGACTTTAGCTCAGCCAGTATCCGTTCTGCTTTTTGCAGCCGCTCGTCCGGCAAAAAGACACCCTGCTCCGTAAGGCTCTCAGCCATTCTTGCTGGGTCTTTGATTTGTTCAGCCAGTACGAGCATGTACAGGTACGCGAGAGAAATACCACGCCCCAAAGTTGCACCGGTTGGGACCTGTTTCAGCCACAGATCAGCAAATTTTGTGATCAGCGCCTGGTCGGTGCGCAACTTGCTCTGCGTCATGGCGATCGTAGTGACTCCGACGCTTCTTAGTGCTCTAACGAAGAATCCGTATGTTTGACGGTTATCAGTCAGGGACCGCCCTGCCGCCCGGGCAATTTCGCTATCCACTTCCTTGACGAGCACATCCTCTTCAATTAGCGCGCGGATAGTCACGTCATCCAACTCGAGGTCCGCCGGTGATTCGACGAGTTTGCTCGTTGCCTCGTCTAAATACTTCGTGAGCTCATCTCTAATTTCACAAAAATCGCCATCTGCTGTCTCAAGGAGGCTCGCCAACCGAGAGAATTTTCGTCGTATACGGTCGGGAACATTTGACGAGGCTTTGTAGCCCAAGTCATGCTCAATCTCCGCCCAAGTGTGCTGCAATATCGAGCGTATTTGGACTTCGCATACTATTGCTTGAAATTGCTGATATTCAATTAACCTGCGCCGATGATCGCTGAGAGAAACCACGAAATGCAATGACATGTACCCAAATCGATCGCTCTCCAAGGACTTTCTCTTATCGACTGAACGGGCCGTATCGATGGTAAATTCCCGTTCGATAACTTTTCCAACACGATCCACGTCGTCTTCGAAGAATGTGATGATTCTAATACCGGCTACATCTGTCACGCCATTGACCTGCTCCCCTAAATCCG
>PLBW01000073.1 GCA_003135475.1 Acidobacteriaceae bacterium
GGTAACTATGAAAATGCTCTAATATGATTCCGCCCGCGAAGCGGACATATCAACTGCGAGTTCGATTCCTCCGCCGTCAATGCGGAGGCTCGGCCGTTTTCTCGGCTTTGGCTTTTTTGGCGGCGATGGCCTTGTCCACCCACTCGTCGGCGGCTTTCAGGTCAGCCTTGCGGGCGTCGGGTTGGTCGCACTCATATTCGGCGCGTTCGCGGTACAGCAGATTCATGTAGGCCATGGCATCGGCGTCGTCGGGCGTAAGCTGAAGAGCCTTCTCCAACGTCTCAATCCCATCCTCGACGTAATGCTGGCTCTGCGTCCGCAACGAAGCACATGCGGCGGGGTCACTAATCATTTCGCTATCGCTCAAGTGCATCTCGTCGCGCAGCTTGACGCGCGGCGGGTAGGCCAGGGTCCAGTCGATAACGGCCATCGAAAAATAATTGTGCGCGTCGTCGGGGTTCAGCTCGATGGCCTTCATGTAGTACTCGCGAGCGTCATCCCAGCGCTTCAGGTTGAGGCTCAAGGAAGCGATGGAGACCGTGCTTCGGTAGCGCTGCTGATCGGTTGGGTCATCCTTGAGAACGGTCTTGAACTCGCCGATTGCCTGCGTTGCCAGTTCGGTGTTGGCGGCCGATTCATCCCCGGGAATGTATTGCTGGGCGTAGGAATTCGCCAGCAGCACCCGCGCCTGGGTGGAGGTGGGATCGAGCTTGAGCGCAGCCTGAAAGTGCTCCGCCGCGCCCTGATAGTTGGAAAATTGGTAGGCGAGGATGCCGGCCCGTATTTCCTGCGCAGCCGATGTGTCTTGTGCGAAAACCAGTGTGGAAGCGCCGATTGCGAAGGCGACGATGCAGGCGAGAGTGAGGCGCGTGCGTCCGCGCCAGGATTGAGGACTGGCCGGGGTCCGGAGGGTATTTTGAAGAGTAATTAGCATTGGCATCTCATGAAGTTTTTGGCAGGGACCGTTCAACCGCCCGCGCCATCCGCGATGACGAACTAGAACTGTGCCGTCCCTGAAGGGACTCGGCTCTATTTTTCCATTTTGACCGCGGGCTGCAGCCTGCCCTGAGCGAAGTCGAAGGGCCCACGGCTAAAACAAATGTCGCCGCTACGCGGCTCCGATCAATCTCGCACTCTACCCGGCGCTTGCGCGCCGGGCTCAATTCAAAGCCGCCGCTGCGCGGCTCGTTTATCGCCAATCTGTTTCAATGGCAAACGATGAAAACGGCTGTGATACAGAAACGGCTAACCACTAAACTCTAACCCCTAGATCCTAGAAGCCATCTCATAAACAGCGGGGCGGCCTAAAGCGAAGTACCTCAGGGGCTAAAGCCCAGTGCGTAACGGGCCATTTGCGGCACGGCTGAAGCCGTGCCCTGATACAAACCGATTTATGAGATAGCTTCTAGCCCCTAGCCCCTAGACCCTAGCCCCTAGTCCCTAGTCCCTAGTCCCTACTCTTTCACTGCAATTCCCAGCGCCTTCATCTTGCGATACATGTGGCTGCGTTCGAGTCCCAGTACCTCGGCGGTCCGGCTGACACTGCCATGATTTTCATCCAGCTTTTTCAGAATGTAGTCGCGTTCGTAGGCGGCGCGCGCCTGGTGCAGGCTGGAGAAATCGCCCATGGTGCGGCGGCCACTCTCGCGGTAAACCAGGGTGGGCAGATGCTTGCGCTCCAGCTTGATCACGGTCGGATTCATGATCACGATGCGCTCAATCAGGTTGCGCAGCTCGCGCACGTTGCCCGGCCACGAATAGCGCATGAGGGCATCGAGGGCGTCGTTCGCGATCTCTTTCGGACGGCGGTCGTAAGTCTGGGAAAACTCCTTCAGGAAATAGCGCGCGATCAGCGGAATGTCCTCTTTGCGCTCGCGCAGCGGCGGCACATAAAACGGGATCACGTTCAGCCGGTAGAAAAGATCTTCGCGAAAGTTTCCTTTTGAAATTTCCTCTTCCAGGTCCTTGTTGGTGGCCGCGATGACGCGGGCATCCACCGTGATCGGTTCTTCCTCGCCGACGGGCGCAAAACGCCCTTCATCGAGTGTGCGCAGCACTTTCGACTGCGTCTTCAGGCTCATATCGCCGACCTCGTCGAGGAACAGGGTTCCCCCGTCGGCCTTCTGGAATTTGCCTTCTTTGTCAGCGGCGGCGCCGGAGAACGCGCCCTTGCGATGTCCGAACAGTTCGCTCTCGATGAGATCTTCAGGAATCGCCGCGCAGTTGAGCTCGACGAACATGGCGTCTTTGCGGAGACTCTGCGCGTGGATGGCGCGCGCCGCCAGNNACGCGCCCGTTGGTCGGGGCCATCAGCGCGATCTGCTGGCGCAGCGCTTTCATGGGGATGCTGTCGCCGACAATGACGCTGCGCACCTGGAACTGTTTCTTGTATTCCAGGTTCTCGCTGCGCAACCGTTTGGCCTCGATGGCGTTTTTCAGAACAATCAGCGTGCGCTCAATGGACAGCGGCTTCTCGAGAAAATCGAAAGCGCCCAGCTTGGTGGCCCGCACCGCGGTCTCGATGTTGCCATGTCCGGAGATCATGATGATTTCGGGATGGTCCTCGGGCTCGACGAGCTTTTCCAGAGTTTCCAGGCCGTCAATGCCGGGCAGCCAGATATCGAGCAGCACGACATCCACCGACTTGTGGCGAAGGGTGTCCATGCACTCCTCGCCGCTGCCCGCGAGTAGCGTTTTGAAGCCCTCATCCTCCAGCACGCCTTGCAGCGAGCTGCGGATTTGGGACTCGTCATCCACGATCAGAATGGTTTGCATTTTGCTGGCCAGCCGCCGCGGCCATGTCCTGGGCCAAGGGCAACTCTACGATGAATCTGGTTCCGACCGGAGCATTCTCTTCCACGCGAATCGACCCGCGATGATCTTCCACAATGCGGCTGACAATGGCGAGACCGAGCCCCGTCCCGCGCCTCTTGGTGGAGAAATAGGGTAGAAAAAGTTTCTCCTTCACCTCGGAAGTGACGCCATGTCCGGTGTCGGCGACCGTGATTTCGACCGAGTCCCGCTCCCCAATGAGCGCCGTGGAGATGTGGATTTCCTTGAGCAACGAGTTCTGCATGGCTTCAGCGGCATTGTCCACCAGGTTGGCGATAGCGCGCTTCATGGCGTCAGAATCGGCCTGGACCGGGGGCAAGTCGGGCGCGAGGAACCGCTCCACGCGAATCCCATCGAGTCGGCCATCGAACATAGCCAGCGCCTGATTGACGATGCTGTTGATGTGGGAGGGTTGTGGCTGCGACGCCGGAAAACGGGCGAGAGCGGAGAACTCATCCACCAGGGTACGAACGGTTTCCACCGAGGAGCCGATGGTTTCCGAGCATTGCCGGATCACGTTGAGCGAGGCCGCATCCGGAGGCGTCCCGCGTTCGAGGTGGCGGCGAATGCGCTCGGCCGACAAGGCAATCGGAGTGAGCGGGTTCTTGATTTCGTGCGCAATGCGGCGCGCTACCTCACGCCAGGCAGTCTGCTTCTGCGCGCGTAACAGATCGGTAAGGTCCTCAAACACCACCACGTATCCCATTCGCTGGCGGTGGCCATCGGTTGAGGGCAAGGGCGGATCGAGCGAGGCGACGGTCACCGCAACGTTCAGGCTTACGCGCGAGGTGACGATCTCCATCTGGCTGGTCGTAGTTCCCATGCGGTCAGCTTTGCGCAGCAGGTACTCGAGATCGGATACGGCTTCCGCCGGAAACAGATCGTGCAGGGTTTGCACGGAATCAGGCGAGTCCTGGTCGAGCCGGAGTAAGCGTCGCGCCGCCCGGTTGGAATGAAGAATGTGGCGCGAGGCGTCCAGCGAAAACACGGCGGAAGGGACGCTCTCCAGAATGGTCTCGATATGACGGGTACGCTGCTCCAGTTGCACGTTCACGTCAGCCAAGTCGCGCCGTGAGGCTTCAATGTTTCCCCGGCTGGCTTCCAGATCGGCAGCCATATGGTTAAACGATTCCACCAACTGTCCGATTTCATTGCCCGCTTGCACGTCCACCCGGTAGTCGAGGCGACCGCGGGAAATTTCGTGGGTGGCTTCGGCCAGAGCGACCAAGGGCCGGGTCACCATCTTCGACATATACAAAGCCAGCCAGGTCGAGGCGAAGAGCACCGCGACCGTAAGCAGCAACAGAAAACCCATATAGGTGCGGCGCAAACGCCGCCGCTGCACGCGCAGCTCACTGTATTGTTGCTGGCTGCGTTCCACGTCACGCAGTGTGGCCGAATAATTTGCCGGCAAAGGCATGGCCACCAGGATCTGTCCGTTCGGTCCCACCCGGGCCCGGCCCAGAACATAGGTTTGGCCGAGAACCTCAAACGACTTTGCCTGGCCCGGTAAGGCCGTCTTCAGGGGCAGGTTGTGGCGCAGCAGGGGCCAGGCCTCGGGAGCATGGAAGCTGGCCTCGGCACGGTCATCCACGATGGCAAAGGCGAAACCGCCTTGCAGAGTGATTTCACTGCGCCGAAATTCATCCATTACCAGGGTGAAATCTCCGGTCTGGAACGACTTCTGGGCGTCCGGGTTCGAAGCAATGCGCTGCGCCTCAACCCAGGCATTGGTAGAGGCGTATTCCGTCAGCAGGGAAATAATGACATTGGTGCGGTATTGCACCTCCTCCACCGGCCGGGAGAACCATTTTTCGATGGAGCGATTGATTAGACCGTAGGAGAACAGAAACAGAAAAATTACCGGTCCCAGCGAAAGCAGCAACGCTCCCAGCACCATCCGGCTGCGAAACTTGGAGCCGAGTACACCCGTCTTGCGTTCCGCGTACAGCCGCAGCAGGGTGCGCAGCAGGACGAACGTGAGCGCGACGAATAACAGAAAAATCAGCGCCGAAACCGCGGCAAAGATGAGCGTCTCTTCGCTGGTATCCGGCTGCAGGAAGGTCAGCTTAAAGGTGGCCTGCGCAAAAATAACGGCAAAGAGAAAGAAGGTACAAATGGAGAGGGCGATGAGGGCGGGCGTGCGGTTTCGTTTTTCTTGCGGACGAGTTGGAGGCGTAAACGGCAACATGAACAGCCCACCATCCGCCGCTCCCGAATCATGAAGGCAAGATTACGCGCGCAGATTCCAGGTTCCGGCAGGTGGCTTCATTATATCTGCGAGCCGCTTGGAGGCGGGTTGAGATCAGGGCTGCTGGCCGACATGCGCTGGCATCGGCGTGCGGTTGCGCCTTACTAGCCAGACAACCAGCGCCACGATCACGATCAACGGCAGTAGAGGAACAAGGAATATTCCCAGCAAAACGAGTGCACCCGACTGCTCACTGACATCACCCTTCACCACCGCGTTGGCATGGCGCGATAAATGGCCTCCGATCGTGACCACGTCACCGGAGACCGCCGCGTTGTCGCCCAAAAGGGCGCCTCCGCCCAGTGCGACTACGTCCCCCTTCACCCTTCCATCCACCATGATGCTTCCACCCACGGCAACCACATCTCCGCAGGTGCCTTCCATTCGAATCGAGCAGCCGATGCAAACCAGGTCGCCTGCGTTTTCGTCCTCACCTACGGTTATGCTTTTACCAAAGTGGACCTGGTCGCCATTCCGAGCGTGAAGCGTTTGAGGCGTAACCATGAGAAGCAGTAAAGCGGCTGCCAGCAACCAGTGCGCGCGATGAAGCATGAGTTCAACTCCTCGGCCGGGCGATGTGGATAGAGTAGTCCGCTGGAAATCAGAACACAAACCCATGTTGTAGGTTACGAGCCAATGGTCGCGACGGTTCCCAGATTCTTATCATGTCATGGGCGGTCTTCCGAAAGAGAAAGGCCGCACCGGAGAGGTGCGGCCAAAGTGAATCGAAGCTATCGGTTGATTCGAAGCGCTGGTGCGCCTCAAATGCCGGGGTTAGAAGTTGACGCGGAACCCGAACTCCATTTGCCGGGGAGAAGTCGTACTAAATTGCCCCGGCAAGGTGCCGAAGGACGCCGGACTACTGGTGTCGATATAATCACCGGCGGGATCATCCCACTGCATATGGTTAAAGATGTTCGTAATCACGATTTGCGCCTCGAAGTTGACCCGCTCGGTAATCGCGAACTGCTTCTTCATGCTGAAGTCCATGTTCCAGTACGGGAGGCCGCGCAGAACGCCGAAGCCACCATCATGGGTATCCAGACCCAGAATTGGCTGCCGGATAGAGTTCCAGGCCGCTTCCGGGTTGGCGAACAGGTTGACCCCGTAACCGGAAGTGCCGATGCCGCCGGACCCACTGGTGCGATTCACTCCGACGGGGGGAAGCTGTCCCATCACGATCGCGTTTTCCGAGACCCCATAGCCAAAGAAGTTGCTGGAGTCGCCTTCGCCGAAGGCCTGGCCACCGAAGTTGGCGGTACCCAGAGTGATGGGCAGGCCGCTGCCGACGGTGACTACCGGGGCAAATGTCCAGCCGCCCAGCAGATGCCCGGCCAAGCCGTGCTGCCCCTTATACCATGTCGGCTGATAGACAAAGAAGGTGTTAAAGACAAGCGGGCGGTCAAACGCCTGCAAGCCATAGCCGGTGCGCAGGTTGAAGGGATCGGGTGGGGTAGAGGCACTGGTGGCTTGCACTTCGGCGCCCGTGCCCAGCGCCCTGGACCAGGTAAGGTTCGTCTGCATGGTCAGGCCTTTCCAGTCCGACATCTTCAGGCTCAAGAAACCAGCATTGTAGTTGCCGTAGCCGATGCTGGCGTTGACTCCCACGCCGCTACTGAGCTGACCAGTGCTGTTCAGCATGCTAGCCGGGAAGTTGAACCCGGGAGCGCTGCCCCCAGTATCTAGATCGCTCCACAGGCTCCATACGTTCTGGATTGCGAGGTTACCACCTTCGTTGACCGCAACGGCTTGGGTGCAGTTGGTGAAGTGATCGCAATAGTGGGTGCCCGCCAGGGCCGCCTCAAAAAACGGTTGTGGCGTCACCGCAGCGACATTGCCAGCGCATCTGCTGCCAGCAAGCCCCGCGATGCTTCCGTTTCCGCAATATTGTATCTCCAGATTGGCGTAGGCTTTGTCGAAGCGCTGGCCGCCCAGCGTCATCATGTAGGGTACGGCATTGATGTTAACCGGCATGTACTCATGGTTGATCCAGCGCCCAATATAACCCATTTCCATGCTCATCTTGCGCGAAATTTGGTGCTGGTAGGTGAGGTCGATTGAGTCCACTTGATTGGGCCGGAAGTTGGGATCCAACGACTCGGCCGCTCCCGCCTCAGGTCCGTTAATGCCGGGGAAAATAGGCTGCGGCAGTGTCTGACTGGGAGCCTGTCCAAGCGGCGCTACCAGACCGTTGACGCCAACACGGAAAGCGGTTACGGGAGTGGCGCCGCCAGTGCCGCCACACCCGAAGTTCTGGGCCGTCTGATAGGCCGGGGCCAGGGCGCCAACGCACTGTACCGCCTGAATAAGGCCATCGCCGAGCAGCGGCACCAGCACCAAGTCAACTCCGTTCAGCCGCCCGTAGATTCGGCTATAACCAGCGCGGACGACATCGTTGCCGTTGCCGAAGATGTCAAAAGCGGCCGCAACTCGGGGACTAAACTCCTTGTAGTAAGGGTTGTAGGGATACTTGGGATGGCCCGCCACGTTGTTAATCGTGGCAAACCCAACTTCAGGGTTGTACACCTGTCCCGCCAGCGCGGCGCTTTCCCGGTTGTGCATGTAGTTTTCCAGACTAATCGGATGATCGGACGAATCCACCAACTCGACCTGCTTCCCGTTCGCCTCCGTCGGCGGCATCTCCAGCGTCCACCCCAGACCGTAGGTCAGGGTAAACCTCGGCTTGATGCGCCAAGTGTCGCTGAAGTACAGGTTGTAGTAGGGAATGGTGCTCTTGTCAGAAGCCGGCGTGAGGGGCGGGTTCAAGGTCAGGTTCGATCCCGAGCGGGTATAGGCAACCTGGGCGATGGACACGATGCCCAGCATCATTGCGTAGTCCCGTCCCCAGTTTGGATCTGACGGGGAAATGCCCGCCGGGGTATAGCCAGTCAGGTCAACTCCTGAGCCGGCGCCCGAAGTAGTACCGAGCTGATAGGTCGGATAGTAGTTGATACCCCCGCCATTATCGCTGCGCTGGTGGTAGTCAAAATTGTGCTGATACTGACCGCCAAACTGGAACATGTGCTTGCCGTGCAGCGTGGTCACGTCATCCTTAAACATGTGGTCTTTTCCATCCCAGAAGCGGGTACGCGTATTCTGGTTGTCCACATTGAAGGGAAGGAGCGCTTGGTTTATCGACTCGCCACCCGGTTCCAACGCCCCTCCCAAACCGGGTACCTGCGGTGGGGCTCCCGCCGAGCCATACTGCCAAAAGTTGCGCAGGAAGCTGTAATGGAAATCGTTGGTAGTGTTGGAGCTTATGTTGGTGGTCAGCCCCGCCACCAAGTACCACGGTGTTTGTGGGCGGTTGGACACAGCAGAAGCTACGCCCAGGGTATCGCCGGGGAAGAAACCGCCGATGTCAGCCTGGTTGGTAGTAGCGCGGACCAGGTGGTAGTAGCGGTAGCTCGACATGAAGTGCCACTTATCGCCAAAATCGTGGTCAAGGCGGGCAACTCCGAAGTTATCCTTCTGGGGAACAGACATATTCCCTGTGAATCCCTGAATGTTGACACCGTCGCAGCGGCCGAGACCACAGCTCGCTTCATTCGACGGCGGCATATACTTGTTCCAGAACTGCTGCACCAAGGGGTTGATTCCAATGCCCTGCGGATCGAAGTTGGCAACGTTGTACTGCACCCCGTTGAAGGTGAGGAATCCGGCGCGCATGGCTGCCGATGGAACTGCCCTTTCGATGGTGGTGGCGTTGGGCCAGCGGAAGCCTTGATAATTGGCGAAGAAGTAGGTTTTGCCGCCCAGCATCTTGGGTAGGATGGGGCCGCCAGCCGCCGCACCAAAGCGGTTGTAATGGTAGTCGGCGTTTGGCAATCCGTTGAAGTTATTCACCCAGGTATTAGCATTGAAATTGTTGTCCAGATAGTACTCGTAAACCGTGCCGTGCCAGGTGTTGGTGCCGCGCTTGGTGACTACTTGCACCTGTGCGCCCGACGAGCTGTTGAAGTCGGCACCCTGCAGGGCTGCACTAACCTTGAACTCCTCCACGCTATCGGCGGGAGTCGGCATGACGCCCGTGGGTCCCCCGGCCACGCCGTTACTTTGGTTGGAAATGCCTCCCGTGGGGTCACCGGCGAAGCTGGGCGTGTACACGCTCATGCTGCCGTCCATGTCGTTAGTGTTGTTGCCGCCATCAAGCACGAAACTGCTCTGATCCACCACCGTTCCAGCCACGCTGCCATCCGGACTGATGCCCGGTTGCAGGGTAACGAAGGTGCTGACGTCCCGTCCCAAGGTGGGGAGTGATTCCAAGGCCACACCGGTGACGGTGTTGCCGATGGTCGCATTCGTGGTCTGCAACTCCACCCCGGTGGCCGCCACTTCAACGGTCTGCGACGCCGCACCCACCTCCAGGGTGGCATTGGCTGTAACCGGCGAGCCGACCCTCACCTGCTGGGCTGAAATTACAAACTTACTGAACCCTGTCTTGACAATCGTAATGTTGTATGTCCCTGGGGGCACACTGACGAAGACGTACTGGCCAGCAGCGTTGGAGGTGCTGGTTCGCTCCTCCTTCGTGGACGTGTCGGTCAATGTGATGGCCGCACCTGGCACGACCGCACCGGTTTTGTCTGTCACCACGCCATTAACTTGCCCGGCTGAGGTGACCTGTGCCCCTGCAGGCACCGCGCTCGCCAGCAGCAGGATCGCGGCCATCAGAACTAATGTTGAAAACAACAAACGGGAACGGCGTCCAAGTCGTGTCATCTTTCTTCTCCCTCCAGAAGTTGACTAGTGTCTGACATCTGACTGCGCGGAATTCTAAGCTTGAAAAAGCCGCATGAAAGAGAATCCTGACGACAGAACCTCGCTTGCCTTGCTGGAATACAGCATGGACGCCTTCGCTCTTAGGGCGAGCAATAGAACCTAGGCAGCGGTAAAATGCTCCGACAAACAAACCCACAATCCAAGTCGGAGCGGGATATGAATTGGTAGGGATAGAAGCACTCGGCTGGCCAAACAGCCATGGCCAAGCTAAGTCATTCTAAATGTTGCACATTCGTTTGGAGCGCTGGCGGTAGAGTTACAAGATTCTGAATTATCTGAGCGCGACGGATATTGATTTTCATAGAAGATGTGAGACGGCGAGATCGCGCGTTCACCGGAACTTGCTGAAGTCAGGCTGCCGCTTTTCCGCAAAGGCGTTGAGCGCTTCGCGGCTTTCTGGCGAATCCAACAGCCCCGAGATGACGGCCACTTCTTCCTGGATAGCGCGATCAACCTCCGCTCTGTAGGCACGCCTCAGCAGTTCCTTGCAGGCGCGGAGCGCGGCCGGAGGTTTTTCCGCCAGCTTTTGCGCCGCATTCGCCGCGGTGGCGAGCAGCTCCCCAAAAGGGACGACGGCGTTCACCAAGCCTAGTTCATAAGCTCGTTGCGCCGTGAACGGGACGGCCAGCATCAGCAATTCGGCGGCGCGCTGGTGGCCGACCAGCAGCGGCAAAAGCACGGTGGAACCTGCTTCGGGGACGATGCCGAGGTTGAGGAAGGGCATCAGGAACATGGTATTGTCGGCGGCATAGACCAGGTCGCAGTGCAGCAGGATGGTGGTGCCGATTCCCACCGTCGCCCCGTGTACGGCGGCGACAATCGGCTTTTTTGCGTTCACCACGGCGCGGATAAAGCGGAC
>PLBW01000229.1:0-4373 GCA_003135475.1 Acidobacteriaceae bacterium
GCGTCGGCGGCGCCCGGCGGCGGAACGAAAATAACAGTTGCGTTGGCGCCGGTTTTCTCCACCGCGTCGCTCACAGTGTCGAAGATCGGCCAGCCTTCATGCGTAGTGCCGCCCTTGCCGGGAGTCACGCCGCCGACAACATTCGTTCCATAAGCAGCGGCGTTCTTGGCGTGGAAGGTTCCCTCGCGCCCCGTCAGTCCCTGCACCAGTAATCGCGTTGACTTATCAACCAGTATGCTCATCGAACCCCCTTGGCGGCGGCGACAACTTTCTCGGCCGCGTCTTTCATGGTCTCTGCCACGATGAATTTCAACCCACTCTCTTTCAGGGTCACACGGCCCTGCTCCACATTCGTTCCCTCCAGCCGCAGCACAATCGGCAACTGGATGTTGGTTTTGCGGGCGGCGCTGACGATGCCGTTGGCCAGCGTGTCCACGCGCAGGATGCCGCCGAAAATATTGATGAGCACCGCTTTCACGTTCTTGTCGCTCAGCAGGATTTCGAACGCATGCGTGACCTGCTCTTCGTTGGCGCCGCCGCCCACATCGAGGAAGTTGGCGGGCATGCCGCCGGCATACTGAATGATGTCCATGGTGGCCATCGCCAGGCCGGCGCCGTTGACCATGCAACCCACATTGCCGTCGAGCTTGATGTAGTTCAGGTTGTATTTGCTGGCTTCGACCTCCAGCGGGTCTTCCTCGCTCAGGTCGCGCAGCTCTTTGATGTCGGGGTGGCGATAGAGCGCGTTGTCGTCGAAGTTCATCTTGGCGTCAAGCGCGAAGAGGCGTCCGTCGGTGGTGGTGATGAACGGATTGATCTCGACCAGCGAGGCGTCGGTATCTTCGGCTGCGCGCGCCAGCGCCATCATGAACTTCACCGCGCCGCTGATGTACTTGGCGTCGAGGCCGAGCCTGAAGGCAATCCCGCGCGCCTGAAAGGCTTGCAGCCCGAAGCCGGGGATGATGTGCTGTTTGATGATGGCGTTGGGATCTTTTGCGGCGACCTCCTCGATCTCCATGCCGCCCGCCGCCGAAGCCATGAACACCAGGCGCCCGTTGCCGCGATCGAGCACGATGCCCAGATACAGCTCGCGCGCAATCGGCAGCGTCTCTTCAATCAGCAGGCGCTGGACCTTCTTGCCTTCGGGACCGGTCTGATGGGTGACCAGATTCATCCCCAGCATCTTGGCCGCCAGCGCGCCGGCTTCTTCTGGTGACTTGGCGAGTTTGACGCCGCCGCCTTTGCCGCGGCCACCCGCGTGGATTTGTGCCTTGACGACAACCCCTGTTGCGCCGTCGTGGAACAGGGCCTTGGCCGCAGTGTCAGCTTCTTCGCGGCTTTCGACCATGTGCTCACGGGGCACGGCCACTCCGTATTTCGAGAGGATGGCTTTTCCCTGGTACTCGTGTATTTTCATGTTTGTATGATGACCGCGGGCCGAGTGGCGCGCGGCTCAGACCAGACTGGCTGGACTTGGCTGCTCCTTATGAGGATGGCGTAACAATAGGAAACTCATGATTGTAACGGACGGAGAGAGTAGGGAGCAATTGGCGATTTGGAGATACAGTGCTCTTTTTCTCGGAACCTTCTGAACAACAGATCAATCGCTTTCTGGAGCGCGCTTCCTCATTGGGATTCTCCTACTCCGAACTTGGTGCAACAGATTCTGCGACGCTGCCACCTCTGTTCACGGTAGATCGAAATCGTATACAGCTTGGCTCAGGACCTCTTGCTTGGCAGCGGGCGGTCGATGCGATCAGAAAATGGGAGATGTTCAATATCCCGTGGGTCCGCCTCTGCTGGCCAACAGCTCCGATTACAGAAGGTTCGAACGTTGCCGTCATCGCGCATCGTATCGGCCTGTTCTGGCTCAATGCGTGTCGCGTTGTCTATCTGATCGACGAGGACGGACCGACAAAGCGTTTCGGATTCGCCTATGGGACGCTCACCGAACATGCGGAATCGGGGGAGGAACGATTCCTTGTTGAATGGAACCGTGAGACCGATGCAGTTTCTTACGATCTGTTGGCCTTCTCGCGGCCCAACCAATTCTTAACGCGAGTCGGATACCCAGTCGCGCGTCGACTGCAAAAGCAATTCGCCGCCGACTCGAAAGCGGCGATGGTCCGAGCCGTTGCTGTGTGACCGGGGGCAATTTTACTCTGGCCTGATAGGGGTCCTTCGACTCCTCGGTCGCCACAGCGACCTCGTCGCTCAGGATGACACAGCAAAAGGTATGATGTTCGCTGGCTGAATGCTTAACGCTGAGTCCTGAAGACTTATAGTTGATAGCTGGCAGGCCGCAGGCTGGAAACTGACAACTGGCAACTGACCCCATGCTTCTCGACGCGCTGCACAAAATCGCCAACCACCGCACGTCCCTCACCCGCGAGGAGGCGCGCGAGGTCATGTCGGAGATCCTGCGCGGCGAGGCCACCGACGCGCAGATTGCGGCGCTACTGGTTGCGCTGCACATGAAGGGCGAGACGGTGGAGGAGATCGTCGGCTTTGCGCAGGCCATTCGCGCCGAGGCGGCGCCGTTGCAGACCGAGGACGGCGAAGCGATTGACCTCAGCGGCACCGAGCGCGACGCGCTGGTGGACACCTGCGGCACCGGCGGTGACGCCAGCGGCACCTTCAACATTTCCACCGCGACGGCACTGGCCATCGCCGGCGCTGGCGTACGGGTTGCGAAACACGGCAACCGCAGCATCAGTTCCAAGTGTGGTTCGGCCGACGTGATGGAGGCGTTGGGAGTCAACATCAATCTGCCACCGGCGCGGATCGCTGCCTGCCTGCGCGAGACCGGCATCGCATTCTTGTTTGCGCCGGCCATGCATTCGGCCATGAAGTACGTGCAACCGGCGCGGCGCGAGTTGCGGCTGCGCACCGTATTTAACCTGCTTGGACCGTTGACCAACCCAGCGCGCGCTTCGGCGCAAGTGGTCGGCGTCTATTCTTCCGACCTGGTGGAAAAGCTGGCGGAGGCGCTGAGCGAACTGGGACTGCGCCGTGCGCTGGTCGTCCATGGACGCGATGGGCTCGACGAGATCACCATTTCCGGCCCCAGCAAAGTTGCCGAAGTTCGCAACGGTCAGGTGCGCGTGTACGAAGTCACGCCAGAAGATTTTGGCTTGCAACGGGCGCCGCTCGACGACATCGCGGGAGGCGATGCGCAGCAAAACGCGGCCATTATCCGCGCGATTCTCGATGGCGAGCGCTCCTGCCGTCGCGATGTAGTTCTGCTGAACGCAGCCGCAGCGCTGGTCGCCGCCGGACACGCTGACCACATCGGCGACGCCGTGCCCCTGGCTGCCTACGCGATCGATAGCGGCCATGCCCGCCAGCGGCTGCAATTGTTGGTGGAGTTTACCCAGCAGGGGTCAGGGGATAGTGGATAGGGATAGGGGCGGGCGGCCCGGGCTAGAATCTTGAGGGTGTCCTACCCAAGCTGCGATCTGAGCATTTAGCACTCGACTAAGTTGAGTGCCAACCTTGACATCAACCCGCTTCGCTCCCTAGAATAAAAGTGCGGAATTGTATCTTGCTCGTCTGTAAATAATTGCAAGAACACA
Source organism: Acidobacteriaceae bacterium (assembly GCA_003135475.1). Taxonomy (GTDB): domain Bacteria; phylum Acidobacteriota; class Terriglobia; order Terriglobales; family Acidobacteriaceae; genus Bog-257. The sequence goes on from PLBW01000229.1 coordinate 3,576, forward strand.
GGTTAGCTTCCGCCAGAGCTTAATCATGGACGCATCGGCCAACATCGGCAGACGGGAACGCGAGATCCTCACGGCCATCGTGGAGTCCTACATCTCCACCGGTGAACCCGTGGGCTCGCGCACCCTGGCCCGCGCCAACCCCGAGAACCTGAGCGCGGCTTCCATTCGCAACGTGATGGCCGACCTGGCCGACGCTGGTTTTCTGGAGCAGCCGCATACCTCGGCCGGCCGGGTCCCGACCACCAAGGCCTATCGCTTTTACGTGAAGCAGTTGACCGGGGAGGCGCGCCTGTCGCCCGCCGACGAAAACTTGATCCAGGGAAGCCTGCAAGGTTTGCAGGATGTGCCCGAGTTTATGGAGCGCACTTCGCACGTGCTGTCGCTGATTTCGCACAGCGTAGGCGTCACCGTCAGCTCGGCGCAGGGGCAGCACAACGCGCTGGAGCATGTGTATTTCCAGCGGATGGCCGACAAGAAAGTGCTGGCCGTCGTGGTCATGCGCAACGGCGTGGTGCGCGACCGCGTGCTGCGGCTCAGCCAGGATTTGCCGGTGGCCGATCTGGAAGCGGCCGCAGCCTACATCAATCAGAACTTCCGCGGTTGGGAGATGGAGTCGCTGCGCAACGAGATCAGCCGGAGAGTTCAGCAGGAGCGCAGCGAATACGATCGCCTGATGCGTTCGGTGGAACAACTCTACGCGCAGGGCGCGCTGGCCACTGAAGGCCCCGCCCAGGCGGTGTTCGTGGAAGGCACGTCCAACTTGGTGATCACCGAGCAGGACCAGGAGCGCCTGCGCCA
>PLBW01000229.1:4412-27781 GCA_003135475.1 Acidobacteriaceae bacterium
ATGCCGCATCTAAGTAACTTCGTACTGATTGGGATGCCGGCGCGGGTGGGCGACGAAGTGATGGGTTCGCTGGCGGTGATTGGCCCGACCCGCATGGATTATGAGCACACCATCACGGCGGTGTCGTACATCGCGCGGCTGTTCGACCAACTTTGGAACGAATCGACGTAGAAATACTTATGCCAGCCAAGAAACACAATGGAAGCTCCAGCGAGGCGGAACTGGAACTGGACCACGAACTTTCGCCAGCCGAAGGTGGAGACGATCCTGCTCCCCAGAGCGCCGTCACGGCCGCAGCGGAAGAGCCGCAATCGGAGATGGAGCGGATTCGCGCCGAACGCGCGGCCTATCTCGATCGCGCCGCGCGCATCCAGGCCGAGTTTGAAAACTATCGCAAGCGCAGCCAGAAACAACAGCAGGAGTTCAAGGAATACGCGCTCGCCGATGCGATGAAGACGTTGCTTCCCATTCTCGACAGCCTGGATCGCGCGCTGAACACCAAGGGGGCATCGCTGGAGGATTTTCACGCCGGCATCGAGCTTATCGACAAACAATTTCATGATGCGCTGGCCAAGTTAGGGGTGCAGCCCGTCGCCGCGGAGGGCGAACCGTTCGATCCCAATCTGCATCAGGCGATCCAGATGGTGGACACCGACGAAGTCGAGGACAACCACGTGATTGATGAGTTGCAGCGCGGCTACAAGTTGAAGGACCGGCTGCTGCGTCCGGCGATGGTGCGCGTGGCGCGCCATCCCAAACCGTAAATCAATTCGAAAAAGGTAAACCGTTCTGGCTACCAACGTAAAACGCGATTACTACGAAGTGCTGGGCGTCAGCCGCACGGCCAACGACCAGGAAATCAAGAGCGCCTATCGCAAGCTCGCTCTGCAGCACCATCCTGACCGCAATCCCGACGATCCTGCGGCCGAAGAGCGCTTCAAGGAGTGCAGCGAAGCCTACGGGATTCTCGCCGACAGCGAAAAGCGCGCGCGTTACGACCGCTTTGGTCACGCGGGAGTTTCCAGCGGCCCGGGCGGCAACGGCGGATTCGACGCCACGGTGTTCAACGATTTCCACGACATCTTCGGCGACCTCTTCGGATTTGGCGACATGTTTGGCGGGCAGGGCGGACGCAGCCGTTCGCGCGCCCAGCGCGGGGCCGATCTGCGCGAGGACCTCACCCTCGAGTTCGAGGAAGCCGTGTTTGGCGTCACCAAGCAAGTGCAGGTGCGGCGGCTGGAAGAGTGTGACCAGTGCAAAGGCAGCGGTGTGGCTCCGGGCAAGGCGCCCATCACCTGCACCACCTGCGCGGGGCGCGGGCAGATGCGTTATCAGCAGGGCTTCTTTTCCATATCGCGCACCTGCAGCACCTGCCAGGGCGCGGGCAAACTGATCGTCGATCCCTGCTCCCAGTGCCGAGGCCATGGCCGCATCACGCGCCAGCGCACGGTCACGGTCAAAGTTCCCGCGGGGGTCGAGGAAGGCGCGCGCATGCTGTACTCGGGCGAGGGCGAGGCTGGCGTTTACGGTGGACCGTCCGGCGACCTCTATGTGGTGCTGCACGCCAGGGAACACGCGTTCTTCGAGCGTGAAGGCAAGCACTTGTATTGCGCCGTGCCAATTTCTTTCGCGCAGGCGGCGCTGGGCACCGAGATTACCGTCCCCACTCTCGACGGTGAGTGTGTCGTGAAAATTCCTGAAGGCACGCAGCCCGGGACCACCTTCCGGGTAAAGAACAAAGGCGTGCCGGTGCTCAACGGACATGGCCGGGGCGATTTGCACGTCGAAGTCAAAGTGCAGACGCCGTCGAAACTCAGCAAGCGGCAGCGCGAACTCTTGCAGGAGTTGCAAAGCACCACCTCGGTGGAAAACAAGCCCGTCAGCCGCTCGCTGCTGAACAAAGTGAAGGACATGTTTCAGTAGTTCGCACTTGGCACTTGGCATTTAGCGAAGAGCGAAAAGCGATTCCCCCATTCCCCTCTGATGACGCGATGACTCGACGCCGCTGGATTGCCGACGAGTTCTCGGGCGACCGCGCTGCCCTGACCGGGGCGCACGCCGCCCATCTGTCCCGCACCTTGCGCGCACGCGTCGGCCAGCAGTTCGAGGTCGCATGTGGCAAGCAACTCCGGCGGGCCACCGTTTTCAGCGTGGAGGACGAGCGCGTGGAGTTCACCCTGAGCGAAGAAGTCGCGGCCCGCCAGGCTGTACCCATCACCCTGTTGCTCGCCGTCTTCAAGTTCGATCGCATGGAGTGGGCGATCGAGAAGTGCACGGAACTGAACGTCACCACGATCCTTCCCGTAATTGCGCGGCGCACGGAAAAGCATCTTGCCCTCGCGGCGGACAAGCGCGTCGAGCGCTGGCGGCGCATCGCCCGTGAAGCGGCCGAGCAGTCGCGTCGCATCGCACCGCCCGAGATCGCCGATCCCGTGAAGTTGAAGGAAGCGCTCGCTAAGCTCCACGCCCGCAATAGCCCCGCTGTCATCCCGAGCGAGGGCTTTAGTGCGAGCAGCGGGACCCGGGTTCGTCCGGGTTGCGATTTGCGGATCGTTCTGGCGGAAAACGGATCAGAAGCCACGCTCAGCGAAGTGCTGCGCGCACGCGACGATGTGACCTCGCTGGCTCTCGCTGTCGGTCCCGAAGGCGGCTGGACCACGGAAGACCTGCAGCTCTTCAAATTGTCGCAATGGCTTGCCGCCTCACTTGGCGATACCATTCTCCGCGCCGAGACCGCTGCAATTGCGGCAGTAGCGGTGGCCAGGGCAGGGTGCTAAGCTATACGCGTATGCGCACTGTTATGTTCGGCAACCATACATGCACGCACTTGCAGTTCGAGGTTGGCGCCAGCCAACGAAGCTCGCGCTGTTGTTGTTGCCTTTAGCTGATTCTTTGCTCGCCTCCGCTGAATCAAACCATATATCCAATGGCTTCAGGTCAAACTTTCGGGAGATCGCTATGAAGATTGCGAATGACGTTACGGAACTGATTGGAAACACTCCTTTGGTGCGTCTCAACAAGGTAACTGCCGGCGCGAAGGCCACAGTCGTCGCCAAGCTGGAAAGCCAGAACCCGTGCAGCAGCGTGAAGGACCGCATCGGCGTCAGCATGATCAACGAAGCCGAGCGCGCGGGGAAAATCCAGCCCGGTAAGACCGTGTTGATCGAGCCGACCAGCGGCAACACCGGCATCGCGCTGGCGTTCGTGGCTGCGGTGAAGGGCTACAAGCTGGTCCTCACCATGCCCGACACCATGAGCCTGGAGCGGCGCGTGCTGCTGAAGGCCTTTGGCGCNNGACATCGTGCTGACGCCGGGCATCAAGGGCATGAAGGGCGCAATCGCCAAGGCCGATGAGTTGCTCGCCAAAACACCCAACGGCTATATGCTGCAGCAATTCGACAATCCGGCGAATCCCAAGATCCACCTGGAGACCACTGGGCCGGAAATCTGGAACGATACCGACGGCAAAGTGGACTTCCTGATCTCGGGCATCGGCACCGGCGGCACGCTGACCGGCGTCTGCGAGTACATCAAGCCGAAGAAGCCGTCGTTTAAGGCAATCGCAGTCGAGCCCGTGGAAAGCCCCGTTCTCTCCGGCGGGCAGCCCGGCCCGCACAAGATCCAGGGCATCGGCGGCGGCTTTGTTCCCAGCATTCTGCGCACCGACTACATTGATGAAGTCATCCAAGTGTCGAGCGACGACGCTCTGGCAATGGCGCGGCGAATGCCAAAGGAAGAAGGCCTGCTAGTGGGCATCTCGTCGGGCGCGGCGGTGGTTGCCGCGCTGCGAGTTGCTGGGCGCGACGAGAACGCAGGCAAGCTGATTGTCGTCATTATCCCGTCGTTCGGCGAGCGTTACCTGAGCAGCCTCCTGTTCGAGCAGCTCCGCAATGAGTCGCTGGCCATGGTGGCGGAAGGCGTTTGAAAAATGTTTGCATCCGTGCGTGAGGACATCGCCGCTGTCAAGGACCGCGATCCCGCGGCGAAGTCCGCGCTTGAAATCATTCTGCTCTACTCCGGGCTGCACGCGCTGTGGGGCTTCCGCTTCCACCACTGGCTGTGGATCCATGGCTGGCAATTCCCTGCCCGGGCCCTGTCGCAACTCGCGCGGCTGGTTACCGGCGTCGAGATCCATCCCGGCGCGCAAATTGGCCGCCACTTTTTTATCGACCACGGAATGGGAGTGGTCATTGGCGAGACCACCATCGTGGGCGACGATGTCACGTTGTACCAGGGTGTAACGCTGGGCGGCACCGGCAAGGAACACGGTAAGCGGCATCCCACCATCGGCAACAATGTCGTGATTGGTTCGGGCGCGAAAATACTGGGCAATATCACCATCGGCGAAAATTGCCGCATCGGTGCCGGCTCGGTGGTGCTGCGCGATGTGCCCGACAACTCAACCGTAGTCGGCGTGCCCGGCCACATTGTTCTCCGCGAAGGCAAGCGGGTGGTGATCACCGATCCCAAGCAGATCAACGATCCGCTGTCGGAGGCGCTGGCCGCAGTGGCCCACGAAGTCAAAATACTGAAGGACGAAGTATGCCGCCTGCAAGGGCGCCAGCCGTCCCCGGCCCCGACCAACGGCACCGACAAGCTGCAGCAGGCGATCGAGATGGATTACCAGATTTAGAAGCAGCGCTTCGCTTCCGGTGGCGCCTTTTTTCCCATCAGAACGCCGATCCAAACCATTTGCGTTACAACTCAAATGGCATTAATGTATATGCATAAATGTCAGGACAAGGCTGACCTTGCAATTTTACGTGGGATGAACGAAAGAACCGAATCAACAGCAGAAAGCACGGCATTAGCTTTGAGACAGCGCTGTTGGCTTTTGACGATCCCTACCAGGTGTCCCGTTTGGACCGGGAGGTCGAGGGCGAATTGCGATGGCAGACAATCGGAATGGTGAAAGGAATTCAAGTGCTCCTGGTAGCTCACACTCTCGCGGAATCCGGAGACGAAGAGATCATACACATCATCTCAGCGCGAAAAGCCACGCCACAGGAACGGAGTATTTATGCGCAAGGCAACTAGAACAGTGAAGAGGAAGCAAACACCCGAGAAGCCCCTCACGGCTAGGCAGAAGCGCGAGTTGGCGGCCCTGGCTGCTCTGCCGGATGATCAGATTGACACGTCAGACATTCCGGAATTGCCAGCGAGTGCGTGGAAGGATGCGGTTCGGGGCAGGTTCTTTCGGCCAGTCAAACAGGCCGTGTCTTTGCGTCTGGACGCGGACGTGGTGGCATGGCTAAAAAAACCCGGAAAAGGCTATCAAACCCGGGCAAATCTTCTCCTGCGTCAGCGCATGCTCGACGAGCTTCGAAAACAGAGAGGTGGCGCTCCTTCCAGGTCTCCGCATGCGGTTTGAAGTGTACCTTTGAATCACCCGCCTAAGAATTCAGATAGTGCCTACTCCACCCAATCGGCGATGAAAATGTTGGTCTCGTGCGGGACTTTGCCGTTGCGGTTCGACGCCCACACCAGCCGCTTGCCGTCGGAGGTGAACATGGGGAACGCGTCGAAGTCGGGATAAAACGTAATGCGCTGCTGCCCGGTCCCATCGACGTTGATAAGGTAGAGATCGAAGGCGCGGCCGCTCTTGGGATTGGCCTGGTTGGAGGCAAAGATGATCCGCTTGCCATCAGGATGAAAAAAGGGCGCGAAGTTGGCGGCGCCGTTGTGGGTCACCTGCCGCTTGTGTTTTCCGTCGGCATCCATCACCCAGATTTCCAGATTGCCCGGACGAATCAGTCCCTGCGCGTACAGCGCCTTGTAATCGGCAATCTCGGCCGCAGTCTTGGGATGCTCGCCGCGATAAACGATCTTTTTGCCGTCGGCTGAAAAGAATGCGCCGCCGTCGTATCCCAGTTCATGGGTTAGCTGTTTAACGTGGCTGCCGTCGGCGTTCATGGTGTAGACATCGAGGTCGCCATTGCGCGTTGAAGTGAAGACAATGTGTTTGCCGTCGCGGCTGATGGTGGCTTCGGCGTTGTAGCCGGGGGCATCGGTCAGCAAGCGCAAGTCGCTGCCGTCAAGCTTCGCAGTGTAGATTTTGTAAGTGTCGTAGATGGGCCACATGTAACCCTTCGAGTAGTCGGGCTTCGGCGGACATTCAGGACTGGCGGCGTGCGTGGAGGAATACAACATGCGATCGCCCGAAGGGAAAATGTAGCTGCAAGTGGTACGCCCTTTGCCCGTACTGACCAGCTTGGGCGTGGCTGGTTTGCCGTCGGGTGTGTCCACCGGCATGGTGTAGATCTGGTCGCACGGAACGCCTTCGCCCTGGTGCTGAAAGCTCAACATGCGATCGTCGGCGGAGAAGTAGGCCTCGGCGTTTTGTCCCCCGAAGGTGAACTGGCGAAGGTTGCGCAGGTGCTTCTCCTCGCCCGGTACCAGCAAGGACGGGAACGAGTCGCTCGTCGCAGAGGGTTGTTGAGAGGACGCCGGTGTAGCGGCCACCACCGCCAAGACGAAAAAAGCGATGAAAGCATTACGCACAAACTGATATTGACCCAATCTTGATTACCTCGTTCCGCCGCCAAGGATAAGTTCCTGTCCGGACAACCTTTCCGTCCTGACGCGTGTATATCACTTCTTCAGCGTGGCGTGGTTTTTCGCAATCCACTTTTCCACGAGCTCGTAGAATGCGTTGGCTTTCTCCAGAATCTCCTTCGCCTCGGTCTCTGTGGCCACGTGAGAGTGCGTGTAGTCGATGGCGTTCCGCTTGCGCCGGCACATCTCAAAATAATCGGCATCATCGCGGGCCGCGGCCCCAAGCGCCAACCTTGCGCTTTCCAAGGAAATTCTATGATGGCCGATCCTTGCCGTGACGCGGTATCCGGCGCACGCAATCGCCATGTTCATCGCTTGCAGAGCGGCATTGTAAGCCGTCGCGAAGCGCCGATCAGCGGACAGCCCGGCAATCGCAGCGTCGCCAAGATCGCGCGCAATCAGGTCGCGGAAAGCATCGACCTCTCTCTTCGAGGTAGTGTGCCTCTGCACATCCTTGCTATCCAATAATTTCGTCCAAGTCACGCCTGTCGCCTTTCACGAACCGCTTGGGGCCTCGGAGTACCGCCGCCAGAAAATGGTCCCCGTCCGCAACCTTGGCCCGGAATTCCCGGACCGAGTAGCACGTGACATTCACTTCCCTGCCCAGCCGCTCCTCGGCTCGTCGCAGAGCGGGCGCCAGTTCGGCCAGGCCGACACTGCCGATGACCAGCAAATCGACATCGCTGAGGGCATGCTCGTCTCTCCGCGCTACAGAGCCGTAAACCAGGGAACAGGTAATCCTGTCGCCAAACCGTTCCAAGACCTGCTGCAATGCCGGTATCAGTCCAACTGTCTTCTCGAAAAGGCGGCTTAACTCGGGAAACAGCGGCGATCGGGTTTCAGCCTTGAAGTAGGTCCGGACCCCTTCCCGGCGCTTCTGCAACAGACCAGCGGCAACCAAAGACGATAGCTCCCGTTGCAGACTGGACGGCGTGGTCCGCAGATGCTGCGCCAGTTCCGACAGGTACCACCATTTGTCCGGCTGAACCAGGGTCACGGCCAGCAAGGACCTGCGGGTCGCTGGAAATAAGGTTGAAAGCGCCTGGTAGTTACGCATAATGCGTAAATTATTACGCATTATGCGTAAGAACTCAACCTCGAATATAGGGCACACGGGACCTGCGAAATCACGCCGTTGACCACCACCCCTACTTTCTCTGCTCCAGCTTCACGCTGGCGGTAATGGGCTGGCCGTCGCGCAGTACTTTCACCTCCACCACTTCACCCACTTTACTGCGGCGCAGCGCGTCGGTGAAATCGTACAGATTGTGAATCGGCTTGCCGCCGAACTGCACCAGGATGTCGCCGGCTTTGAGTCCCGCCTTCGCCGCCGGCGATCCCGGCCGTACGTCGGAGAAGCGCACGCCGTCCTTCACCTCGCCGAAGTCGGGAATGGAACCGAAGTACGGCCCATAACCTCCGCCACCGCCGCTCACCGGCTTATCTTCCACCACGGTGATGAAGGCCGGCGGCGATGGCGCCTCCGCCAACTGCATCGCAACGTCACCGACCAGATTGAGCAACTGCGCCGCCGATGGCGCATTGATTTTGTCCCAGGTGTCGGAGGGCTTGTGATAATCCGAGTGCAGTCCAGAGAAGAAGAACAGCACCGGAATTTTCTTCCCCACGAACGAGGTGTGATCGCTGGCGGAATATCCGCCCGCGGAATATTCGATCTTGAAACTTGGTTCCCGCTTCTGCGCCTGCTCCAGAACTGTCTTGAACGTCGAACCGGTGCCCACGCCGCCGATATACACCTTGTTGTCCTTGATGCGCCCGATCATGTCCATGTTCAGCATGGCGACGCACTTGTCGAGCGGCAGCGTCGGATTCTTCACCCACTCCGCCGAACCCAGCAGGCCAAGCTCTTCTCCCGAGAACGACATAAACAGAATGCCGCGGTCGAGCTGCCCCTTCATGGGAGCGAACAAGCGCGCCAGTTCCAGCACGCCCGCGGTTCCGGAAGCATTGTCATCGGCCCCAGGATGGATCTTCCCGATCTGCGACGGCGCCAGCGAGTTGGAATCGCCGCGCCCGAGGTGATCGTAATGCGCGCCGATGATGACGTATTCAGCGGTCTTGCCCGGAAGATACGCGAGAACGTTGTTGACCCGCGCGTGCGTGGCCTCGACATCCACCTTCAGCGACAGTTGCAGCGTTGCGGGAAAGGCGAACGAGTCCGGCTTGCCGCTGTGGTTGATCTGCTGCTGAACGTCGGTAAGCGACTTGCCGGCTGACTTGAGCCAGCTATCGGCGACGGCGTTCTTCACCTGCAGCAGCATGATGCCGGCGTCCTGCGGCCCGCTCACGCCGCCAAAGCGCATCAGCAGGTCCTCTTCCCCGTCGGCCAGCTTGCCGTTGATCACCACCAGCGCCTTGGCTCCGTGGTTGCGCGCGTTAATCGCCTTGGTGACCAGTTGCGAATGCTGCGTCAACCCGTGCTGGCCGCTCTTTACGCCAAAGATCTCCGGCTCATAGCGCAGCACCACCACGATCTTGTCCTTCACATCCAGGCCGGCATAGTCGTCGTATCCAAATTCCTCGGCCGAGGCGCCGTAACCGGCAAAGACAACAGGGGCGGTTAGCGAACCTGAAGAAGAGAAACTGGCCGGCACGAAATCCTGGTTCAAGGTCAGCGGCTGTTTCTTTCCGCCTTCGTCAACGATGAATTCATTGTCCGCCTTTAACTTCGCGCCGGTAGTCACGGTGAACGGCTGCAAGTAACCGTTGGCGCCCGCAGGCTGAAGTCCCAGGCTCTTGTAACGGTGCTCGAGGTACTTCGAGGCCTTGACCAAACCCTTGGTTCCAGCGCCGCGTCCCTCCATGTCGGGGGCGGAGAGTGTCTTAATGTCGTTGAGATAGCGGGTGGAATCGGCGGACCCGATCGAAGGCGCCGCCGCCGTGGCCAGCAATGAGAAGGCCAGCACCACGCAAAGTATGCTGCGACGGATTCGAGAGGGCTTCGACAGAAGAGCGCGCGATAAAACAGGAATTTTTATAGGCATGGGCAGCGCCCGAATCGTACTCATCGGGAGAGAAGCCTGTCAATCTTACACAAGAGTCTCGGTTTTGAAATCCTGGTCACGGTAGGCGGGTCGGGATGCCGAGAATTCGCGTCAGTTGACTGTATCCAGATTTGTGTCATGCTGTGGGACATGAAAAAGAAGAAAGTCGATCCGCTGGCGTACGCCGCCAAGGTCCGTAAGGAGGCGGAGCGGATGCAAGCGATGAGCGAGGCATTCGGCTCTCACGGAAAATTGGCCATCGAGAAAACCACCCGCAAAGCTACCCGGAAAAACAAGAAGACCTAATAACCGTATGGGCACTGCGCCTGCCGTTCGTCTCCGCAGTAGCCCATCCTCGGAACCGCAGGTCCCTGCACCCCGCTTCGCGTCGATTCGGGACACAAATCCTACGAGCTGGCCACCCAATCTCTTCTAGGCTGTAGCGCACTACCTTTGCCAGGCCTGCCATTGTCTCCAGCGACTTTTCGCGTCCGAGCATGCTCGGAGTGGCGGCCGTTTTTCGCCGCGCCATTCAGCACCAGGCGACAGACTTCCGCGATGTACTCCTCGCTCAGTTGGCCGTGACGAATGAGAAAGCGCATATAGATTGCGCCGTAAAGAACGTCGAGCAGCAGATCGAGATCCATATTGCGGGGGAGATCGCCGCGTTCCATCCCTCGTCGCAGTGTCTGGTAGGCTTCCTGCCGCCGGGGCAGAAGAAAGCGCTCGCGAAAGGCTTGCATGAGACCGGGGTCTGACTGTCCCCCCGCGATAACCGCCGACACGATCCGGCCGCGCCGTGAACGAAGTATCGTCAGGAACTGATTCATCTGCAGGCTCATGTCCTTATAGACCGAGCCGCTGTCGGGAAAGTGCAATTCGTCTTCCGCGCTGGAGGCAAAGGCGTCCACCACCAGCGCGCCTTTGTCGGGCCACCAGCGATACACGGTCGCCTTGCCTACGCCGGCGTTGGCTGCGATGGCCTCAATCGAGAGCTCCGCGAAACCGGTGCGCTGCAGCAGCCGGCTGGTGCTCCGCAGGATGGCCTGGCGCGCCTGTTCACTGCGGGGCCGTCCAGGCAGGCGCTTGGCGCCATTGTTGTTTCTGGGCGACCGCTTTTGAGCAGAAGGAGCCATTTGCCGCACGACTCACAGTAGCATATATTTGAATCCAATACGTAGCGTATCGAATCGGATTTTTTATGGTCCCGGCTTTGGCGCTGTGAGCGACATGCCGGTCTGGCCCTGAGTGGAGTCCTACCCGACCGATGTGGATTGTTGCCCTAGCGCTCCGGCGTCCTTATACCTTCGTCGTAATGGCGCTGGTGCTGATCATCCTGACGCCTATCGTGGTGCTGCGCACGCCGGTCGATATTTTTCCCGACATTAACATCCCGGTGGTCAGCGTGGTGTGGAACTTCGGTGGCTTTGCGCCCTCGGAGATGGCCGACCGCATCGTCACCAACTCCGAGCGCGGCCTCACCATCACGGTCAACGACATCGAGCATATCGAGTCGCAGTCGGTCAGCGGCGTGGGCGTGATCAAGATCTTTTTCCGGCCGCAGGCTAACATTCAAACTGCGCTGGCCCAGGTAACTGCGATGGTGCAGACCACGGTGCGCAGCCTGCCGCCAGGGACCACGCCGCCGCTGGTCATCTCCTACTCGGCGTCGTCCACGCCCGTGGTGCAGCTTGGACTCAGCAGCAAAACCTTGCCGGAGCAGCAACTGTTCGACCTGGGCCAGAACTTTCTGCGCACCCAACTGGCAACCGTACACGGTGCGGCCATGCCCTATCCCTACGGCGGCAAGATACGCCAGGTCCAGGTTGACCTCGACCTGCCGCGGCTCCAGGCCAACGGACTTTCTCCCAACGATATTGTCAACGCCATCAACACGCAAAACCTGATTACTCCCAGCGGCACCGCCAAGATCGGGTCGCTGGAATACCAGGTCGAGATGAACAGCAGCCCGCAGACCATCGCCGAGTTGAACGATCTGCCGGTCAAGACGGTGAACGGCTCGACCATTTACATGCGCGATGTGGCCCACATCCGCGATGGTTTTGCGCCGCAAACCAACATCGTGCGCCAGGACGGCGTGCGCGGCACCCTGATGTCGATCTACAAGATCGGCACTGCGTCCACGCTTAGTATCGTGAGCGCAGTGAAGGGTGTGCTGCCCATTGCCGCGCAGTCGCTGCCCCGCGACATCACCATCAAGCCCCTGTTCGATCAGTCGCTGTTCGTGCGTGCTTCCATCGACGGAGTGTTGAAGGAGGCGATCATCGCCGCTGCCCTCACCGCGGTCATGATCCTGCTGTTTCTGGGGGATTGGCGTCCCACCATCGTCATCTCCATTTCCATTCCGCTCTCCATTTTTGTTTCGGTGCTTCTGCTGAGCGCGCTGGGCGAAACCATCAACATCATGACCCTGGGAGGCCTGGCCCTGGCGGTCGGCATCCTGGTGGACGACGCCACGGTCGAGATCGAGAACATCGAGCGCAACCTCGCCCAAGGCAAGGAGATGACGCAGGCCATCCTGGATGGGGCTTCGCAGATCGCGGTGCCGGCGTTCGTGTCCACTCTCTGTATTTGCATCGTGTTTGTGCCCATGTTCTTCCTCACCGGCGTTGCCCGCTACCTGTTCGTGCCGCTGGCCGAAGCCGTGGTGTTCGCGATGCTGGCATCGTACTTCCTTTCGCGCACCCTGATCCCGACGCTGGTCAGGTACATCATGCGCGGGCACGAGCATCGCGCCGCTGGACCCAAAACCATCTTCGGCCGCTATCAGCGCGGGTTCGAGCGCAGGTTCGACAACTTCCGCAACGGTTACTACCAGCTTCTGGAAACCACCCTCGAGCATCGCAAGCTGTTCGCCGCCTGCTTTCTCGCATTCTGCGTGCTTTCGCTGGGGCTGGTTTTCTTCCTCGGCGAAGACTTCTTCCCTAACGTTGACGCCGGCCTGATGCGCCTGCACATGCGCGCTCGCCCCGGCCTGCGCGTGGAAGAGACGGCGCGCCTGGCTGATGAGGTGGAAGCCTATCTGCGGCGACAGATTCCCAAGGACGAGCTGGTCACCATCCTCGACAATATCGGGCTGCCGTATTCTGGAATCAATTTGTCGTACAGCAACTCCGGCGTCGTGGGCACCAGCGATGCCGAGATCCTGGTGGGCCTGAATGCCGAGCATCATCATTCCACGGCGGGTTATATCCGAAAGTTGCGGGAGGACCTGCCGCGCCAGTTCCCCGGCGTGGAGTTCTTCTTTCAGCCGGCCGACATCGTGACCCAGATTCTGAACTTTGGATTGCCGGCGCCTATCGACATCCAGGTCACCGGCCAGGACATGCAGGGCGACTACGTCATTGCGCAGCAAATCGCCAACCGCCTGCGTCACGTGAACGGCACCGCCGACGTGCATGTACAACAGGTACTAAGTTTGCCGACACTGCATCTGCAGATTGATCGCAACAAGACCACGCAAGTGGGAATGAATGCGCGCGACGTGGCCCAGAGCGTGCTAGTCTCGTTGAGCGGCAGCTTCCAGACCGCGCCTAACTTCTGGCTGAACCCGAAGAACGGCGTGACCTACCAGGTGGCGGTCCAGGCCCCGCAATACCGCATGACCTCGCTACAGGACCTCATGGACATGCCGGTGAACGATCCCGGCGTGGCGAACTCGCAGGTGCTGGGCAATCTGGTGCAGTTGACTCCCGCGGCCAGGCCGGTGGTGGTCTCGCATTACAATGTGCAACCGGTGATCGACGTGTACGCCAGCACGCAGGACCGCGACCTGGGCGCGGTGGCCAAGGACACCATGAAAGTCCTGCAGCCGTTCGAGCAGCATCTGCCAAGGGGCACGCGCATCGTCGTTCGCGGACAGGTGGTGACCATGCAGTCGTCGTTCATCGGCCTGGGCCTCGGACTGCTCATGGCGATCTCGCTGGTGTACTTCCTGATCGTGGTGAATTTTCAGTCCTGGCTGGATCCGTTCATCATCATCACCGCCCTGCCGGGAGCGCTGGCCGGCATTTGCTGGATCCTGCTGCTGACCCACACCACGTTGAGCGTGCCGTCGCTGACCGGCGCGGTAATGTGCATGGGCGTGGCCACGGCCAACTCCATCCTGCTGGTTTCGTTTGCCCGCGAGCGCATGAACCTCGGCATACCTGCGGCACAAGCCGCGCTGGAAGCGGGCTACACTCGAATCCGTCCGGTGCTGATGACTGCCCTGGCCATGATCATTGGCATGGTGCCGATGTCGCTGGGCCTGGGCGAAGGCGGTGAACAGAACGCGCCGCTGGGACGCGCGGTGATCGGCGGCCTGTTGTTCGCCACAGTAGCAACCCTGTTTTTCGTGCCGTCCATCTTTGCCATGATTCACGGCCATCGCGAGGCAAAGCGGGAGAGAGAAGCAATTAGCAATTAGCAGTTAGCAGTTAGCAGTTAGCAGTTAGCAGTTAGCAGTTAGCAGTTAGCAATTAGCAGTTAGCAATTAGCAATTAGCAATTAGCAATTAGCGACTAGCAACTAGTATTTCAGCAGCGTTGAGCACGCACTTTGCACCTAATGATTAGCGACATCGAGGCCGATTACTTCGAAGCGATGAAAGCAGCCAGGCGCGGTCACTAGCGACCCACTTGCACGGTTTGGCTAATTGCTAAGTGCTAATTGCTAATTGCTAGTTGCTAGTCCGAAGGACTCATACATATGGATTCGCGTTCAAATCAAACTAACTTTGCGGAACCCGAGCACCACGCCGCGGAAATCACGGCGCCGCCCAAGCTTCCTCCAGCGACTCCGCGCAAGGCGCTGTTCATGATCGCTGTGGTGGTGCTGGCGCTGCTGGCCGGCGCCGTAATCACCATGCTCATGCGCATCCACAGCAGTCGCGTGCTCGCCCAGGAAACCGAACGGGAATCTGTTCCCACCGTGGCCGTGATTCATCCCACGTCGGAGAAGCCCGACGAAGAACTGGTGTTGCCCGGCTCGTTGCTGGCGTTCGAGGAGTCTCCCATCTATGCCCGCACCAACGGCTACCTGCTGCACTGGTACAAAGACATTGGCAGCCGGGTGACCAAGGGCGAACTGCTGGCCGACATCGATACTCCGGAAGTGGACCAGGAGTTGATGCAGGCCCGGGCGACGCGCCAGCAGATCGTGGCCCAGATGGACCTGGCCAAAATCAATTCGGACCGTTATCTCAGCCTGCGCACCACCGATTCGGTTTCGCAGCAGGAAGCCGATCAGCAGGCCAGCGGCTATCAACAGGCCAAGGCCAACCTGGACGCAAATGACGCCAACGTTCGCCGTCTGCAAGAACTGGAGGCGTTCAAACACGTGTACGCGCCGTTCAGCGGAGTGCTGACCAAACGCAACGTCGATCCCGGCGCATTGATCAACGCCGGCGGCACCGGCAAGGAAATGTTTGACATGGCCCGCGTCGATCCGCTGCGCGTGTACGTCAGCGTCCCGCAAACTTACGCGCCCGCCATCAAGAACGGAATGGAGGCCTGGGTAACGCTGCAGGAATTGCCGGGACAGAAGTTTAAAGGCACGGTAGCGCGCACTGCCGAATCCATCGATCCCACCACGCGCACGTTGCTAACGGAAGTTGACGTGCCCAACAAAGACGGGCGCCTGCTGCCCGGCTCCTTCGGCGAAGTTCATTTCCGGCCCGGCATCAGCGGGCAGAAAGTCACGTTGCCGGTCAACACCATGCTCTTCCGCCAGGAAGGCCCGCGCGTGGCGGTTGTGGGGAGCGACAACAAGGTGCAGCTGCGTCCCATCACCATTGGCCGCGATTACGGCTCAACGCTGGAAATACTGGGCGGCGTCGATGTGGGAGACCAGGTGGTCATCAATCCCGCCGATTCGCTGGAAGAAGGGCAGCAGGTCAACATCGCTCCCGCAAACCAGGGAGGCAATCCGTCATGAAGTGGCTGACCCTGACGGTCAGTGTCGCGGTCAGCGCTTTGCTGGCGGGATGCGCGGTGGGCCCGAAATATCAGCGCCCGCCAATTCAGGCCCCCACGGCATACAAGACGGAAGGTCCGTGGCGTGTCGCCGCGCCGAAAGATTCGCTTCCCAAAGGCGCCTGGTGGGAGATCTTCAATGATGCCGAGCTGAACGACTATGAGCAGCAATTGCTGAAGGCGAATCAGTCGCTGGTCGCCGCGCAAGACCGCCTCAACCAGGCGCGCGCTTTGGCCCGCGTGGCCTCGGCCGGACTCTTCCCGCAAGCCAGCACCGATCCCAACGCATCGCGCAACCGCTACTCGGGACATCGACCGGAAGTTGTCACCATTGGGCGGCCGCTCACCCAGAGCACTTACGAGATTCCTTTTCTGCTCAGTTACGAACCCGACCTGTTTGGAAAATACCGGCGAACTCTGGAAGCTTCGAATGCGACTCTGCAGGCCACCGCAGCGGACATGTACAACGTTAACCTGGTGCTGACCGCCGAACTGGCCGCCGACTACTTCAGCTTGCGCGAGCTTGACGCCGAAACTCAGGTCGTGCAGGAATCGGTTGCCATTCAGCAGAAGGGTTTGCAGCTGGTGGAGAACCGTCATGCTGGCGGAGTCGCTTCCGGACTCGACTTGGCCCAGCAGCAGACATTGCTTGATTCCACGGTCGCACAACTGGATCTGGTGCAGCAGCAGCGCGCGCAGTACGAACACGCCATCGCGTTGCTGACCGGAAATGCCGCTTCCGCTTTCAGCGTGCCGGTGGCCCCGTTGCACACGACACCGCCTCCGATTCCGCTGGGCCTGCCTTCTGACCTGCTGGAACGGCGCCCCGATGTTGCGACGGCAGAGCGCAACATGGCGTACGAAAACGCCGAAGTCGGCGTGGCCACCGCCGCGTTTTATCCGCAACTCACTATCTCGGGCAGCGGCGGCTTTCAAAGCACCAGCATCGCCAACCTGATTAGCGCTCCCAGCGCCATCTGGTCGCTGGGTGGAGACCTGTTGCAGCCCATCTTTCAAGGCGGACGCAATCGCGCCAACCTGGCGGCCACCAAGGCTGCCTACGACGAATCGGTCGCCAACTATCGCGAGGCGGTGTTGACCGCATTCCAGCAAGTGGAAGACGGGCTGTCGGGACTGAACGCGCTTTCGCAGGCGACGACCAGCCAGAACGCGGCCGTGTCCGACGCGCGCCGTGCGCTGCAAATTGCCAACAACCGCTACGTGGGCGGCGTGACCTCCTACCTCGACGTCATCACCGCACAGTCAGCCTTGCTGACCAACGAGCGCCTGGCGACGCAGCTACTCGGACAGGAGATGGTGACTTCGGTTTATCTGGTGAAGGCCGTGGGCGGAGGTTGGGATGCCTCGCAAATCCAGAACGAGCAAGTGCGGCCGAAGGCGATCCAGGCGGTGCAGCAGTAGAAGCAACTAGCAACTAGCAATTAGCTCAAATCGTTTTGTATCAGGGCACGGCTTCAGACGTGCGCTGTGCCGTGCCCTGATACACCCATTCCCGTTACGCCAGACCTCGGCAGAGGTCCCTACTCTTTGTCGTAGACCGCGACGGTCGTGACCTTTTGGCCCTTCGCGTTAGTCGCGCTCGAGGTGACGGTACGGCTTTTGCCATCGGCCACCACGACAACGCGAGTGGTACTAACGACCTTGCTACCTTTCTTGCTGGTGATCTCCATCGTGTGAGTATTAATCTGCTTGTACGACCGCTCGTCAACACCCGCATCGCCGGTGACCGGGTAGAACTTGCCGTCGTACTTGCCCGTCCACTCGATGTGTAAGGACTTACCGTCAGCGGTCATGCCGTCCAGCGCGACTTTCACCTGGTCGCCTACCGCCTGGTAAACAACCGTCTGGTTTTTCGTCGCTCCGGGAGGGAACTTCGATTTGGCCTCGTTCAGCTTCCAGGTGCCCATATTGACATCGCTGGCGAGGCACACCGCCGCTGCCAAAAAGCACAGCGCCATGGTCAGTGCAATCGTTCTGGTTTTCATAGTTTCTCCTGATTAGCAACTAGTAATTAGCAATTAGCACTCGGCAATTAGCAGTTAGTGCTGCGGCTTTAGCTAGCTGCTAGTTGCTTCTTCGTTACTTGCTCGGTAGATAGCTCAATTCCGGATGAAACTGAATGATCTCGCTCGTCTCACCCTGCACGGAGTGGTCAATTCGATCGACGATGGAATCCGCCTCCGCCTGCCCAAAAGCCTCCTTCAGCATCTCGCGGAAAGGCTTCACGTCGGGCTTTTCCTCGAAGTCTGCCCAACTACTGCGCGGCACGACCAGCACATAGGTCCCCGTGTCGCCGCCGCTGGCCAGTGCATACCATTCAAAATTGACCGGCCACTTGGTCTTCTGGGCGGCGTCGTAAATCCTGGAAATGGCGCTGCGAAAATCCGACCCTTTCCCGTAGCGAACATGGAAGGTGACGATTTCGTCGAACTTGGGAGCCATGCCGGGACTCGGGGGATTACTGATCTTCGGCATCGCCTCATAGTAGCGAGCGACGACGGAATCGACGTAATTGCCCACCACTTTCTCATATTCCGCGAGGTCAGCCTGGTCGGGAATGGCTGGCTTGTCGAAATCGGCCCAGTGTTGATTCAACCGGCCTACGATGTAGGTTCCGGTATCCGGGCCGGTGAGTGTCTCCCACACCAACAGAGGTAGGGGGTCGTTCTGTTGCTTGTGCCAAGCCGCTTTTTGCTTACGCCCGTTCTCATACTGCGCCACCATGCCGTTCTTGGGCTTTTGAAATTCCAGTGCGGCTACGGTTCCTGGTTTTTCCTGTGCGACCACCGAAAATGCGAACAACATGACAGCAAAAGCTGACAACAGCTTCTTGGTTCTCATCTGTCCTCCAATTTTTTTCACATGGTTGAAGTTGAATTCGGTAAAGCGTGGGGGCCCGTCACTCCGGAACATCTGCAAACACTAGCGGCAAGGAAGGCCGCCCAACTACCCTGGGGAAAGCGGTAATCCGCAATTTTGTTTTGTATTGGGATACGCGTGCATTCTACACCCACATGGCAGCAAGAAGCCAAAAATCTCACCGCTCTCGATGAAGCGCAGTTTCGTGCTCTATCATGGCGCGTATGCCCAAGGTTGCGGATGTTCTGGTTATCGGCCTGGGCGCCGTTGGCAGCGCGGCGCTGTATCAATCCGCCAAGCTGGGGGCGCGCGCCATTGGCATCGACCGCTTTCATCCGCCGCACGATCAGGGCTCGTCGCACGGCGATACCCGCATCACCCGCGAGGCCATCGGCGAGGGCCGGGAGTTCGTGCCCCTGGTGATGCGCTCCAACCAGATCTGGCAGGAACTCGAGGCCGCGACCGGCCGCAGCCTGCTCGTCCGCAATGGAGGCCTAGTCCTCGCCTCGCCCGCCATGCCCGGCGATCATCACGGCTCGACGTCGTTCATCCAGGACACTATCGCTGCGGCTACACAGTTCGGTATCGCGCACGAAGTCTTGAGCACGGACGAGCTGCGCCATCGCTATCCGCAATTCCGTTTGCGCGGCGATGAGATCGGCTACCTCGAACCGGGCGCGGGATTTCTTCGTCCCGAGGCTTGCATTGAAACGCAGCTCTCGCTGGCGCGGAAGTTGGGCGCCCAAGTCCGCACCGCAGAAACCGTTGTCGATTGCAGGCCGATGCAAGATGGCACGGTTGAGGTCATCACCGGCGCCAATACCTATTCCGCCGCCAAGGTCATCGTGACCGCCGGCCCCTGGATACAAAAGATACAGGAGCTGCTCGGCGAGAGCCGTGCCGCGTACTTCAAGGTCTATCGCCAGGTGATGTACTGGTATGCGCTGGCGAGGCACGCCGAGCAGTACATGCCGGAGCGCTTTCCGGTGTTCATCTGGATCGCGGGCAACCGGCCGCGCGACATGATGTACGGCTTCCCTGCCATAGATGGGCCGCACGGCGGGATCAAGATTGCCGCCGAGCAATACGACGCCACCGTCGATCCCGATGCGGTCCCGCGCGCAGTCAGCGACGGGGAAATCTCCGCCATGTACCGCGAGTACGTCGCGCCGCATTTTCCCGACGTCTCCAGCGAATGCCTGCGCACTACGACTTGCCTGTACACCGTCACGCCCGACGCGAAATTCATCGTCGATCAGTTTCGCAGCTATGAGAATATTGTTTTCGCCTCCGCCTGCTCCGGCCACGGATTCAAGCACTCCGCGGCGTTGGGCGAAGCGCTCGCCGCGCAGGCGTTAGGGCATCCTTCGCGTATCGATCTATCGGGATTCAGTGCGCGGCGATTCTCGCGTTCCGATCGTGGAGATCGAACACAGTGATCCTGCGGGAATAGGGGTCCTTCGACTCGCCGCGCTCGCTCAGGATGACAAAAGGTTCACGGGCTCTTGTAGGCCTGCTTCATATAGTGACGGGCCAAGTCGGCCTCGCCGGAGGTGGAATCCTCGGCGATCACCGTCCGGTACTTTTCCAGCGCAGTGTCGCGCTTCTGCAGCAAGTCATACATTTGACCGGCAGCCAGGGTCGCCTTCTGGCGCAGTTCCAGATCGTTGCCGTGGCTGGCCGACAGATCGTAAGCTTCGGCAGCTTCCTGGTACTGGCGCTGACCGCGCAGCGCTTCGCCCAATCCATACGCCGGCACCTCGATACGGCACCCTGCATAAGCATTGCTGCGACAGCCTGCCAATACTTTGCGATAGGCTGCAATCGCCTCCGGCCCGTGTCCCGCAGCATTCAACAGGTGGGCATACTCGGAGGCCACCATAAAGTTGCGCGGAAACTCGGACTGCATTCCGCTGACCACCTTCAAAGCCTCGTCATATTTCTCTTCCCGGCGAAGAAACAGGGCCAGCACGATCTTGCCGTCGCTGGCCACTTCACTATGCGCACCCGCCACCACTTCGCGCAAATAGTCCAGGCCCTTGCGCTTGTTACCGCTGATCCCCACCACCGACGCGGCCACCTTGGCCGGCCAGCTGAGGCTGCCCACGATGTAGAGGTCAGTGCCTATCAGAAGCTTGGCGTCCACGTATTTGGGATCCAACTCCAACACCCGCTCGTGATCGTGGCGCGCGCTCACGGCGCTGCGCAGTGCGGCGAACCAGGCTTTTTCGGCCATCCCCATGTAGGTGGCGCGAAGGCCTCGCGTAATACCCCGCGCATATAAGGCGTCAACGTTGTTGGGATTCTTGTCGAGCTGAGCTTGCGACAGCGCCAGCGCCTGGGCGCTTAACTGTTTGACTCGATCGCGCACCTTGGGATCGAGCGGCTCGGGATGCTTCTTGGTAAGAAAGCTGTCGGCGGCATAGGCCTCGGTGTCGAGCGCCCCGATGCGGTACAGTTCCCTGAAAATCAACCCGGCCAGAACGTGATTGGCGGCGAAGGGGTCGTCGGGATGGGCTTGCTGGGTGGCCTCGAACTCACGGATCGACTTGTCGTATTCCAGGTTGTAGAAGTAGTCGAAACCCTTGCGCGTGGCCGGGTCGTTGTCCGAACGCGTGGGGACAGGAGCCGGTGCAGATTGTGACAGGCCACGGCTGGCCACCGCAATGCAGCACAGAACTAGGAAGCAAAAGTACAGTCGGTAAGGTTTCATCACCGGTGGCTACTGAGAAGTTTACCCGATATGGCAAGCCGCCAAAAGAAGCTACAAATGGCCCAGGAACTTCTGGTCGCGCCGCAGGACAAATCCAGACCGTCCCTGGCAATAGCGCGCTCACACCCCGTGATTGATCGGCCCGCGTCCTCTTCCTAGCGGGTAGGAGGCGGCGATTGCCTTGCGAACATATTCCTTCGCTGCCCGGACGGCTTGCGGCAGCGTGGTTCCCCGCGCCAACTGGCAGGCCATGGCCGTGGCGAAGGCGCACCCCGTGCCGTGAGTCGAGCGGGATTCCAAGTGCTCTCCGGGGAACACTTCCTCCATGACCGACCCGGCCTTCTCGTAAAGAAGGTAGTCGTTGGCTGGCTGAAGGTGGCCGCCAGTGATTACCACTGCCCGGCTGCCGAGTTCTCGAAGCTTGACCGCCATCGCCCGCAGGCGCGGAAGCACTTCTTCCCACGGAGCGTCGGTCGCGACTGGCTCAGCCCCGGCCAGCGTCGCCGCCTCATCGACATTGGGGGTAATGACATCCGCGAGCGGCAGCAGTCTCTTGACGAGGACCTCTTGCCCGGGCCCGTCCAGCAAAATGGCGCCCGACGAGGACCGGAGAACCGGGTCGAGGACGATGTTCGGCAGCCGCCGTTCCTCCAGGAAGTCGGCTACGGCGGCCGCGACCTCCCCGGAGCCGAGCATCCCGACTCGGATGGCGGCGATTTCCAGGTCGTCCGCCAGGGTCGCGAGCGTTCGGGCTACCAGCTCCGGGTCCAGGGGTTGGACGCCGAACACTCCCTGGGTGGACTGCACGGTCAAAGCGGTGATGCAGGTGACGGCGTAGCAATTTTGGGCAGCCGCCGTTTTTATATCGGCGGTGATTCCGGCTCCCGAAATGGGATCGTAGCCCGCAATGCTCAAGATGACTGATGGCCGGCTCATTGGACGACTGTACCGCAATCGCTCATGCTGAGGTAGTCAGGCGAGGTGACGTTGAGCGATCAAGTCTCCCTCCCAACTCGAGTGCGCCCAAGATTTCCTCTTAAATAAACTTTCTAACTAATTGTAAATAAACATCTTATATTACTGCCCAGCAATCCAACTCTTGTCGCTGGGTCCCCTTCTCAGTTGCAAGCGCCTACCGCCAATTCGTGTTCGACCGGGCAGATCGAGCCTGTTTACCGCGGTTCTTGCCGGAGGGAAGGCTGTTGTTCTTGTCAACCAGCCCTAGCACGAAACTCCCTTGAAGGCAAGCACGAAGGTAGGACTCCCACGTTAGTCGGGTTGACTCTTACGTCTTGCGGTGGATAGACTTATAGGGATTCACACAGAACCCGGGAGGACCAAACTTAACGATGAGAGGTGTTTAATGTTACGAGTACTCAGCCAGGTCGCGGTGACCATGGTTTTTGCCACCGCACTGGGCGCGGCACCCGGTAATAGCACACCGGATTCGAAGCAGCAAGGGACCCCAGGACAGATTCAGGAAAAAGTGAAGCCCGTTANNGACGGCCAGCGGCGAACCGTACGACATGGACCAACTCACAGCGGCGCATCGCACCCTGCCGCTGGGTTCCTGGATCAAGGTTACAAATCTGAAAAACGACCGGTCGGTCGTCGTCCGCATTAACGATCGCGGACCTGTACTGAAGAACCGGATCATTGACCTGTCCTATAGTGCGGCAAAAATGCTCGGCATGGGCCACGACGGCGTGGATCCAGTTAGCCTGGAGGTCGTCGAAACCCCACTCGTAGCCGAGAACGAAGGCCCGCAGTAATCCTATCTTAATGCGGTAAACTTGGAGCCGATGGACAACAAAGACCGGCTCATAGTGGCGCTCGATGTCCCGGGCGCCACCCAAGCCCGCCAAATCGTCCAGGCGATCGGCGAGGCCGCAACCACCTACAAGATCGGGAAACAGCTCTTTACGGCCGAGGGGCCGCAGGTCGTCCGCGACCTGGTCGCCTCCGGCCGCAAGGTGTTTCTCGACCTGAAATATCACGACATCCCGAATACCGTCGCGGGGGCGGTTCGCTCGGCTGCCGAACTCGGCGTAAGTATGCTCACCGTCCATGCCTCCGGCGGCAGCAAAATGCTGCGGGCCGCCGTCGAGGCCGCCAGCCAGTCCTCGACCAAAGCCAAGCCGATGGTGCTCGCGGTAACCGTACTGACCAGCCTGTCGGATTCTGACCTGCAAGAATTGGGGATTGCCGGAGATGTCCTGAGCCAGGTGCTTCGCTTAGGAG
>PLBW01000068.1 GCA_003135475.1 Acidobacteriaceae bacterium
TGGGCGGTATGCAGAAAATCGCGCGGGAGCAAACTGAGTATTACGTGCTGGGGTATGCGCCGCCTCCGTCGGAGGAAGGCGCCTGCCACACGTTGAAGGTCAAGGTCGAACGCAGCGGAACCGTCTCCCGCTGGCGCAGTGGATACTGCAACGTGCGGCCAACCGACCCGCTCGCGGGTAAGCCGGAAGAAAGGCAGGCGGAAAACCGCATTGCCGGTTCACAGCCCGGGACCATCGCGGCTTCCATGCTGGCCCCTTTCTTCTACACTTCGGTGAACACGGCGCGCGTGAACCTGGCTATCGAGGTCCCGCCGAACACCATCAAGTTCGAAAAACAGAACGGCAAGCTGCACGGTACGGCCAATGTTTTCGGCCTTGCCTACAAGCTGGATGGAACGGTGGCGGCGCGCTTCAGTGACAGCCTCAGCGTTACCTTCGACGACAAGAAGGAAGTGGAGGAATTCAACTCCAAGCCGGCGCATTACGACACTCAATTCGATCTTGCCTCCGGTCATTACAACCTGAAGGTGGTCTTCAACCCCCACGGCGGCGCCAGCTTCGCGAAGCTGGAGATGCCGCTGGTGATTGACCCTTATGACGGCAAGCAATTCATCCTGAGCGCGGTGGCGTTGAGCAAGGAGATCTACCCGGTTTCGCAGATGGCCGCGAGTCTGGAGGCCGCGCTGTTCGAGGACCGCACCCCGTTAGTGACCCAGGGATTACAGTTGGTACCTTCCGGAAGCGGCCAGTTCAAGAAGAGCGATCGCGCTGCATTTTACGTGGAAATCTACGACTCGCTTCTGACGAGCGACAAGCCTCCCAAGCTCGACGTCAATCTGAGCATCATCGACCGCAAGTCCGGTGAAAAGAAGATTACGACCAAGGCTGCGGCCGCCGACGCGAAACCTGGGAATGCGCTGGTTCCGGTAGGGCTGAAGCTACCGGTGGATATGCTTGCGCCGGGATCGTATCGGCTGGAGCTAACGGCGATGGACTCCGCCGGCAATACCTCGCAGCCGCGAAGCGCAGACTTTGAAGTGCAGTAGGTAGCAGATTGCCACGGAGTTCTAATTCCCACCCTCTCGCCAAAGGACGGCGAGAAGGGTGGGGCACCCACAAGTTAAATCTTAGGATTACCCTGAAAGGCCGGGCCACCCGCCCAGTAAGTTACTAGTTCCCATTTTGGGTCATTACTTTTCCAAATTCTCAGTCATGGTACCTAAGTGCCTTGCCAGTCACCATTCAGTGGCGCAGGATGGGTCGTTACGCAGAAGGCCATGGTGTCCCGAAAAAAGGAGATCGTATGAAATCATGTTGGGCTCTGGGACTGGTGCTTCTGGCTGTCTGTTGCGGGTTCGCGCAAAACGCGACTCGCATCGACGGACGGCAGCACCCTCAGTTGATTTCAGACAATGCAGCATATCGCGCTGTGTTCCTCATGCACTCTCACTTCGAAACCCAGCAAGCCACCACACGCAGCGAACAATTCCACGCACTTATCGGCTTTGCCGCAGCAGACCATCAAGCCTATGACGAAGTTCTGAGGAACTTCCGCCAGCAATACGACCATCAGGTCGAAAGTCACAACGCGTTCGTGGATTCCGCTTCGTCTTCTTCGAGCATTCAAGAAATGCGAGAAGAGGTTTCCAATGCCAGGAAATCTCTCGCGATGCTGGTTGAAACTGCACGCACCGAAATGGCTGCTCGAATGACGAAGGAGGGGATGGCCAAATTGGATGCCTTTGTGCAGTCCGAAAAGACCCACATGGTCGTGGGAGTCAGGAGCGCGCAATGAGATACCGTCTCGCATCACTCTGCTTTCTCTCGTTGCTGTTGTTTGCTGTGACGGCTCTGGCCCAGAATGGGGACTACTCGTCATACTATTCTTTTACCGTTACCTATAACCCCGATGGCAGCGCGACCGTGGTTCCAACGGCGGAAGTGACCGGCATCGACGATGTGAGCGACTGGGTGGAAGGCCAGTACCGCCCGGTCTGCACGGTACGGCCAAAAATACAACTTACCGGCGATTCAGCTTGGGTGGGCGGGTCTAGAGTCGCCCTGGGGCACGCGGTTGACCAAGTTCGCACCGGTCAAGGGTTGCAGGTTCCCGCCGATGGCTCAACGGTTAACCTGCAATTTGCAGTTGAGGTCGATGCAAATTGCTCAGGCGCCCCCACTCCAAGCTATTACCTATATCCAACAATTGCCAACCTTAACACTTGGGCTGACATTGACCCTGATATTTGGTCTCTGATAGGTTTTGAGCCGGCTCAAACCAACCCGCCTCACTGGTACCAATACTGCCCCTCAGGCGACCTCTGTCCGGTAGGGTACGGGGTAGCCTCAATTCGCAATTTCGTTGATTTTGCGGATTTTCTAGCTGATAAGATTGGAGGGTACGCCAATAATTACAACTACTATGACGTCTATCAAGGCACGTGTTCCTACACGTTAAGCTGCCCAAACGGGAACCAACATGCCAGCTGTCCAGTGCCTGATCCCGAAACGATCGACGCACCGTGCCCGTACCCATTCTTAATTTCCGAAGGAATTTACGTGAAGAATTTCCTGGGAATGAAGACGTGCTTCCCTGTAGGGATTTTGTGGGAGAGCAGTCTTCCAACGAATTGTCATTAGCTTGGGCGCGAAACATGGGGGTATAGGTGATGCCTTGGCTAAAGATTCTATCGGTGTTGGTGGGAGGTATCAGCGCTGCCATTGTGCTGCAACGGCTCTTGCACTCCGATAACCGCCATTGGCTAGTAGTTGGTAGTCGTCACTGGGGATTTTGGCCTGATCGTGTCGTGTTTGCCGCATGCTTGCTTCTGACAGTTATTATCGTGATCAGTGCGATTGTGAGATCTCTTCGCAGCCAGTGACTTTTCCCTGTTTTGGTGGGTCTGAGTTTTGCGGGTGCCCCTCGATAAGGGGGAGGGGCGGTGGCCCAGCCAACCATCCTGAGGGTGCCCCATCCAAGCCGGGTTCGCTTGGATGGGGATTTTTCGTTTACGTCACGCGCCGTCCAACCTCAGAGTCCTTCGTCACCCATCCCACTAGCGGTACATTACCGGATACGCTTTCGGTCGCTCATCGCCGCTGTACATCATCTTGGCAAGGTGCACGGTGTATTCCGGCCTCGACACCAGCGAGGTCAGGCTGAACACCCGATAGCCATCGCCGCTGATTTCGGTGCGGCGGAACAGACCCGGCTCCGTCTCCGTGACCTCACGGTTTCCGTGGAGCTGGTCGAGAAATAACTGCGCCGACTTCTGATCGGCCTGCCCGCGCTCGCTGGCGGTGGTCAGCGAATCGGCCCCATACGAGCGGATAAGCTTCTGCCAGTATTTCTCCAGCAGTTCGGTGCTGGCGAAGACGTCGGCCCACAGGATGCGTCCATTGATGGCGACCACCACGCCTTTGGCCCCTTCCCTCCTCAACTCGCGCAGTATTCCGTCGTAATCGGCAGCGACGGATTCAACCTTCCTCTGCACGTCAGGATTCTCCATCGCCTTGGCATAGGAAGTGGACGCCTGCATGGTAGGGCGGGCTTGCGGAACCGCTCGGGCCATGCCTGCCACCGCCGAGCCCACCTCAGCCCACACCTTCTGCTGATTGCGGTCAGCCATGGCGGGAGTGCGCACGCTGGGCTGCGCCATCTGCGATTTCATCGAGCCGAAGTGCTCCGACGAGGCCACCCAGCGTCCCGGCTCAACGCAGAACACCGACAGATCAATGGGGTCTGATTTGGGCGGAACGATGCGGTCCACCCCGATCACCCGGTCCTGCTTGCCGCCAGTCACCACTTCGCCGGCGAGCAGAAGCAGAGGATGGTCGGAATTGTTGATCAGGACCAGGCGGTTCACCTCCGCCCCGGATTGCCGAGGCGGTGGCGAGCCTGGCCGCACCAATCCCCTAAGCGAACCCGCCTCGGTCACCACAACCGCGCCGGAGCGCAGTCCTTCATCGAGCGTCAGCAGGCGGCCGGTGTCGTTCTCTGCGCCTCCAACGACTGGAAAGATACTAAGGTTTCCTTTGGTAACGGGTGACAGGACATGCAGCTCGGAATGTGCTGGGTTTCCGGCGGCAGCGAATGTTGCCGCCAGCATGGCCGAAGCAAACGACGCCAGGATTCTGAAATTCATGGTTGACCTCCGAAGACGCTGGAGCGTCTCTTCTAAGCAGAGAACGCGGGACAGTGTTCTTCTTGCAGCCGAATTGATACGATTCGCCTGATGGCCTCCGCTTCGGTTTCCGCTCCGCTCAATCCGCAGGTGGTAGCGATGATCGGGGAGTTCTCTGCGCAGCACTACGAAGACAGTGGCGCGCGGCAGTTTGGTATGTCGCCGGCCGACCTCGCGGAGATGCTCGCGGAAGTCGTTTCGCAATGGAATAACGCCGCCGCGGAGATCGCAGTGCGCAATTTTCTTGCAGCGCTGCGGCTGGAGGAATTGGTGCTGGCGCGCGCCTGCGCCGCCGGCGACAACCGCGCCTGGGAAGTGTTCCTCAATCGTTATCGCGCTACGTTGTACGAGTCGGCCTACAAGATCGCCAAGGAAGAAAGCAAAGCCCGCGCTTTGGCGGACTCGCTGTATGCGGCGCTCTATGGGGTGGACGCCAAGGGACAGCAGCGAACTTCCAAACTCCGTTCCTATCAGGGACGAGGTTCGCTGCAAGGGTGGCTGCGGACGGTGGTCGCGCAGGAGTATGTCAACCTGTACCGGGCTACCCGGCGCGAGACCAGTCTGGACGCGGCGTTGGACGAGGGCGCTCAATTCGCAGCCGGGGAGCCGGATGTCAGCGTCGCCGATCCTCGCGCCGAGACTGCGGCTGCCGAGGAACTGGCGGCGCTGGCCGCCGAAGAGCGTTTCCTGCTGGCCGCCTATTACCTTGACCGCCGCACTCTGGCGGAAATTGCCAGGCTGCAAGGCGTGCACGAATCCACCATCAGCCGCAAGCTGGAGCGCGTGACGTCGGAATTGCGCAAACGCATTCGCAAACGGATGATTGCGGCGGGAATGTCTCCGCGACAGGCGGACGAAGCCATGCAGGACGTGGATGTGCGCGATCTGCGCGTGCGCGTGGGCGAAACTTTAAGGCAAGGAACGGAAGATCTATCGTTCTATAAAGAGAAGAGCGGGAACCAAGGATGAACCAGGAAATTCCCAAGCCGCTGCGGAACGTGCTGGCCCGGCAAGCGGTGGGCGACGCTCATCCTTCGCCTGACGTGCTCACCTCGTTCATGGAGCGCACGTTGGCTCCGGGGGAGAGCGAGGCCGTGACGCACCATCTGGCGCAGTGCGCGGAGTGCCGTGAGGTCGTGTTCCTGGCGAGCAATGCGGCCGAAGATGAGGTTGGTGACGGGCGGGAACTGGTGGCGGCGGCGGCGGCGGGTCGAGTGGCCGCCATGCCGGTTTACGCCGCTACTTCACGCCCGGATGCTGCTCGGGCTGAGGCGTCTGGCCACAGATGGACAATTCGAACCCGGTGGGCCGTGTCGGTTGCGGCCGCTGTGGTGCTCGTCTCTGTGGGGTTGGTTGTGCAGTACTGGCGCGCCGCCAGCGGATACCAGACCGCACCGCTCACGGTTGCCAGCAATCGTCCGGCGTCGGCAAGTCCACAGGCGCAGCAAAACGCGTCCGCCCCAAATTCGCAGGAAGCTGCCGCGAAGACCCCTGTGGCCGAGATGTTTGCCAAAGCCGCGCCGCGCCCCACGCCGGCGGCGCGAGCTAAAAAGGTCCCTGAAGCAACTACGACCGCTCGTAACGCGAGCGACGCATTCCCGTCCGCGCCAGCGGTGCAGCCTGCTGCGCGAGCGACGACTTCACAAGCAACTGCGGGCGCCGCCGTCGGTGGCCTAAGCAGTGCCCTGGTTTCCGAGGTTCGTCCGCAGCGTTCATACGTGGAAAGTGAATCCGCGCAGAAAAGTGAAACCGCGCAATCACTGCAACTGCAGCAGCGCGCTCCGGTATTGTTCGGCAAATCAGGGATGGGAATGAAAGCGGTGAGCGCAGTACGACCGCAATGGCGCATCAGCCCGAACGGCCACCTTGAGCGCTCGATGGCTGCGAACCAATGGACTCGCGTGCTCGACGATCAACCTGTTATCTTTCATGCGGTGGCGGTCATGGGAAGCGACGTGTGGGCTGGCGGCAACGGCGGTGCGCTCTTCCACTCACCCGATCGCGGCGAACATTGGAGCAAAGCTTCACTCGCAACGAATTCCAACGTTGAGACCGGCGCCATCGTTTCCATTCGCTTCGACGATTCGCAACACGGAGCCGTGGCTTCCGACAGCGGAACTCGCTGGGCAACAACGGATGGTGGAGTCACTTGGACAACGCAGTGATTGCGCCGGAACGGCCCGTCGGATTGAGTTCGATCGAGACACCCGTGAAGACACTGGTGGCGATGGCTGCTGCTGCGTATCTTTCCCAGGCTTGGGTGGCGATTGCGACTGGCAGACATCTATTCGGCGATGGCTCGTGGCTGCTGCTTAGACTGCTCGCTGAAAACCACATCACCCACTTAAATAACAATACCTGGAACGATTTTTTCGTCGGGCGTCTCGGGTCTTTCAGTTACCAGCAACTTCCCACGCTATTCGCGGCGCGCTTGGGCGTTCGTAGCTTGAGGGTCCTGTCCGTCGTCTTCGGCGTGACGCTGTTTTCATTCAAGCCGCTAAGCCTCCTACTCTGCTACCGGTTTGCCCGCGACAAACAATATGTGCTTTTCCCGCTGCTCTCGCTCTTCGCCGGGACGATGAACAGTGAAGGCTACCTGATTTCCGAAACCCACCTGATGAGCGCCCTGTTCTGGGCGGCGCTGTTTGGGCTGCTATGTCCGCGCGAATTCGGATGGTTCGATCTTGCCGCGATGGCAGTTGTTTCGGCCCCGCTGATTCTTTGCTACGAAACCATGGCGATGTTCGGACTGGTGCTGGTCGGGGCCTGCATTTACCGGTGGGTTGCGATCGCAAACAGCCCGCGATCGAAATGGCTCACGATTGTCTTCGGTGCCTGGTACAGCCTGGGAGTCATCTTCGGCATGCTGGCGATCATCTTTCCGCGCGATCCGACCCAGCGCGCCGATTTCTTCAAAGGGTTGCTGTTCGTCTTTCACTATCAGCATATTGGGGCGCGAGTCTCGTGCATCGTCCTCATTCTGTGCGCGCTGGTCGTGCTGGTTCCAGCGATTTATAAGAAGACGCTCAATGTGCTGGTGGGACTTGCCATAGCTTGCTCGTTGGCGATTCCAGCTTTCATTCTTATCCACCCGGAATTGACCAGTCTCGACGAACACATTGTTGCCAGGACGATGAATGCCAGCGTTCCGCTGGCACTGGCCGCCGCTTTTCTGGCTGTGTATTTCGGCCTTGTGCAAGTAGACACGGGAAAATACAAGCGACTGTTTGTCATCGCTGCGGTATTAGGGATCTGCCAATCGGCTTGGAGCGTAGTTGCCAGCGAGCAATGGTCGCTCATGCTGAACGTCCTGCGCTCGGAACTGCGAACCCAAACCGGGCTGGTACCCTTCGGAGGCAGTCTGCTGTCGCGTCGGACGCTGGGCGGACAGCCGATGCGCGCGATGCATGCCGAGTGGCCGCTGATGTCGTTGAGCATTGTCTACGCCGATGAAGGCAAGGTGCAGGCCATTCTGCTTCCCTCAAGCACTTCCTTCTATCCCTTCGATCCTCGTATTCCTTCGGCATTGCCGCACCTGGAACGCTTCCACATCGATTACAGCTGTTATCTGGCGGTCCTGCCCAAGACCAGCCCTTACGAACTTGGTCAATGGATCGACTTCAGCGAGGGCGGTAACGCGATCCCTTACGAAACCGGTGGCTGGTGGAAGCCGGAGCCCTGGGGAACATGGACAGCGGAACAAGCTGGGCTCACGATTGACGTTAGCGGAGAGGTGAAGTCGGACCTGGTGATGGAAGCCGTCGCTGCAGCATTCGTGAACGAAAAGAATCCGGCGGTTGATGTGGAAGTGCTGGTGAACGACATAGCCGCCGGCAAGTGGGGTTTCCGATTCAAGAGCGGCGCGCCGGATTTTCAGACGTACCGGATGGTGCTGAGCCGGAAGGCGCTGAACAAGGCGCTTCCCGTAGTCATTCGCTTTCGCGTAAGCGGAGCGGGTTCGCCCGCGGCCGCAGGTTTCGGCGAAGATAAGCGCATGCTCGGCCTGGCATTTCGTCGCTTGCGATTGCTGCCGCAGTGATCAGCTACGAAATGAAAATCAACCACGGAGGCACGGAGATCACGGAGAAAAACTCTATGGAAATTAAATCTCCGTGCCCTCTGTGTCGGAGCTTGCCCTGAGCGAAGCCGAAGGGTGGTAAATGATTTTCGCCATTCCGGCGTCCTCGATATAATTCGACCGCCATGAACTTGGGGCCTGGGTCTTTCATTCGCCGGTGGTTCGATCCTGAGTGTGGGGCGGCGGACCGCCTGATTCCGCGCTGGAGCTTTCTGCGGGCGCTCGGCCTGATTTATTTTTCCGCCTTCTTCTCCCTGGTATTTCAGATTCGCGGGCTTATCGGCGCGCAAGGCATTCTTCCCTCCAACGAATACCTCGAAGCAGTGGCGCACCAGTTCGGGGTGGCCCGCTTCTGGTTTGCGCCGACGCTGCTCTGGTCCTCCACCGGCCCGCACATGCTCGGCGCAATCTGTTGGGTTGGGATGATTGCCTCGCTGCTGGCCGTCTGCAACGTCTGGCCGCGGACCACGTTGTTCATCTGCCTGGTGTGCTTTCTTTCCTTCGTAAGCGCCGCCCAGGATTTTTCCAGCTATCAATCCGACGGCATGTTGCTGGAGGCGGGATTCATTTCCCTGTTTTTCGCGCCACCGGGATTTCTTCCCGGACTGGGCAGAGCGCATCCGCCTCCTCGTGCCAGCCTGTTTCTGCTGCAATGGGAGTGGTTCCGCATCTACTTCGAGTCGGGCATGGTGAAGCTGGCCAGCGGCGATTCCGAGTGGCGCAATTTCACCGCGATGGACGAGTACTACCAGAACGGTCCGCTGCCCACATGGATTGGCTGGTATGTGCAGCATCTCCCCCATTGGTTCCACGCCTTTGCCACCGGCGCCACGCTGGTGCTGGAACTCGGCCTGGTGTTTATGCTGTTCTTGCCGCGGCGCTGGCGGATCGTGTGCTTCTTCATCGTTACCGCATGGCAGATTCCCGTAATCCTCACCGCGAATTACACCTTCCTGAACTATCTGGTGCTCGCGCTGGGAGTCCTCCTGTTGGACGACCGCTTCTTGCTGCGGATCATGCCGGAGCGGTGGCGAACCTACATCACTCAACGGATCGGCGTTCCGCCAGAGAAGCATGTGGAATCGCAAGATTCCGACTCTTCACTTCCTCAGCGAAAGTCGCTACGTCCTTTACAGGCGCTGCGGCTGTCGCTCGTCAGCGTGATGCTGATCTGGATCTTCTACGCCACGACCGTACCGATGATCTGGATTATTTCCCCCCGCCTGCCGCTGCCCACCTCGCCGATTGCCGCGCTCGACCCGTTTCGCATCGCCAATCACTACGGCCTGTTTGCGGTGATGACGCGCGGCCGCTACGAGATCGAGTTCCAAGGCTCGAACGATGGGCAGACTTGGGTGGCCTATCCGTTCCGCTACAAGCCGCAGGACCCGAGGCAGCGGCCGGGGATCTATGCGCCCTATCAGCCCCGCTTCGATTGGAACCTGTGGTTCGCGTCGCTGGGTTCCTGGCGCGAGAACTTGATCGTGCCCAGCACCGAGGAGCGTCTGCTGGCCGGCTCTCCGGACGTGCTGGCGCTGTTTGCCGGAAACCCGTTCCCCCAGGCTCCCCCGCAGCAGCTTCGCGCTGTGCTTTGGCAATATTGGTTCAATACGCTGGAGGAGAAGCGCACCACGGGAATGTGGTGGAAGCGGAAGCTGATCGGACTGTACGCTCCGGTGCTGGGACGCACTCCCGACGGCAAGGTTGGCGTGGTGCAGTGGCCGGAACCGCTGCCGCCGCGGCAGTAACACTAGCCGACGAGTGCCAGCCACGTCCTTTCCGCCGAAGTGCATCGCTTATTGGATTGGCGCAAGCAGCAAGCTAAACTATTCCCTATGCCTGCGACCCCACGACGAGCCGCTGTGATCGGCGCAGGCCCCAACGGTCTGGCGGCGGCCATCGTCCTCGCCCAAGCAGGCTTGCAAGTGGATGTATTCGAGGCCGAGGCGCAGCCCGGCGGCGCCGCGCGCAGCATGGAGCTGACCCTGCCCGGCTTCCTCCACGACTTCGGTTCCGCAGTGCACCCGATGGCTGCGGGATCGCCATTCTTCTCTTCGCTGCCCTTGCGCGACCATGGCCTGGAATGGATCCATCCGCCGGCGCCGTTGGCGCATCCGCTCGACGACGGTACAGCGGTAATGTTGGAGCGCGATCTTGGCGCTGCGGAAGCTGCGCTTGGGGAAGATGGCAAACAGTGGCGCAGGCTGATGGGTCCGTTTGCCCAGCACTGGGCTGAACTCGCTCCCGAAGTGCTGCGGCCGGTCCATTTGCTTACGCGGCATCCCATACTGCTCGCGCATTTGGGGCTGGTCGGATTTCCGTCGGCGATCGCGATTGCCGAACATTGGTTTCGCAACGCCAGAACCAAGGCGCTCTTCGCCGGACTGGCGGCCCATTCCGTTCTTGCACTCGACGAGCCGCTGAGTGCCTCCTTTGGGGTGATGCTGGGCGCGGCAGCGCATGCCGTGGGATGGCCCATCCCGCGCGGTGGCGCGCAATCCATCACCAACGCGCTCTGCGGATATCTTGCCGGACTGGGAGGCACGCTTCAGCCATCCACCCGCATTGAGAGCCTCGCCGCGATGGGTGAGTATGATGTCACCCTGTGTGATGTGACTCCGCGCCAGTTGCTGGGGATGGCGGGCGAGCGGCTGTCTCCGTCGTATCGGCATGAGCTGGAGAGGTACAGTTACGGCCCCGGCGTCTTCAAAGTTGACTATGCCTTGTCGAGCCCGATTCCTTGGAGGGCCGCCGAATGTTTGCGCGCCGCAACCGTGCATCTGGGAGGCACACTGGAAGAGATTGCTGCGTCGGAGGAAGCCATGCGGCATGGACACCATGCCGAGCGCCCGTTTGTTTTGCTGGCACAGCCAAGTTTGTTCGACCCAACGCGCGCTCCGCAAGGGAAACACACCGCGTGGACTTATTGCCACGTGCCCAACGGTTCGCAGTTCGACATGCTTGACCGCCTGGAGGCGCAGATTGAGCGTTTCGCGCCGGGGTTCCGCGACTGCATCCTGGCGCGGCGGGTACTGACTCCGGCATCGCTGGAAAGCATGGACGCTAATCTGGTGGGCGGAGACATCGGTGGGGGAGCGATGAATCTGCGGCAATTCCTGTTTCGCCCGACACGGCGGCAATATGCAACTTCGGCCAGCGATATCTATCTGTGCTCGTCTTCCACTCCACCGGGCGGCGGGGTGCACGGCATGTGTGGCTACAACGCCGCCCGATTGGCGCTGTCGCGACTGTGACCACTACACCGGCAGCTCGCCTTGCAGCCAGCCAGCCTCCGGCAACTTCGGTTCAGCGGTCAGGTCAAGAACAAGGTTCTCCAGGATCAGCCGCTTGCTAGGAGGATTGGAGCGCAGAGCCAGGTCGGCACGCGCCACTCGGCGGATGGCGCTGGTCAGTTCGCGACGCGACTTGTAGCGCCGCGCCTGCCGGATAATGTCTTCCGCGGCGAACGGCGGAATGCGGAACCCCTGCCAAAGGACTTGCCACAACGCGCGCGAGTCGCGCACATTCCGCTCCAGGATGACCAGCATCTGGCGGAAGGTACGCGCCAGCATGTAGATGTGGCCGATGGCCGCTTCGTCGCCGTCGCCGGTGCTCAGGATGGCGTCGAGCACTCCCAAGGCCCGGGCGCGGTCGCGGGCCGAGATGGCGTCGGTCAATTCGTAAAACGAGCGTTGCTTGGCAGCGAGAACCAAAGTCTCGACGTCGCCCAGAGTAATCCGTTTCTTGTCGCCGACGAAGAGAACCAGCTTCTCCAGTTCGTTGGCGACCATCATCATGTCGCCTCCGAGCGAGTCCACCAACTCGCGCGCGGCATCGTTGTCCAGCTTCACGTCCTCGGCGCTGGCGGTTTCCATCGCCCATTTCACCGCGTCGCCTTCGTCCACGCGGGCGAACTCGAGCAGCTTGCAATACTCGCCCAGGGTTTCGCGGATGCGCTCGTAGCGGTCTTTGTCGGTCAGGTCCATGCGGCGCACGTCGGTGGGAATGTTGATGTGGTCGGCCACGAAGATGAGCAGCGCATCCGGGTTGGGGTCTTTGAAGTAATCCTCGATGGCGGCGAATTCGTCGTCGTGTTTGCCGCGCCCGTAAAGATGCTTGACGCCACGAATGAAGAAAACCTGGAAGGGCGACATCAGAGATGGAGTGCGGGCTTGATCGAGAATGTGCTGCAGTTCCACCTCGCTCAGGTCCATGTCATAGACGCTGAGTTCCCGCACCTCCGCCGGCACCAGGTGTTGCAGGATGGCGTCGCGGCANNACGAAGCGGTCCGAAGCGGCAAAACTGCGCACTTAGTAGGCCTCCAGGATGTCGCTGACCAGCGTCTTGGCAAAACTCTGGGCAATGCGGCCCAAGGCCGGCTCCTCTTCCTCGAGAAAACTGGGAGCATCCCGCGAAACCTGGTACTGCTCGCGGTAAACATAATTGGGATTCTCCCAGAGTACCTTGCCCTTGCTGGTGACCAGCGACGCCCTCATCGAGACCGACACCATGCCCGAGGAGATGCGCCCCGTGGCAGGATCGTAAGTCATCGGAAATATGATGGCAGAAGTGACCGTTCCGTTCAGGGTGGCATCGGCGGCGCCATCCGCATTGGTGGTCACGACGCGGTAGTGGGTCCGGTCGTGTAATTCGCGAATGACGTCTTCCGTGATGGTTTGTTCGATGCGGTAGATTGACGTTCCATTGATGAAGGTCGGCACATACAGGGTATGAAGGTCGGTGGGCAAGCGGACCGCCTGGCCACCCGTGTGATAACCGCAACCCCCGGTGGCGAGCAGCAGCACAGCGATGCCGGCAAGCATTGTCCGGCGCGCGACTTGAAATGCAGTCATTGGACGGTCCCTCGCGGACGAGCGGCGATCATGCTCTCGGCGCATTCTACTGCCGTCAGGGCCGCAATCCGCAGATTGTCCGATGCGGCCCATAGCCAGAAGCCGTTAGGCCGTTGCGAATCGCGACGCGCAAATATCTGGATTTGCTCCTGTCCCGCAGCATTGACGTTGCTCGGCGATTCATCTGCGCTTTGCAACAGGTCGACGTGATCGCCGGAAAGCGCTGCCGTCAACTCTTCCGTCTGCGCCGCTTGCTCCAACTCAAGATAAAGCGAGAAGGCATGGCCGTGAAAGATAGGTGCTTGCAGAAGCATCAACGAAGGCACGGCCAACCGCTCGCC
>PLBW01000161.1 GCA_003135475.1 Acidobacteriaceae bacterium
CTGCAGCAGCTGCGAGAAGCCATTCCAAGCGACCATCCTTACCAGTTCTTGATCCATGACCGCGATTCGATTTTCTCAGCCGGGCTGGATGAGGAGCTCAAGAGTTCGTTTGGGCTCAGGGTATTGCGGACGCCGGTGCGCGCGCCAAAGGCGAATGCGTATTGCGAACGGCTGATCGGAACGGTGCGGCGCGAATGCTTGGATTTCATGATTCCGCTGAACGAGCGGCATCTGCGGCGAAGCCTGCAATGCTGGATCACGCACTATAACCAAGGACGCCCACACTCCAGTTTGGGGCCAGCGTTTCCTGAGAAAACGTCGGACAGACCGCGACGACGACCAACGACGCACAGGCACAGACTGCCACGGGACTGCGAGATCAGAGTGATGGAGGTTCTGGGCGGCTTACATCACGAATATTGGCTGGACGAGATCGTTGCTTGAACCGGCAGAGGTTTTTGCGGAGCACAGGGGCTTGGCAAGACGATCGAGACCGGAATGATTATCCGAGAGCTGGTCGCGCGTGGCGAGATCGCACGTGTGCTGATCATCTGTCCGGCTGGCCTCACACGCAACTGGCAACAGGAACTGAACGACTGTTTTCGGCTCGACTTCGAAATCGTCGGACGCGACTTCATCGCAGACCGAGTGACCGCATGGGAGCGGCATGTCCAGGTCATCGCCTCAATTGACAAGTTAAAAAGGCCACCACATCTAGATCGGCTTTTGGCCGGCCCCAAGTGGGACCTTGTGGTTTTCGATGAAGCTCATCACTTGACGAGACGTAACAAAGGCAAGACAGTCACCCAGAACTACAGATTTGCGGAAGCGTTGCGTGGTCATACGCGAAGTCTCCTCTTTCTATCTGCGACTCCCCATCAGGGAGACCAATACCAGTTTTGGTCGCTGATTCGGCTGTTAGATGACGAGCTCTTCGAGTCAGCCGAAGCGATGCTCGACAACCGGGGATTGTTGAATCGAGTCATGTTCCGCAGGATTAAGCGCGAAGTGACCGACGCGCTCGGACGGCCTATCTTCATGCGCAGGCTGGTGCACTCGCAGAAGTTTTCTCTAGGTGTCGCTGAGCGGAGCTTCTACGACAAGCTCACTGAGTACCTACGCGAGGGCTACGGAATCGCCGGTGTTGGTCAGTCCAGAACGACCACCGAACAGCGCGCGATCGGCTTTGTGATGGCAACGTTTCAGAAGATCATGTCTTCCAGCCCTCGTGCAATAAAACAGGCACTTCGGCGCCGGCTCTTGGTGCTTCTGGCGCGAAAGCAATTGACGGTCGACGCGGCTCGGGCCAAGGGCCATACATCGCCCGATACGGCTCAGCACTGGTTTGCGCTTCAGGACGAGATGCTAAGGCTAGCATCCGAGATACTCGGATTGTCGCCAACGGCTCGCGGGGACGCCGAGAAATGTGTGCTTCAGGTGAAGCAGCGGCTCGCTCGACGGCTGGATGAGGAAATAACCGAGTGGGCTCTCGATGCTGAGGAGGAATTTGAGAGCGCGCTATACGCCGATGCCGAGATTCCTGACGAGGCCAACAAAGTGCGGAAGCTGATCGGCCTGGTTCCTGATAGCACAGATAGAAAGTTCGACACTTTGGTCCGGGCAATCGAGGAAATCCGGCGAGAACTCCCAGAAGAAAAGTTTCTGATATTCACGCAGTATCGCGAGACGCAAGAGTATCTGTTCGATGCCCTGAAGGGCCTTTATGGTGACGGGAAGATCGCGTTGCTGCACGGAGGCCCATTGGATGACAAAATCGCTGCGGTCGAACGCTTCTGGAGCCCCGATGGTGCGCAGTTTCTGATCAGCACATCCGCAGGGGGCGAAGGCATCAACTTGCAGGTCTGCCGTGTGATGTTCAACTACGACCTGCCGTGGAATCCGATGGCCGTCGAGCAGAGGATTGGGCGCCTGCACAGATACGGACAGCAGGATACGGTGCAGGTTTATAACCTTGTTGCCGAAGATACCGTTGAAGAAAGGATCTACTTCCTGCTGGAAGAGAAACTACTAGAAATCGCGCAGACGATCGGAAAGATCGATGAACATGGTGACGTCGTTGAAGACTTTAGGTCTGAAGTGCTCGGCTTCCTCGGCACATCACCCAACTACCAGGAGCTTTACAAGCGCGCCCTTGTTGATCGTGATTACCGAAGGACCGCCGCAGAAATCGCCGAGGCCATGGAGCATGCGCGCCAAGCAAGCGAAGCTTTACGAGCATTGACGCAGGACTTGGATCGCTTCGATTTGGAGCATTATCACGAACTCCGCGGACAGTTCAATTTGGAGGATTTGAAGCGATTTGCAGAAAAGGCGATACTGCGGCTGGGCGGTGCATTTGTGCCCGTTGGCGACGAAGTATACCGGGTGGAAACCCCTGCCTGTCTGCTCGGTCGTTCTGCGTCTTTGCTAGCTCGATATGATCAGGTCACGTTCGATCGTGGCATCGCGATGCGGCGCAAGAAGATTGAGTTTTTGGGTTTAGGTCATCCTCTCATCGACGCGTTAATCGCATATTTGAAGTCGCCGTCGTGGCAAGGGGTGGTTGCTCTGCTCCCTGGAGACGGGAAGTCGGAGTCTCTTTCAGCCCGTTGGCTCATCACGGCACATTCAGATTCGGATAAGCCAAGGCAGTACTACCATCGAGTGAATGTCGACAGCTTAGGATCCGTCCATCCAGAGGATGAACGGCACGACCTGCATCTTCTATCAGTGCCGGACGGAAGCAGCGGCAACGGGGAGTTGGATCTTGCGAAGCTGCGGGCGTGCGCCGAAGCAGACCTGGCTGTGCGCATTGCAGAATTGCGCGCGGCGGCCGACGGGCGCAGTATTGTGCGCCCGCAGCTTGCCGGAATTGCGGTGACCACCTAAGGACCAAAAGGCGGGCAAGAATTGAGATGGGCCTTTCTAAGGTTAGGGTCTGGAGCAAATATGTCTGATGCGGAAGAGAAACTCTCCTTGGGAGATGTCCCTGCCTATGCTGCTGAAAGACCACTATGCGTTTTCGTGCGAACGATGATTGCCTACAGGAACTAACATACAAGGCTCGTCACTGTGAACCGGTCGGGCGGGAACCATACGCTGGGACCCCGAGGTGATCACTACCTGAGCACAATTCCGCTGGATTGGCTTAGGTGTCCAAGAATGCAAGCGAATTGCAGAAGGCTCCGCTGTAACTTCATGATCCCACTGTAGCTGCCCGTTTGCTGGTACCCTCAAGCTCCTCAAGCAGCGATCGAGTGTGACTCCATATCAGCTTTAGGCGCACTTCCAAAAACTGGTCAAAGCTCTTGAACTTCCACAGCTTGGGAGTGGTTGGAATCAAGTGATCTCGCAGAACCTGCTCGCCAAAGCGAGTCAGGTATTCGTCCGGCGGAGTCTCCCCAATTTCTGAATTCACTGAGGGCGATATCAAGGTAAGGTTGGCGATGCAATTTATCATCTCCTCCCTGGTTTCGCCGTGCTCCTTTAGAAACTCTCGCGGGAAGATGTGGTGCACGGCAGAGTCCTCGCTGATCATTGGCTTTCCTGACCAATCAGTCGCCTTTGCGCGATGAAGTAGCACATCTAACAACATTAAGTATTCTTTACCAGTTCGGCCCCGAAGAACGTTCGTGTAAGCATCGAGTACGTCATTTTTTTCAATTCTGTTTCGATGCGGCGCCCGGATGTTTAGAGCAGCCAGAAGGTTCTCCACAGGAAACGTCTTTGCAGCCCTAATCGTAGTCAGATCTTCCTCTAGCTTGTGATTGGCGGAGGTGGAATAGCTGCCGTTGAAAGACGCGACCAAGAACCATTTCAACAGGTTA
The DNA here is from genome assembly GCA_003135475.1 of Acidobacteriaceae bacterium. Lineage (GTDB taxonomy): Bacteria > Acidobacteriota > Terriglobia > Terriglobales > Acidobacteriaceae > Bog-257. Next base: position 3,828 of record PLBW01000161.1, read on the forward strand.
CGCTTTTCTTTCGAAGGAATTTCGGTGGTCGCCCTGTAGCCATACTGCAGGACCGCATCGAAAAGCGGAAGCAAAGCGTTCTGAGAAGGTATGTACTGTGTCGTCGAAGCACCAAACTCCTCCTCAAGCAGCTTTGTAGTAACCAGAATTGCCAACTCGGCCCGATCGAGAATGTGCCCTACCTCCCGTTTCTGACCTGCAAATCTAGTCTTCAACTTCTCCAGCGACTTCCTGAAGGACTGGACCTTGGTGATTTGGTTTTGATTAAGTCCCATGCGGGAAAAGACAAGGCGAACGATGGGTTCCAGGTCAAGCTCGAAGTGTTCACTAAACCTCTCATGCATGCTTATGATTCGATCCTTGTGTTCTTTTGCGAATGCAGCAGCAAAAAAGGACAAAAACATTTCGAGGTTGCCAATCTTTACGCCGGCCGAATTTACACGCGTAAAGATCTCAGCGATTCGTTCATAGCCTTCGTCGCCTTTGTCGGACTGTGATCTAAGTACATAGAACGGCAGCTGGTAATTAACAATCTTTTCTCCGACATCATCGATTGCCTGTTTGTAAGACTTAGGGTAACTGCGCTGCAACGTCGTTAGCGACTCCGCATCTCCGAGGGTCGCATTCACGATTAGAGACAAGTCGATACCCCTCTTGCTGCTAAGGTAGAGCCGCCGATTGTCAGGAACATACGAGATCGGAGTCGCGGGTATATTCTTTGCGCCGCGCTGAAGCTGCCAGCCATTCTTGATCAGCATTAATGCAGTTAGCCGCTGCTGGCCATCCAAAACGTATCGTCTGCCGGCCTTGTAATCCTTGCCGACCAGAGGGGCGCTAGGAAAGCTTGAGGTGGGTTCCCATATGATGACTGCACCGATGGGGTATCCGCTGATGATGGAGTCCACCAATTCCTTAATGTCTTCTGCATCCCAAACGAACTGCCGTTGAATCGAAGGAATGCGAAGGGTCGTTGCTTCGGTTTTGAAAAACTCGCGAAGTGCAATGAGCTGCGGCTTAATTGATCCAATTTTCATGGGAGAGGCCCCACCTCACGGGACTGGTCGCCTTCTATGTTGTCGTCAAATAAACAGGCAATTGTAACCCTGAAGACGAACTCGGGAAGAATCTGCAGATGAAAAGCTCAAGGGCAGGTACGTATGCAGTGCCCACTTGTTGATCTGTGAGGCTTTCACAGCTACAAAATCGACACCACTGGAATTATTCTCAGAAAGAAATCGGCTGTAACTTATTGAAAACATTGGTCGGGGAGAGAGGATTTGAACCTCCGACCCCCTGGTCCCGAACCAGGTGCTCTACCAGGCTGAGCCACTCCCCGACTTGGAAGGAACTGCGTCAACAATGCAATACAGTGCAGGCGCCTCAATCCCTTGGCTGATGCAGATGAGCCAGCGCCAGCGCCAGAACCTGATTATAACAGAGCTGCCGCCGGTGCTGCACAGCCGAACTCCACGCACACTTCATCTTTGGTAATGGCGCGCTGCGTCGTACACTCAAACCTCAGACATATCGCTGAAGGATCGAAGCCAATACCTTGTCGACCATTCTATTAGCCCGGCAACTGCTTACTCCGCTTGAGCGCATCGAGGATGCCGCACTCGTGATGGACCACGGAATCATAGCGGCCGTCGGCAAGAGAGATGCAGTGTCGATTCCATCTCAGGCGCTAGTCGTGGACTTCGGCGATTCCATCCTGACGCCCGGGCTGATTGACATGCATGTGCACGGTGGCGCTGGGCACGACGTCATGGAAGGCTGCGATGAGAGTCTTGCGGCCATCGAGCGATTGATGGTGCGGCACGGCGTCACCAGTTATTGTCCGACGACCGTCACCGCCCCGCTGGATCAAACGCTGAAGTCTCTTGAGGATTTGGCCAGAGCAGCGGAACGCGCGGACGGTGACGGCGGCAGAGATTCCACTCGCGCGCAGCCGCTGGGGATTCATCTGGAAGGCCCGTTCCTCAGCCATGCCCGGCGCGGGGTCCACTCTGGGATCCACCTGCAACCAGCCTCGAGCGAAGCTTTCAACCAAATGTGGGATGCAGCCGCAGGTCGCATCCGGGTGCTCACCATTGCGCCTGAGCTAGAGGGTGCGGTTGCTCTTATCGCCGATGCCTCTCGTCGCGGAGTGTGTGTCAGCGTTGGCCACTCCAATGCCACCTTGGAGCAGGGGATCGCCGGCATCCAAGCCGGGGCCCATCACGCGACGCACACTTTCAACGCCATGCGCAGGTTCGATCATCGCGATCCAGGATTGTTGGGCGCGATTCTCACCGACCGCCGGCTAACGGCCGACATCATTGCCGATGGAATCCACGTGGCTCCGATCATTCTCGACCTGTTCGTGCGCTGCAAGGGAGTGGAGGGCGCGGTGCTGATCACCGACGGCATCAGCGCGACTGGCATGCCAGACGGGACCTATCGGCTGGGTTCGTTTGAGGTGCAGGTCCGCGACAACCGTTGCGAGTCGCATGGGAAACTGGCCGGCAGCGTTTTGACGCTGGATCGCGCGGTTCGGAACATGATGAGTTTTGCGAAAGTGAGTTTTCAAGACAGCATCCGCATGGCCACGCTGAATCCCGCGCGAGTGCTGGGTATTGAACATCGAAAGGGCGTATTGCAACCTGGCGCCGATGCCGACATCGCGGTGTTCTCTCAAGCCGGTGAGGTGCTGCACACGGTCGTGGGTGGCGCGCTCAGCTAGAGCTACTCTTAGTGCGCCAATTGGAGGCGCTCTTCTTCCTTCTTCATCCTGGCAATGGCGACCAACTCCACGGCCTTCTGTGCGATGTGCTCGGCGCTGACTTCGAACTCCTTAATCAGTTCCCACGGCGCGCCGGAATCGCCGAAGCGGTCCTTTACGCCGATAGCGCCGGTGATGACCGGCCTTCCCATCAACTCGGGGCTTTCCGTGATTACGCCGCTCACGCGCCACGCCAGGGCGCCAATCTGGTGCTCCTCGGCGGTGACCACAACGCCCGTCTCCTTGGCCGCCCGCACGATGGCCGTTTCATCAATCGGCTTCACGGTGTGCATGTTGACCACGCGAGTTTCGTAGCCGAACTCCTGCTTCAGTATCCAGGCCGCGCGCATGGCCTCGGGAACCATCGGCCCGCAGGCGATAATGCTGACATCTTCGTGTTCGTTTTCGTAATTGGGAGCAAGCACAGTTTCGAACGCGTCAATCATCTCCGGCGATTCGCGGCGGAGACGGCTCACGT
>PLBW01000037.1 GCA_003135475.1 Acidobacteriaceae bacterium
TAACTACTCTGGAACCGCTCTAAGGGTAGCGCGATAGATGGAAGTAAGGACGCGATCAGCCAGGCAAACCTCTTGCGGCAAATTCAAGAATTCTACGGTGCATATCGGGCGTTTGAGATCGTAAGCACCACAGACCTCTCGCCCAAAACGCGGGTGGTTTATTTGGTCCTAGACTTCGAGAAAGGGCCGCTCTTCGCCAAGTTTGTTGTTTACCGATCAGGCCAAGGGTGGGTTCTGGCGTACTTCAACTTCAACACAAAAGAAGAACTTGTCTTTCCCAGTTGTCCATGAAAGAGCCTAAAGACAAAGCCGCGCTGGATGTCCTTTCCGGCGCGGCAGAATAAATTTCCAGCGACGCGCTAATGCGCGGCTGCGGTCTGTCCCGCGCGGGCGGCGACCGCCAGGCGAACTTCGGCGCGGCGCAGCGCGTAGAGAGTCGCGTCATAGTCGAGATCGGCAGCGCCCTGGCGCAGAGCTTCCTCGGCCCGGGCCTTCGCCTCCTGCGCACGCTTGACGTCAATGCCCTCAGCGCGCTCCGCGACGTCGGCAAGAATCGTCACCTTGTCCGGCAAAACTTCCGCGAAGCCCCATCCGACGGCCAGATACTGCGTCGTTGTGCCTGCCCGATAGCTGATCTCACCAATTTGCAGCTCGGTAATGAGCGGCGCGTGTCCCGGTAAAATGCCCAGTTCCCCGTTCTTGCCGGGTATCTGGACCTGGTCGCAATCCTCACGGACGAGGAGCCGATCGGGAGTCACGATTTGTAAATGCAGCGTGTCAGCCATGGCAGATTACGCTTGCGCCACCTTCATCTTCTCGGCTTCTTCCAGCACTTCGTCGATCGAGCCCTTCATGTAGAAGGCCTGCTCGGGAATGTCGTCGTGCTTGCCGTCCACAATTTCCTGGAAGCTGCGTACGGTGTCGTCGATCTTGACGTAGCGCCCCTCGAGACCAGTAAACTGCTCGGCCACATAGAAGGGCTGCGAGAGGAACTTCTGCACCTTGCGGGCACGCGACACCGTTAGCTTCTGGTCTTCGCTAAGTTCGTCGATACCCAGAATGGCGATGATGTCCTGCAGGTCCTTGTAGCTCTGCAACACTCGCTTGACGGCCTGCGCGGTGTTGTAGTGCTGCTCGCCGACGACGCGCGGATCGAGAATGCGCGAGGTGGAAGCCAGCGGATCGACAGCAGGATAGATGCCCAGCTCGGAAATCTGGCGCGAAAGCACGGTGGTCGCATCCAGGTGAGCAAAGGTTGTGGCCGGGGCCGGATCGGTCAAATCGTCGGCGGGCACGTAAATGGCTTGCACCGACGTCACTGAGCCCTTCTTGGTGGAAGTGATGCGCTCCTGCAACTCGCCCATTTCGGTGGCCAGGTTGGGCTGATATCCCACGGCGGAGGGCATACGGCCCAGCAGGGTGGAGACTTCCGAGCCCGCCTGGGTGAAACGGAAAATGTTGTCGATGAAGAGCAGCGTGTCGGAACCCTCTTCGTCGCGGAAGTACTCGGCAACGGTCAGCGCGGTCAGGGCCACGCGTAAGCGCGCTCCGGGCGGCTCGGTCATCTGGCCGTAAATAAGCGCAGCCTTGGACTTCGCGGGCTCCTTGATGTTGACTACGCCCGACTCCTGCATTTCCAGCCAGAGATCGTTGCCCTCGCGGGTGCGTTCGCCCACTCCGGCGAACACCGAGAAGCCGCCGTGCTTAAGGGCCACGTTGTTGATGAGTTCCATGATGACGACGGTCTTGCCGACGCCGGCGCCCCCGAACAGGCCGATCTTGCCGCCCTTCAGGAACGGCTGGATCAGGTCAATGACCTTCACGCCGGTCTCGAACATTTCCATCTCGGTGGACTGTTCGTCGAACGCCGGCGCCTCGCGATGGATGGGCATACGCTTGTCAAACGGCACCGGGCCAAGCTTGTCCACGGGCTCGCCAATAACGTTGAGCACGCGGCCGAGGGTCCCACGGCCAACCGGCACGGTGATGGGGCCGCCCAGGTCGAGGGCCTTCATGCCGCGCACCATGCCTTCGGTGGGCTGCATGGCAACGCAACGCACGCGGCCTTCGCCGAGTTGCTGCTCCACTTCGAGGATGACGTTGATGGGCTGCGGGACGGTGAAGCCGTCACTGGTGACGCGCAGCGCCGAATAGATGGGCGGCAACGCCTTTTCGGAGAACTGCACGTCCACCGCAGGACCCGCGATCTGAATAATGTGTCCGATATTTTCTGCCATGTGAATTCCGCTCTTTGCTTTTCGTTAGCTCTTAGCTCTTAGCCATTAGCTCTTAGCAAGATGTCCGTTTGCCGGGACAATGCTTGAGACTAGCCACTATCCACTAATCCCTGGCCCCTAATCCCTAGCCCCTGCCCTACAACGCTGCTGCGCCGCTCACAATCTCGATAATCTCTTTGGTGATCGCGGCCTGGCGCGCCCGGTTCATGGTCAGGGTCAGGGAATCGATCACGTCATTGGCGTTGTTGGTCGCCGAATCCATCGCCGTCATGCGGGCCGCATGTTCGGCAGCCACCGATTCCAGCAGTCCCTGGAAAAGCTCCATGGCCACGTAGCGCGGCAGGATGTCGGCGAACAGCTCCTCCGCGGGCTGCTCGTAGATGTAGTCCACGGGCGCGGCGCCGAACTTCGCGGCTTCCTGCTCCGCCTCGGTCGTACCCGGTTCTTCCAGGCTGATTCCCGCCGCGCGGGCCGCCTCTCCCATACGCTCGCGTTGTTCCAGGGAGAACTCTTCCGTCAGGGCAACTTCACGACGTCCAATTTCCTGCACCGGCAGAATCCGCTGCGCGATCAGCCGCTGCGAGATCACCGACTTGAACTCGTTAAAAATGACATACACCGAGTCGATCTGTTCATCCACGTAGGCCTTGGCGATGCGGTCCGCAATCTCATCCACCGATTCGTACTCCACCTTGGCCAGCAGGTTCAGGTGTTCGCCGACAACTTGTGTCTGCCCGGCGCGTTCCGGCTCGCCCGGCTTGCCTACCGGATAGCGGCGGCGCAGGAAGTCGCGCCCTTTGCGGCCGACCGCCAGAATGTCAACGTTCTTATCGGAAAAGAATTGCAGGAACTTGGTTACTACTTTCAGGACGTTGGAGTTGAACGCGCCTGCCAGGCCGCGGTCGCCGGTCACCAGCACCAGCAGAATGTTGTTCTCGGGACGGACCGCCAGCAGCGGATGCTTGGGCGAGCCGGTAACGGGATCGATCACGTCGGCGCGGTCCATCGCCGAGGTCAGCACGTTGACCAGCATCTGCGCGTAGGGACGNNACCATTTTCATGGCCTTGGTGATCTGGCGCGTGTTCTTCACGCTGCGGATGCGCCGCCGAATGTCGCGTATGTTGGCCATGTGGTCTTAGGCGCTCGCCTTCGCTACAGCCTGCCGCTCGCTGGCAAAGCGCTCCTTGAATTCCTTGATGACCTTGGTCAGGGCGGCGCGCAGATCGTCATCGAGGATCTTCTTGTCCTCGATTGACTTCAGCACGCCAGGATTTGTGGTATCGACGTAGTTGTACAGACCCTTTTCGAACTCGCCCAATTGATCGACTGGCATGTCGTCGAGCAGGCCCTGGGTCCCGGCATAGATGATGAGAATCTGCTTGGAGAACGGCAGGGGCTGATACTGGCCCTGCTTCAGGAGCTCGGTCAGACGGCCTCCACGGGCGAGCTGCGCCTGGGTCGCCTTATCGAGGTCGCTGCCGAACTGCGAGAACGCCGCCAGTTCGCGGTATTGCGCCAAGTCCAATCGCAAGGTGCCGGCAACCTGCCGCATGGCCTTGATCTGCGCGTTGCCACCGACGCGGCTGACCGACAAGCCGACGTTCACAGCCGGACGTACGCCGGAGTTGAAGAGGTCGGTCTCCAGATAAATCTGGCCGTCGGTGATGGAGATGACGTTTGTCGGAATGTAGGCGGAAACATCGCCCGCCTGGGTCTCGATGATGGGCAGAGCGGTCAGGGAACCGCCGCCGAGCTCGTCGTTGAGCTTGGCGGCGCGCTCCAGCAGACGGGAGTGGAGATAGAACACGTCGCCGGGATAAGCTTCGCGTCCGGGCGGACGGCGCAGCAGCAGCGAGATTTCGCGGTAGGCCACAGCGTGCTTCGACAGATCGTCGTAAATGCACAGCGCGTGCTTTCCGTTGTCGCGGAAGTACTCACCGATGGCGCAGGCGGCGTAGGGCGCGATGTACTGCATGGGAGCGGGATCGGAGGCCGACGCCGAAACCACGATGGTGTAGTCCATCGCCCCGAAATCTTCCAGCGTCTTTACCACGTGCGCGACCGAGGAACGCTTCTGACCGATGGCGCAGTAGATACAGATCAGGTCGCGGCCCCTGCTGTTGATGATGGTGTCGAGCGCGACCGCGGTCTTGCCGGTCTGGCGATCGCCGATAATCAATTCGCGCTGACCGCGCCCGATCGGAATCATCGAGTCGATGGCTTTCAGCCCGGTGGCCATCGGCTCTTTCACCGGCCGACGGTCGATCACGCCGGGCGCCAGGCGCTCAACCGGAATGTACTTGTCGGTATTGACGGGACCTTTATCGTCGATGGGCACGCCGAGCCCGTTGACCACGCGGCCAATCATCGCATCGCCCACCGGCACACTCATGATGCGGCCCGTGCGCTTGACTTCGTCGCCCTCTTCCACTTGCGTGTATTCGCCCAGCAGCACCACGCCAACCTGGTCTTCTTCCAGGTTCATGGCCAGGCCCGCAACATTGTGGGGGAAGGAGAGAAGTTCGCCGGCCATGACCTTGTCGAGCCCATACACGCGGGCAATGCCGTCGCCAATGGACATCACGGTGCCGACTTCATCGACGGTGATCTTGGTTTCGTAGTTGTCGATCTGCTCGCGGATGAGTTTCGTGATCTCGTCTGCTTTGATCTGCGCCATAGAATTAAATTCCAGTATTGCTAATAAATTTTACGAACCGCGATTACGCGGTAATGAGGTCCTGTTTCATCTTCTCCAACTGACCGCGCACCGAGCCGTCGTAAATCGTGCTGCCCACGCGGACCACAACTCCGCCCAGAAGTTCGGGATCTGAGGAGTAGGTCGCGCGCACTTTCTTGCCGGTCAAACGCTCCAACTGCGATTCCAACTGGCGCTGCCCGTCCGCGGAAAGCGGGCGGGAGCTGGAGATTTCCGCTTCCGCCAATCCCAACTGGGCGTTCAATTCACTGTCAAAATGTTTGGCCACGTCATCCAGCATCGCAATACGCCGGTGATCGATGAGGATCGCGATGAAATTGCGGATCGGCTTGGCCGCGCCAATTTGCCCAACTAGGGCATCCAGGACTGCCCGTTTCTGCTCCGCCGAAACGGCTGGCGATTCCCACACGCGGCGCAGGTCGCTGCTTTGGTGGACCGCATCCACGATGGCATTCAGTTGCTGCCGGGCGACGTCGGGAGCAATCTTTTGCTCGAGGACAACCTCTACCAGGGCGCGGGCGTATCGGCTGGTAATGGCGGCCATACTTACTTGCCGTCCTTTCCCAGTTGGCCCACGAACTCACGCAGCAACGCCTGATCGGTGGTGTCGTCCACTTTAATCTTGCGCGACGCCAGATCAACCGCCAGGGTGGCAGCGTAGGTCTTCAATTCGCGGCGGGCATTGCGCGCGATGGCGCCGACCTCGGTCTCCACCGACTCCAATATCTTGCGCTTGTCTTCCTCGGCGGCCTGGAGGATGCGCTGTTCTTCGGCCGCAGCCTCGTTTTCGGCCGACGCCCGAATCTCCGCCACCTCGGTGTCCAGCTTCGCCAGGCGGACTTCGATATCGCTCAAACGCCGCGCCGCTTCGGCACTTGCGGCCTGCGCCTCGCGTATGCCCTTCTGAATGGCTGCGGTGCGATCGCGAAACATCCGGGGCACCGACGAACGAAAAAGGAAGCCAAAGAACAAGACCACCAGAACAAAATTGAGGAACCAGTAAACCAGGTAGCTGGCGCGCGGACTGAGTCCCACGAGGTGGCCCATCCACACGACCGACTTGGAGTACTTGAATTGCGTATTTTCTTCCTTCTCCCCAGCCTCGCCGCTGGCGGCGCCAGTCAGCTCTTCGCTGGTCGCCGTGTCGGGATTGTGCGAGGGCTGCTGCTGCGCCGAGGCAGTTTGCGTCTGGTTGGCGGAGGAAGAGGACGACGAGGAAGATCCAGCCGGCTGCTGCGCGGCGAGCGCGCCGAACGCAAGAACTACGAACAGAAAACTCAGGGCCGCGAGGCGGGTTGCAGGCTTCATCACGCTTGACCGCCTGCCACGGGAGACATTCCCGCAGGCCGCAGAATGGTGCGGATGATCTCTGCCGCCAGTCGCTCGGTCTCCGCCTGTAATCCTCCTCGCGCTGCAGCCATGTCCTGCTCCATGGCGGCGCGCGCTTCGCGGACCTGTTGCTGGGCCCGGGTGCGTGCTTGCAGAACGGCATCGGCACGAGCTTGCTGGGCCCGCTGGCGGCGGGCTTCCTGCGCTTTGAAGATGACCAGGCGCGCCTCCCGCAAGCGCTGCTCGTACTCCTGGGTGCGGGCTTCCGCGGCTGCGATATCGGCGCGTGCTTTCAGGAAGGCCCCCTCGGTGCGCTCGCGACGCTGGTCCAGCGCGCGCTTCAGCGGCTTGTGGAGCAATGTGCTGTAGATGGCATAGAGCAGCAGAAGCAGGACCACCGTCGGGACGGCTCCGAGCAGTAATTCGCCTACCTGTTTGAGAGTCTGGTCCATTCCTGGTTCGTGAATGCCTAATGCTGAAGACGCAATGAGGGCGCTAAGGCTACAAGTGGAACTATTGAAACTAACAGAGCTTCAGCCTCGATGTCAACGAAAGCGGGCGTCTCGTAGTGGCCTGGCGAACTCGTCGCGTCCAACTGACGCAAGCCTCTTACAGCCCCGGCGTATTTACAAAACAGCTTATCCGCCGCGCCTGAAGGCCCACTCTATCCTGGATACAGCCACTTTGGAGCTGCTCTGCGGAAATCCCGGTTCCCACCGCTATTTCCCGCCCGTCAGGTACCGCTCCCGCGTAGCGTTGAGCCAGCAGTTGCACTTGCTCGGGATCACTCAGCACCTCGGAGGATTTCGGGGGTACAAACCGTCCCGAGAAGAAGTAAGTCACCACCACGCCGGCAGCGAAAAAGGGATGGATGACCGCCAGCGGCGCCAGAGGAATCGCGTATTTCTTGCTTTTCAAGAGTGTCTCGACCACGCCGTGCGGCGTATGGCTGCGCTCCACGCTTCCAGGAACCTGCGGAATCACGGCGGTGGTCAGATCCAGCCGCTCGTGATGTTTGCCGTATTTGGCCAGCGACTTGGCCAGTTGCTTGGGAGTCGTGATTCCCAAGTCCGCGCTGAGACTCCTGCGCGTGGCCCCGGGATAATAGAAGTCGACTACCTTGCCTGAGAAGTCGGCGCAATTGCGGTAGAACAAATTGAAGTGTGACCGGTTATTTCTGGAGTTGAGAGTAGCGATGAGCTTCTCATCCTGTTCCGCCGTAGTCTCAAAATGAAAGACATAGATTTGCCGGATATATGAGCTCCCCAATAGCTCCGTCCAATCCCCCTTGGGTATGCCGCCACCAGGAGCGTCCGGAACGATGTTCCGCAGGTGGGCACGCCGGTATTCGGCTCGCAGCGAGCGGACCGTTTCCGGGCTGGCGAAGACCGGTACATCCGCAATGCGATCCACCGCATAGAGGTATGGAAGAAGGGGTATGGCAAGCCAGTCGCGGCCGCCGACGTGGCGATACCGGCTAATGACAACCCCCAGTTCTCCCGGATTGCAGCGCCGCAATTCGGTGGGCGTGGCGGCGCAGACGTGGGGCAGGTAGATGGCGGCGTGTCCGGTAGGGACGGCGCCCCCGAACGGACCATAGGGCTCTTCTACGAGCAATGCCGAATCGGCGTGTGCCAGCAGCGGGTGAATGAGCCCGCCTAGCAGCAACATCGAAAGTAGAAGTTTCCTCACCGCCCCTTCTGCCCCACGTTCGGTTTTCGGAATCACCATGATAAAAACACGACTGCGCGACAAGAGTTGGTCAAATTCCTGTGAGTTTCCCACGCCGCTGTCGAAAAGTTATTCGAGAATACCATTTCTAAGGGGAAAGTTGTGGTGAAGGTCGCGCGCTACAGATTGATTATGTCGATTACCGCCGGGCTAGGATTTCTCGTCCCGCAGGCGGGGCTCGGTTACGAGTGATCCGACCGGGCTTCCCATGCCAACCCCTGACCCGTCATGCTGGTGTATGCATTGCGGTTGGAATCGCAAGGGGGCGAGCGCCGCAGGCGCGGAAAATCTTAGCCCCGCCCTTCAGGGAGGGGCAAGCGCTGAGTCCCGCAGGAACGGCACATGCGCCCAGCCGATAGCCGACAGCTTCTACTGCAGCAACTGCCTTAGCACATACTGCAAAATCCCGCCGTGCTGGTAGTACTGCACCTCCTGCGGCGTGTCGATGCGCACCGTGGCGTCGAACCCCGTCGTCGTGCCGTCGGCCTTGGTGGCGCGCACCTTCACGGTCTTGCCGGGCGCAAAATGCTTCAGCACATCGGTCAATCCGACAATGTCGAACGACTCTTCGCCGGTCAGGCCGTTAGTCTCGGCCGTCTCATCGTCGAGATACTGCAGCGGCAGGATGCCCATGCCCACCAGGTTCGAGCGATGGATGCGTTCGAAACTCTCGGCCAGCACCGCGCGCACGCCGAGCAATCTTGGCCCCTTCGCCGCCCAGTCACGCGAAGAACCTGAGCCGTACTCCTTGCCCGCAAGTATCATCAGCGGCGTGCCGTCGGCGCGGTACTTCTCGGACGCCTCGAAGATGAACATCTCCTTCCCATCCGGCAGGTGACGGGTGTACGCGCCTTCGCGCTCGGGCGTGAGCTTGTTGCGCAGGCGCACGTTGGCGAAGGTGCCGCGCATCATGACTTCGTGATTGCCGCGGCGCGATCCGTAGGAGTTGAAGTCGCCCACCGTGACGCCGTGCGCGATGAGGTACTGTCCGGCCGGGCTATTGGGCTTGATGGAACCGGCGGGCGAGATGTGGTCGGTGGTGACGCTGTTCCCCAGATAGCAGAGCACGCGCGCGCCGGAAATGTCCTTCACCGGCGCAGGCGTCTTCGGCATGTTGTCGAAGTAGGGGGGATTCTTCACGTAGGTCGAGCTGTCCTGCCACGCGAAGGTCTCTCCCTCGGGCACATGGAGACTGCGCCAGCGTTCATCGCCTTCGAAAACTTTGCTGTAGGCATTTTGGAACATGTCGCCGGTGACGTACTGCGCGAGCACGTCGTTTACTTCCTTCGACGTGGGCCAGATGTCCTTCAGGTACACCGCTGTGCGTTTGCCATTGGTGCTGTAGCCGAGCGGTTCGTTGTACATGTCAATGTCGGCGCGGCCGGCGAGCGCGAACGCCACTACCAGCGGCGGCGACATCAGGTAGTTGGCGCGAACTTCAGAGTTGATACGGCCTTCGAAGTTGCGATTGCCGCTCAGCACCGACGCTACCACCAGGTCTTTCTCCGCGATGACATTCGACACTTCCTGCGGCAGCGGGCCTGAGTTACCAATGCACGTCGTGCAACCGTAGCCGACGAGGTGGAACTTCAGCTTTTCGAGGTAGGGCATCAATCCGGAGCGCGTAAGGTAATCCGTGACCACCATCGATCCGGGCGCGAGCGAGGTCTTCACCCAGGACGGCACCGACAGCCCTTTCTCGACAGCCTTCTTCGCCAGCAATCCCGCCGCCACCAGCACTGATGGATTCGAGGTGTTGGTGCAACTGGTGATGGCAGCGATCACGACGCTGCCGTGGGTGAGCGCCTGGTTCAGCACCACGTGCTCTTCGACAACGTCTGCCTGCGAGTCCATTCCGGCCGGATGTCCACCTTCACCCTCCCAGCGGGCAGCCTGCTTGGGGGGTACCTGCTGGCCCGGCTTCAGCAAACTGGGCAATGCCTGCTCGAATGATTTCGCAGCCGCCGACAGCGCTATGCGGTCTTGTGGACGCTTGGGTCCGGCGATGCTCGGCTCAACCGTTGCCAGGTCGAAATCCAGCACGTCGGTGTATTCCGCCTCAGGCGTGTCGGCGGTGTGGAACAGTCCCTGTTCCTTGAAGTAGGCCTCGACGATACTGATGTGTTCTTCAGTGCGTCCGCTGAGGCGGAGATAGCGCAGCGTCTCTTCGTCCACCGGGAAGATGCCGCAGGTCGCGCCGTATTCCGGCGACATGTTGGCGATGGTGGCGCGATCGGCGAGCGGCAGGTTGTGCAGACCGGGGCCAAAGAATTCCACGAACTTGCCGACGACACCTTTCTTGCGCAGCATCTCGGTCAC
>PLBW01000221.1 GCA_003135475.1 Acidobacteriaceae bacterium
TGGCCATTCTAGGTTTGCTTCTCCCACCGCATTTTCGAAAAGTGAGTTCTCACGCACTCACTTACGCCCTGGGCTAACAGCAATTTCGCCCCTCCTCCACCCCATTTCGCGCAAAACCGGCGCGAATTGGGGACCCCGGCTGCGGGGCTCGATTTTGCGCAATCGTTCTACTGCGGCAAATTAGAAGGAACTCTCACACACGCTATGAAGCCCAACTCTCCACGGTCGTATCGGCACGACTGAAGCTTGGCCGGCCCGCGGGCAACACTTGCGCGGCTTGCCATGGAAGCCCCAAACTGCTGACGTGCAATTCCATCTCCGCGACTATCGCGCCGCCGACTTCGAGCGCTTGTGGCAAATCGACCAACTCTGCTTTCCGCAAGGCATCTCCTACACCCAGATGGAACTGAGCGGCTTCATCACCCGGCGTAACGCGATAACGCTGGTGGCTGATTTTGACGAACTACATGACCAGGAGAAACTCACTGTCTCCGCGCTCCATTCGTGCAATGGAACGAATTCTCGCGTCCCTGGAGTGGCGCTGCCGGAAACTGCGGCAAGGACACAGGCAACTGCCGGCTTCATCATTGCTCACCCGGTCCGTGGAAAAGCGGGCCGCATTCTGACCCTCGACATTGTTCCCGCAGCGCGCCGGCTGGGACTGGGGTCCCTGCTGATGCAGGAATGTGAGCACCGGTTACGCTGCTTCGGTTGCAACGAGGTATACCTGGAAACGGCAGTCAATAACGAGCCCGCCTTGCGGCTCTACCGCAAGCTGGGCTATCAGATATTGCGCACCCTGCCCGGCTACTACGCCACCCACTCGCTGGATGCATTCCTGATGGGCAAACCGCTGTAGCGGCCGGAAGGCGCGTGCTAAAATCGGCGATTCTCCGCGCTGGTGTTCGCTCGACCATGTCCGCTTCGCGCAAACACACTTCGAAGGCACCCTCCCGCATAGCCGTGGATACCGGCGGAACTTTCACCGACTGCGTTTGGATCGAACGCGGCCGGTTGCGCATGGTGAAGGTGTTCTCCACCCCGGAGGACCCTTCGCAATCCATTGCCGAAGCGGTTTCGCGCAGCGGCTGCTGGGGCGAGATCGTGCTGCTGCATGGGACGACCGTGGGCACCAACAGCCTGCTGGAACGCAAGGGCGCGCGGGTGGCGTTGGTTACGACCGCTGGATTCGAGGACATCATCGAGATTGGACGGCAGGCGCGACCCCGGCTTTACGACCTTACGTTTCAGCGCGTGCCTCCGCTGGTAGAACGGGCAATGAGGTTCGGCGTGCCGGAACGTGTAAGTTGCGAGGGCGAAGTCCTGCAACGGCCCTCAGCGCAAGACCTCCGGCTGCTGGCGCGCGATGTCCATGCCAGTGGGGCCGAGTCGATCGCCGTCTCCACGTTGTTCGCCTTTGCTAATCCCGACAACGAGCGTGCGATCGGCCGGGTGCTGGAAGAGCTTGGCCTGCCCCTGTCCCTCTCGCATTTGATCTTGCCGGAGTTTCGCGAGTACGAACGCGCCAGTACGGTGGTGGTCAACGCATACCTGCAGCCCATCATGCAGAGCTATCTGCAGCGCCTGGACACGCGACTGCGGCAGCGCGGCCAGCCAGGCGCCAAGGCATCGCGGGTGTTCGTGATGCAATCCAGCGGTGGCATCACTTCCCTGGAATCGGCGGCGCACCAGCCGGTGCGAACGGTACTGTCCGGGCCGGCAGGAGGAGTGGTCGGGGCTGCCGCCATGGCCCGCCGCAGCGGCTTCGAGCGGGTGATCACGTTCGACATGGGAGGCACGTCAACCGACGTCGCGTTGGTGAGCGGCGAGCCCAGGCCCAGCAATGAGGCGGAAGTGGCAGGCTTGCCGGTGCGCGTGCCCATGCTCGACATCCACACCGTGGGCGCTGGCGGCGGCTCGCTGGCACGATTTGACGCTGGCGGAGCGTTGCGGGTCGGACCTGAATCCGCGGGCGCCGATCCCGGCCCCATCTGCTACGGGCGTGGAACTCGACCCACCGTGACCGATGCCAATCTGCTGCTCGGACGTTTGCAGGCGGACTTATTTCTCGGCGGAGAATTCACTCTGGACTTCGAGCGCACCCAGGCCCTCACTCGCGAATGGCTGAAAGCCCAGGGCTCGCGACTGTCACTGGAGCAATTTGCGGAGGGTGTCATCCGGGTGGTGAATGCCAACATGGAGCGGGCGCTGCGCGTGGTTTCCATCGAACGTGGTCACGATCCGCGAAATTTTGCTCTGGTCGCGTTCGGCGGGGCAGGCGGTCTGCACGCCTGCGAGCTCGCGCAGGCGCTGGGCATTCCCCAGGTCATCGTTCCGGCGATGCCGGGNNGCGCTTTCCGCCTACGGCATTCTGGTCAGCGATGTGGTCAAGGATTATTCGCGGACCGTGGTCCAGAGCATGGGCCCGAAACCTTCCACCGCGCCAATCCGCAAGCAATTTGCGGCCTTGGAGCAGAGAGCGAAACGAGAATTTCGAGATGAAGGCTGGGGCGGCAAACTGCACTTCGAGCGGAGCGCCGATCTTCGCTATCGTGGACAAGGCTTCGAGTTGAACATTGCTTTCTCGCCGGACTTCGTGAACGAATTTCATCGCCAGCATCATTTTCGCTACGGCTACAGCCATCCTGAGCGGGAAGTCGAACTGGTGACTCTGCGAGTGCGGGCCCGGATCAAGACGCAACGTGAATCTGCCAGGCTGGTCTCGACGGGGAATAACTCCCCCAAGAAGATGGAGAAGCGAGGAGTCTGGTTTTCGGGGCGTTCGGCGGCAACCGCGCTTTATGAGCGAACAGGTTTGCGTTCCGGCCCGAGACTGCGGGGTCCCGCCATTATCGCCGAATACAGCGCAACTACCTTCGTTCCTTCCGGTTCAACTTTCCACGTTGATACCGCAGGGAATCTGCTGATCGAGAGCGCCGAAAAACGAAAGGCGCCACGAAGGGCGCCTGGTAAAAAGGTTACGTAGTTGCTTGAAGATCAAGCGAGGTTACGGTCCTCGTCAGTTTCGATCTGGTCTTCTTCCATGTCTTGCCGTTTGTGCTCGTTCTTGGCGTGGTCAGTTGCATGGCGAGCGGTAACCATCGTCGGCACTCTGTTATCCTCTGCGCATCACCATGAAAGTTGCGATTCAGGGAGAACTCGGTTCGTTTAGCCACGAAGCTTCCACGAACATGCTGGCGGGAGCGACCGTGGTTCCCTGCGCCCGGTCGGCGGAGGTATTCGACCTAGTGGAGAGCGGCTCGGTGCAGGCGGCAGTGGTCCCGATCGAGAATTCGCTCGCCGGATCGGTGGCCGAGCACTTCGACCTGCTGCTCACGCGGGAGGTGTTCGTGCATCGCGAGTTTTATTTGCGGATCCGTCACAATCTGATTGCCATGCCGGGCGTGAAGAGGAACGCGATACGGCAAGTGTTCTCGCATCCGGTGGCGCTGGACCAATGCCGGAAGTTCTTTCGGTCGCACCCGCGTATCCAAGCGGTGCCGTTCTACGATACCGCCGGAAGCGTTCGCCACATTGTCGCGGAAGCGCTGCGCGACGCGGCGGCGATCGCTCCCAAACAAGCGGCCGGCCAATATGGAGGGCGCGTGCTGCTGGCCGGGATTGAAGACGACCAGCAGAACTACACGCGCTTTCTGTTGATCAGCAAGTCCAAGAAGATCGGCCAGGGGGCCAACAAAACCTCGATTGGTTTTGCCCTCAAGAATGTACCGGGTGTACTCTTCAAGGCACTCAGCGTCTTTGCCCTGCGCGATATCGATCTCAGTAAGATCGAATCACGCCCGCTGCGTGGCCGTCCCTGGGAATATGTTTTCTTCATGGACATCCTTCGCGGAGATGACGAACCGTCGCGCAACGCGTTGCGTCACCTGGGAGAGATCGCAAAATTTGTGAAAATATTGGGAGTTTATCCGGCAGCCAACTCCAGAGCAGGTTAGGGCGTAACATGATTGGCGGCCAACCTATAGGTTTGGGAAAGTGAGGGGTGGATCGGCGCTCCTTGCGGCCGTGATTTTTCCGTCGCTTATTTGCAATTCAATGCTCTTTTGAGAAGTGCGGCGCCAGGCGTGATGTAAGCCCTCAACCAAGTCGGTGTCGCGGTCGATATACCGTCTGGGCGACCTGATGACGCAGTATCCATCACCGCTTCCGGGGCGACATCAAGCTTCGCCCAGTCACTACCGTCTGGCCTGCATCTTTTGCAGAAGCCGCCTCATCTAAAGCTTGAGCGTGATTGACTCAAGGAGTCATATGTCTAACGAAACAAAAGATTTAAAGGTAACCGATCCGGAATTGCGGGACGATGCATCAGCCGCCCGCACCCTTCCGGTCTTGCCTGTGCGCGACACCGTGCTGTTTCCTCACGCCGTGTTGCCGCTGACGGTTGGCCGGGAAAGTTCGGTCCAGTTGATCAACTCCCTGGGTGAGGACAAGACCATTGTGGTGGTGGCGCAGCGCGAAGCTCGGGTCGATTCGCCGCAGCCTACCGACCTTTACACGGTGGGCAGCCTGGCGGTGGTGCATAAAGTAGTGCGCATGCCCAACCAGAGCCTGTTTGTTTTTGCCGAAGGTTTGGAGCGCGTAAAGGTGACAGAGTACACGCAGTTGACTCCGTTCATGTACTCGACGGTCGAGACCATTCCCGAGATACCGGCGCCCAAGAGCTCCGCGATCGAGGCTTTGCAGCGCAACGTATTGACGCTGTTTCAGCAAATCGTGGCCGGCTCACCGACGCTTTCCGATGAACTTTCCACGGTGGCGGCCAACATCGATGACGCCGGCCGCATGGTTGATTTCATCGCTTCCTCCCTGCCGTCGTTGTCCACCCGCGATAAGCAGGACGTGCTGGAGACCCCCGACGTTACTGCGCGCCTGGAGAAGATCAACCAGCATTTGGCCAAGGAACTGGAAGTTCAGCAACTGCGCAATAAGATCCAGAGCGAAGTGCAGGACCGCGTGCAGCAGACGCAACGCGAGTACTACCTGCGCGAGCAAATGAAGGCCATCCAGAAAGAGCTGGGCGAGCAGGACGAAACCACGCGCGACGCGGAGGAGCTGCGGCAGAAAATTGAATCGGCGGGCATGCCCGACGACGTGAAGAAAGAGGCCCTGAAGGAACTGGGCCGGCTGGCCCGCATGTCACCCATGGCTGCCGACTACGGGCTAACGCGCAACTACATCGAGTGGCTGGCGATACTTCCGTGGCAGAAATCGTCGGGCGTGGAAGTGGACATTCTGAAAGCCAAGGAGATCCTCGATTCCGACCATTACGATCTGGAGAAAGTGAAGGACCGGATTCTGGATTACCTATCGGTCCGCCGCTTGAAGCCCAATATGAAGGGGCCGATCCTGTGTTTCGTGGGACCGCCGGGAGTGGGCAAGACTTCGCTGGGCAAGTCGATCGCGCGCGCCCTGGGACGCAAGTTCGTGCGCTTGTCGCTGGGCGGGGTGCACGACGAGGCCGAGGTGCGCGGACATCGCCGCACCTACATTGGCGCTTTGCCCGGCCAGATCATGCAGGGTATCCGCCGCGCGGAAACCAACGATCCGGTTTTCATGCTCGACGAAATTGACAAGGTGGGACGCGACTTTCGCGGCGATCCCGCGTCGGCGCTGCTGGAGGCGCTCGATCCGGAGCAGAACTTCAGCTTCCGCGATAACTACCTCGACGTGCCCTTCGATTTGTCGAAGGTGCTGTTCATCACCACGGCGAACGTGCTCGATCCCATAGCCGATCCGCTGCGCGATCGCATGGAGATCATCGAGCTGCAGGGCTACACGGAAGAGGAAAAGGTACACATCGCATTCCAGTACCTGGTTCCGCGTCAGATCGAGGAAAACGGAATTACCGGCGAGCAGATCGAGTTTCCCGAGGAAACGGTCCGTTTTATCATTCGCCACTACACCCGCGAAGCCGGTGTGCGCAGCCTGGAGCGCACCATCGGGACCATCTGCCGCAAACAGGCGCGGCGCATTGCCGAGGGCAAGCACGACAAGCTGACGGTGACGCCGGAGCTGGTGCAGCAGCACGACATGCTGGGTGGGATGAAGATCCGCACCGAGGGCGAAATTGCCGAGCGCACCAAGCGATCGGGCGTGGCCGTGGGGCTGGCCTGGACGCCGACTGGCGGCGACATCCTCTTCATCGAGGCCAACAAGATGAAGGGCAAGGGCGGCTTCACCATGACCGGCCAGCTCGGTCAGGTGATGCAGGAGTCCATGCAGGCGGCGCTGACCTGGGTGCGGTCGAATGCCAAGGAGCTGAACATCGACGAAGGGTTCTTCGCCGACCACGACATTCACATCCACGTGCCGGCGGGCGCCATTCCGAAGGACGGACCTTCGGCCGGTGTGACCATGGCTACGGCTTTGGTGTCGCTGCTCACCGATCGTCGCGTTCGGCCGCTGACCGCGATGACCGGCGAGATCACATTGAGCGGCAACGTGCTTCCCATCGGCGGCATCAAGGAGAAAACGTTGGCGGCAAAGCGCGCGGGCGTGACGGATATTATTCTGCCTGCCGATAACCGTCAGAACGTTGACGAAGACCTGACGCCGGAGCAACTTCAGGGCCTGAACATGCATTACGTCAAGACCATTGAGGAGCTGCTCGAAATCGCTCTGCCCACCAGCCGCGCGGAAGCCAAGCAGGACGAGGAGGTCCGCGAGCAGGTGCTGAGCACGGTCCCAGTTGGATGAGACTGACTTTCTCCGTGTAGCAGGATCGAACCTGATCGCTGTTTTCGGAGCCAGCGGTGCAACCAAGGGCTGTCCATTCGGATGGCCCTTTTTGTTTGTGGCGCACACCCGGGCCATGCCGCTCGTCGTCCCGTACAATGATTCCCACCGCCATCTGCTCTCAATGAGCAGGCCAGTCCGTGCCGTTATGAAGAGGGTCCTCGTCGTTCTGCTGTGTGCGCTGCCGCTCTTTGCCCAGAGCAAGACCGGTGAACTGCGTCTGCGGGTGACCGATCCGGCCGGACTCGGCTTGAAGAGTTCGGTGGAGCTGGTGAGTGAGTCGAATCAGTTTCGGCAAACGTTTCGCACCGACGAAGCGGGCGCGCTCGACGCCCAGCGCCTGCCCTTCGGGGTGTACCGGCTGGAGGTGAAACGCGACGGGTTCGCTCCCGTTTCACAATCGCTGGAAATCCGCTCCGCTATCCCGCGGGAACTCAACCTCAAACTAAGTGTTGCCGGGGTGAATACGTCGGTCAACGTCCGCGACCAGGACACGCTCATCGACCCCGAGCGGGTGGGCGCCGTCAGCCAGATTGGCTCCGAGGCGATTGCGGATCGAGCCACATCCCTGCCGGGGCGTTCCCTGCAAGACCTGGTGAACTCGCAGCCGGGATGGCTTTATGAAGGCAACGCGGTGCTGCATCCGCGCGGATCGGAATACCAGACGCAGTTCGTCGTCAACGGGATTCCGCTCACCGACAACCGTTCGCCCGGTTTCGGCCCGGAGATTGAAGCGGACAATGTCGAGTCGATGAGCGTTTACACCGCCGGCATCCCCGCCGAATATGGAAGGAAGATGGGAGGCATTGTCGAGGTCAATACCGCGAGAGACAGCCGGGAAGGTTTCCATGGACAAATGGTGTTGTCAGGAGGCAGCTTCGACACCGCCGGCGCCTACACTATGCTGCAGTATCTGTCCGGCAAGAACCTGTTCGGCATCAGTGCCAGCGGCGCGATGACAAGCTACTATCTCAGTCCTCCCGTTCCGCAAAACTTTACCAATACTGGAACCACGGGGGACTTCGCCGGCCGATACGAGCGGGACTTCACCCCCAGCGACCGCCTGACCCTAATGTTTCGCCACGAACTGGCTCGCTATGACATACCGAATGAGCAGGTCCAGCAAGCCGCAGGCCAACGGCAGGATGGCGACAACTTCGAGAACATGGGAGTCGTCACCTATCAACACATTTTCTCTTCCAACATAGTGGGCGATGTTCGAGCAATGGTGCGCGACAACTCTAGTGGCCTGTCATCCAATCTCCTGTCCACACCGATTATCGCTTTCCAACGTAACCACTTTACCGAGGGCTATTTCAACGGAGCGGTTTCGATTCATCGCGGCAATCAGGAGTGGAAGGCCGGTGTGGAATCGGACAGCATCTTCCCGCACGAACGTTTCGCCGACGTCATCACCGACCCGTCGCAGTTCGATCCGGGTACGCCGACCCGGTGCGGCTTTGTGGGCAATCGCCCGGACCTGGAGCAGTCCGCTTATGTGCAGGACTTGATTCGTCTGGGCAATTGGACCGTCAGCGCCGGTGTGCGCTGGGACCACTACCAGCTCGTCGTCAATCAAAATGCAGTGAGTCCTCGTTTGGGAGTTTCGCGCTACTTCGCCAAGAGCGAACTACTGCTTCATGCCGCTTATGACCGGGTTTTCCAAACCCCCGCTTTCGAAAACATCCTGCTGTCGAGTTCCCCCGAGGTTGCAGTCCTGAACCCGAACGTGCTGCGCCTGCCGGTAAAGCCATCGCATGGCAACTACTACGAACTCGGCCTGACGAAGGGGTTGATGGGGAAGATCAGCGTGGATGTGAATTCCTATTTCCGCGACATGAACGATTTCGCCGATGACGACCTGCTGCTGAATACTCCAGTGAGCTTCCCGATCGCCTTTCGCAAAGCCCAGATCTATGGAGCGGAAGGAAAAGTTAACCTTCCACGCTGGGGCCGTTTGTCAGGGTTTGTGAGCTATTCCTACATGGTGGGCTCGGCCTATTTCCCGGTCACCGGAGGTCTTTTCTTGGGACAGTCAGCGACCAATGCGTTGACCCAACTGGCTGGGCGTTTCTGGGTCTCGCAAGATCAGCGCAACACGGTGCGGGCGCGCTTCCGCTACCAGTTCCTGCCGCGGTTCTGGGCTGCGCTGGGCGGAGAATATGGAAGCGGCCTGCCGGTCGATTTCGACGGTACCTACGAACAAGCGCTCGCGCAATACGGTCAGCAAGTGGTCGATCGGGTTAATTTCGAGCGTAACCGAGTTAAGCCTTGGTTCTCGCTGGACGCGTCCATCGGCGCCGATATCTGGAAAAAAGACAACCGAGCCATGCGAATGCAATTCGACGTTGAGAACATGAACAATGGGCTCAATCTTATAAATTTTGCGGGACTATTCTCGGGTAATTCCATTGCGCCCCCGCGCAGCTATGCGGTGCGGTTGCAGACGAGTTTTTAGGGATGCCCTTCACGGTTTTCCGAAAAGCCGAAAGTAGAGCTTCAACAGGCCAGAGCGTTCCGCTGGCGGCAGGGACCGCTGCCAGTCATAAATCTGACGCTCCGACTCCCGCAGCTGCGCGAGAAATTCAGCGTCCGTGATGCGACGATTCGCCATAAGCCCTCTATGCTTATGTCTCATTCTGGCGAGACCGCGCAGCCCGGCCCACCCTCCGCGCAGATACGCGCCGAGTCTCCCGCTGCGCACGGCAAACATTAGCCAAAGGCCCTGATAGACGACGATTCGCGGCAGCAGCCGCCACAATACCGAACTGGGATAATCCTTAGCCAGGAGATAGATCTGGTTGCGCGTAAGGTACTCGACGATGCGAGGATGCAGTACATCGCCCAGGGTCGCGCTGCCGACGTGGTACGCAACTGCCTGCGGCAAGTAGACTCCCGTGTAGCCGAGGAGATGCGCGCGCAATGCCAGATCGAGGTCCTCAAGATAGGCAAAGAACTCTTCATCAAGTCCGCCGCAAAGTTCGAAGGCCTCTCGGCGATACAGCACGGCGGCGCCGCAACCGCTCAAAACCGGCATCGGACGATCGTACTGGCCATTGTCCTGGTCGAAATGTCCGCGCCGATAGGCGGCCCCGGACATCAGCATTGCGTCTCCGGCGCCATCGAGATGAGTTCGCTGGGTTGCACGTAACAGCTTGCCGGTGGCGAACCCGAGCTTCGGGTCAGAATCGAGCGCCTGCGCCAGCTTCGCAAGGCAGTCGGGCTGCATCTCGACATCGTTGTTGAGCAGCAGAACGTAACGCGACTCGGTCTGCGCTACGGCTCGATTGATGGAGCCGGTCGTTCCCTCATTGGTGGATAGCTCGATGCGTTGCGTATTCGGCGGCAGTGGATCGGGAA
>PLBW01000218.1 GCA_003135475.1 Acidobacteriaceae bacterium
GGCTGTTTCGCAAGGCGCTCGGCATCGATCCCATCCTCAACCTCGAGTGGTCAACACTGATCTGGCGCCGATATACAGCTCCGCGATCCCCCGACAGTAAAAAGGAAGGGACGCTGCGCAACCGCTGTCGACACCGACCTGTGCAGTACTTGAACAACATTCTGGAACAGGATCANNGCTACGAAGCAGTCCACATGATCAGGAAGGGGCAAGTTCGATGGGTAGCAGGAGATGATCTTCTTCGACAGATTCAGCTCATCGACAGCCTTTTCGATTTGGCAGCCTAAGAACACACGGCAGGCGCTCGGCGACAAACTTGTCTGCATTTGAAAGTTGCAACACTACGAAATCAACCGANNTTGTTGAAAGTCAACATCGTTCTGGCGATCTGGTTTTGGCGAATGACAGGCTAAACATGACGAGCCCATTTCCGGCGCATGACAAGAGGTTCATCTGCTAGCCCAGGATGGGGATGGTTTGACTTGTCCGTCGCACGGTCGTCCTGGTCCTCAACTCTCCCCAATCCGGTTACTTCCGTGGGTAGCCCAGGCATCACATAGAATTAAAATAAATTTGTCCATCAGTTTGCAGCAGAGAAAAATCACAACTTTAAGATGCATCTCGGGTGTTAGATATACCAGACCGGGCACATCAAGCACATCAACTTGAGAGGAGAAGCCCCAATGAAAGCGAGAGCGGCGAAGCTCGTCCTTGGTGTGGGAATTCTAATGCTTCCTCTGTTGATCTCTGAGCCCTTGCGGGCGCAGGTCGCTGACGCCACGCTGTCGGGCACCGTCACAGACCCTTCGGGAGCAACAACCCATCCGAGGAGGTGCCGAAGCAGCAGAACCATGGGAGAATTTTATCTGATGACTCGAAAACGGCTCCGTCGCCAAGTTGTTGAATTTGTGGATGTGCGAGGTTTTGACGACCCACAACTCCTCCCGCGACAGACTCAGTCAACCGGCTAGCGGGTGCCGATGCACCAACGCGACCAGCGAGCCTTCGACGGCGCGGTCACTCGTACCGCAGCGCTTCAATAGGGTTTAGTTCCGAGGCTTTGCGCGAAGGATAGTAGCCGAAGAAGATCCCGATGCCTGCAGCAAACAAGCCAGAGAATAGCAAGAGCTGTGGCGTCAATTTGATCTCCCATTGCAGGATGTTCTGGAAAAGAGCTGACGTTCCGATACCTGCAATGACCCCTAAGAAGCCGCCCAACAGACTCATCGCGACAGCTTCGCTGAGAAACTGAAGCTGGATGTCAGCCTCAGTTGCGCCTATGGCTAATCGAATGCCAATTTCGCGGGTGCGCTCGGTGACCGAGACCAGCATGATATTCATGATTCCAATACCACCGACCAGCAAAGCCAACGATGCCGTGATCCCCAGCAACAGGGTGAACAGTTCACTGGCCTGCAGTTGCGCCCGGATCACATCCTCCGGACTGCGAATATTAAAGTCATCTGGTTCGTCGGGATGCAGGTGATGGCGCTCGCGTAACAACCCCACAGCCTGACTCGTCGCAATTGGAATCGCCGTGCGGGAAGTTGCGGAGAAGAAAATGTCGTCCAGCCAGCTTGTGCCTCCAATCCGTTTCATCGCGGTGGTGTAAGGCATGGCAATGAAATCGTCCTGGTCCCAGCCGCTGGCAGACGCTCCCTTGGGCTGAAAGACGCCGATCACCCGACACGGCATGGCCTGGACCCGAATGCTCTTGCCGACCGGGTCCTCGTCTGGAAACAGATTCTGCACCACGGTTTGACCCAATATGCAGACCGGCACGTCCCGGTCCACATCATCGCGGGTGAAAATGGTGCCGGTCTGAATCTCAAACCGGCGAATGTCGAAATAGTCGGGAGCTACGCCGCGGTAAGTGGTGTTCCAGTTTTGCGTGCCATTAACAACCTGAACTCGCCCGTCAACGTTGGGGCTCATTCTCTTCAGACCAGGAATTTCCGCAAAGATGGCACGAGCGTCGTCGACCGTGAGGCTCTTGGTTTCGCGCGTGCCGAATCGCACTCCGTTGGTGGCGCGACTGCCGGCCTCGACCCAGATCATGTTGTCGCCGAGCTTCTGGAGTTGCTCCTCGACCTTAGCAGACCCGGCCTTGCCCACTCCCACCACGCAGATGAAGGCGGCGATGCCTACCACCAAACTAAGGATGGTGAGTACCGTCCTGATCCTGTTGCGCCGCAATGACTTCATTGCCTCGCTCCAGATCGAATGGGCATAGATCAACATGACCGTTCCTAAAAGTGCTCCTTCATCTTTGACTCCACCCGGACGCAGTACTCCGCTTTATTCATAGCGAAGGGCCTCGATTGGGTTAAGTTCCGATGCCTTCTTTGCCGGATAGAAACCGAAGATCGTACCGATCGCAATCGCGAAAAGCGGCGCTACCACGACGACGTACGGCGGGATCAGGATTGGCCATTCCAGTGCGCGTGAAACCACCAGCGAGCTGACGATCCCGAAAGCGATTCCAAAACCTCCTCCGATCAACCCAAGAAACATGGCTTCAATGAGGAACTGCTTTCGCACATCTTCCTCCGTGGCTCCCACCGCCAGTCGGAGCCCAATCTCACGCGTCCGCTCGGTGACTGAAACCAGCATGATGTTCATAATTCCGATGCCACCTACCAAGAGGGCTATGCTGGCCACAATCGTCAGCAGAATCGTCATGACGGAACCCTGCTCGGCGGCGGCATCGGCGACATCAGCGAGGTTTCGCACCACGAAGTCGTCGGGATCGCCAGGACGGATCTTGTGCCGGTCGCGCAGCAGGCTCTCGATTTGACGTTGTGCGATGTAGCTGGCATCGCGGGAGACGGCCGAGACCATGATCCAGCGAATCCAATCCTGACCCAGTAGTTTCTTCTGCACAGTTGTGAGTGGAGCGAAGATCACATCGTCCTGGTCCTGTCCGCTTCCCGGACTAGTTCCCTTAGGCGCAAGCACTCCCACAACCTTGAACGGAAGGGTGCCGATCCGGATGGTCGCCCCGATTGGATTGCTTGATCCAAACAGGTACTTGCGTACGGTATCGCCGAGGACCGCAACTGTGGCGGCTTGGCTGACATCGTCTTCCCCGAACGAAGTACCGCTGGCGAATGGCCAATTGCGCACCTCGAAGTACTGAGGCTCGGTTCCGTTGATCTGGGTGGCCCAGTTCTGATTGCCGTACACGACTTGCTGGCCGGTCCCTGTGCCAGGAGCCGCTCTAGAAACGGATGGGCACTCACGAGCGATGGCTCTGGCGTCGCCCAAGATAAGGCTCTTGGTTTGGCCGCTGCCTACGTTAAGCCCATAGCGATTCACCGAACCTGAACCGACAAACAGCATGTTGGCGCCGAGCGCTGCCAACTGTTCCTGCGCCTTGGCAGCAGCACCCTGACCGATGCCAACCACTGCAATCACCGCTCCCACGCCGATAATGATCCCGAGCATGGTCAGGCTGGAACGCAATTTGTTGCGTGCCAATGCGCGTATCGCGAGCAGGAATGCAGCCGAGAGTTCCATAACAACTACCTTAATCCTCGATCGTCGGCAGGGTTTTCAGTACGTCGCTCGCGACCTGCGGGGATGGGAGAACGTCATCCCGCTTAATGTGGCCATCCCGAAACACGATTTCCCGCTTGGCGAACTGGGCAATATCCGGCTCGTGCGTCACCAGGACAATGGTCAGCCCCTTCGCATTCAATCGCTGAAATATGTCCATGATCTCAACGGCGGTGCGACTATCGAGGTTCCCAGTCGGTTCGTCCGCCAGCAACAGCGATGGTTGGTTGGCCAGTGCCCGCGCGATCGCGACTCTTTGCTGCTGGCCACCAGAGAGCTGCGCAGGAAAATGCTCCGCGCGGTCGGCCAAACCCACCAACGCCAGTGCCTCACGCGCGCGGCTTTCTCGCTCCTTCTTGCTGACGCGAGAATAGAGCATCGGCAGTTCGGTATTCTCCAGCGCCGTAGTGCGGCCGAGCAGGTTGAAACTCTGGAATACGAAGCCGATCTTCTGATTTCTGATCCGGGCGAGGTCTTTCTTGGTGAGCCCTGATACGTCGATTCCTTCCAATAGGTACTGGCCCGCCGTCGGCTTATCAAGGCAGCCAAGAATATTCATGAAGGTGGACTTCCCACTGCCGCTGGCGCCCATGATGGCGACAAAATCGCCCGCTGCAATGCTCACACTCACTCCGCGTAATGCATGCACCTCGGTTTCGCCGAGCTGATAGGTTTTCCGGACGCCGTGAACTTCGATTAATGGCGCGGTACTGCTGGATTTTGCTGCACTCCTGACGATAGTTGGGTTCGAGATGGCCATAACTGAGCCTAGCGCCGTGGACCAGCCAGTCCTGGTCCTGCGGTCCCGCTCTTGGCTGTGGTCACGCCAGTCACCAGTTCTTCTCCGGGCTTCAAATCGCCGCTTGTCATCGCGGTGTAGGTGTGATCGGTCAGCCCGACAGAAATCTGCACGGGTTGCAGCGATTTATCGGGCAACAACTTCCAGACAATTGCGTGGTCGGTGGCGCCGTTCGTGCTGGATGTTGCGGCCGGTCGTGGCCTTGCCGCCCCACCTGTTCGATCGGCACGGGACTCAGAAACGACAGGCGCTGACTGCGGGACCTCAATTCCATACTTCTGATACAGTTCCCGTATTTTTGCAGCCGGCAAGTCGGGCTTGTAGCGAAGTGCGGCGTTCGGGACTTTGACCACATCGCTCGCGGAGGGTACGGGAATGGACACGTACGCGGTCATTCCGGGAAAGAGCTTCAGCTCCGGGTTGTCGAAGTCCACGATCGTGTCATAAGTGACGACGTTCTGCACGGTCGTCGCGTTCATACGCACTTGGTGCACCACTCCGTGAAATAACTCTTTCGGAAAAGCGTCCACTTTGAAGTCGGCACTATGCCCGGGACGAATCTCTCCAACATCCCCTTCATCGGTCTTCGCATAAACCTGCATCTTGGTCAGGTCCAGCGCGATGGTGAACAGGGTAGGAGCTTGCAGGGAAGCCGCTACCGTCTGCCCGATGTCAATGCTCCGGTTCACCACCGTCCCATTGATCGGCGCGCGAATTATCGTATAGTCCAAGTTGGTCTGCGCCACCCTCAGGCTGGCGCTCTTCTGAGCTACCTGGGCTTCGGCTTGTTGAATTGCCGCCCGGTCGGAGCCCACCTGTGCCGAGATCGCATCAAAGGTAGCCTTGGCCTGATCGAGTTGCTGCTGACTGACCACTCCTTGCCGAGCGAGACTCACCGATCGCTCGTAGTCGAGCTTATTCTGCGTGGCCGTGGCTTGATCTTTCACAAGATTCGACTTGGCAGCGGCTAACGATGCCTGTGCGTTGCCGAGGTCGGCACGTGCCTGGAGAACCGCTCCCTCAAACAATTTGGGGTCGATTTCGGCAATCACTTCGCCCTTGGTGACCTTGGAATTGAAGTCAACGTACAGCTTCGAGATCATTCCCGAGACCTGCGAGCCGACCTGAACGGACGTAACCGGATTAATCGTCCCGGTGGCGTCGATTACCTGTCGAATATCACCCTTCTCGACCTTCGCGGTGAAGTACTCCTCTGCCGGGTTCCGATTGAGCCGAAACGCGGCAAAAGCGACAATCGCCCCGAGGATCACGAGAATCCAGATCCAATTTCGTCTGATCAGTCCCAAACTATTCCCTCTCAGCGCACGAAACCCGCTGCGCGACCTGTCACGCTGGTGCGGACACGTCGGCTTCGTTGCCGTCGTCGTCCAATGTCGATTGTCGAACGCATTATGTTAACAAGGGAAGCTGAAGAGTAGCTGAATTTCGAATTCTCTCCATCCCCGCGATTGCACGGACGGGAGAACTCGGCCTCGCCACGGTGGTTTGGAGCGTCATTGCTACGGCATGTTTCCTGCCGTCGTTTACAGCGGCCAATCGAAAGGCTGGACCCTCGGTCGTCAGCATGGGGGATACGAGCATCCGTGTGTGCATACGATCTGTGACTTGAGAGCGCCATCCACAGGGGGTTTGACGCGCCAGGAGCACAGTTTGGCGACAAAAACCCTACCTTCCAACCGAGGGAATTCTGCTCAGGCTTCGCCTCGCATGCAGCAACGCCAGGTTGTTGAGGCTCTTGGCCACTTTAGTATGATCCGGCCCCAGGGCGGTGGCGTGATTACGAATTCGTGGGTGTCCGGTTCACCCGGCTTCTTGCCTTCTCGGAAGCCTTGTGCAAGTGCACCGCCAACTTTGGGAAGCGCTTCTGCAACTTCTCGAGGACGTGGTGAGCCCATACATACTCGCTCGAGAGAATCACCAGGCCGATGAGCAGAAACAATATCCCTTGCAGGATTGGCAGAACGAGGCCAACGATTCCCAGGAGGACAAATCCCCAGCCGGTCAGCAATATCAACCACCGCTTGCACTCCTGATTCAACTTGCACTCTCCGAAGCTTGGCGCCAAGTTTCTGGGGGCTCTGGGAATGGAACTTGAGTTACGGGCACCAAGGTCGAGCGTGCCCGGCCAGATGGTCCGCCAATCTTGCCCCCTGGTGTGCCGCGCTGATCAGCAACACGGAGCAGAGGACGTAGACGAGGCCGAAGACAACGGAGGTCACGGACATTGCCTTCGGCTGCATTCTGACGGCAAGTGCCCGCCAGACCAACAGCGCAGTCGCAAACAACAATGCGGCCACCACAAAAGTACTCGCCGCGAGAATGACCAAATTGCGCTGATGTTCCAGTATCTCCCCTCCAACCTGGCCGGTTCGAAGTGCTTCGGTTGCCGGTTGAGTTTCTAATAGCGCGACACACAGCGAGGACGTACCCAAAACGATCAGCATCACGGCGGGCACAATAAGTGCAGGATTGCGATCTTTGCGCAAAGCGTTTGCTGCCAATAACAAAGGTGCAACCAGCACACAAGCGAGGGGGAGATCGATGGCCAACAGGTGCAGAGCGCCATCAGAAAGTGGCTGATACATAGGACCTCCTTCCCGCTGGGTCGAGTGGCCCATGCATTGTTGTGCATTACGCCGAGCGCTTCAGAGTCGGCTCATCCTGTCCACGACTTTGACTGCGGTTCCACTGTCGCCGAATCCGGAATCGCTACTGCTCCAGCACGTGCTTGGCCGTGTCGCCGCGGAAGATCATTTCCATCAGAACCTTCTGGTTCTTGGCGTTTGTCTCGTACAGCTGTCGGGTGTCTTGCGCTTTCTCGTTCAGTGGAACCAATGTGCACTTCGTTTTGACCTCGGCTGTTCCGTGACTCTGCTTAAAGATCATGATGTGAGTCTGGCCCTGCATTTCATGGGTGACCTTGTAGTCACCAGCCGGCAGCACAGTTCCGCCTACCAGGGTTGGCGCAGAGAGCATGATGTCCTGCTTGTCTTTAATACCCATGGGATTGTCTTTTGCCGGGAGCAGTACCGCATTGCACAGCAGCACGACAAATAGGGCGAGAAGAAAGACGGTGATTCGTTTCTGGGACACAATTTCCTTCAAGATAGTTCCTAACATGCGTTCCTCCTAGTCTCTGAGAATCCGACTTGGCCGAGTGCGACTTTTGCGCGTATTCCCGCGGGCCGGGTTCCTCGCAATAAGAGTGTCAAAGCGAGAATGCCAACTGTATCCCCCAGCGGTAAGTATGCGAACAGGTGTCTCGATCCACGGTTGTGAAAGCAAGCTGTGTGCCAGACCTGGTACTGCATCGCGAATGTTTCAAAGTGATGTAGTTGGGACGCTAGCTGAGGAAGGGCAGCTACAGGGATGTTCCAGTTTTTGAACCACCCGGTAAATCTGTCAAAAAATTTGAACGCATAGATGCAAGCTGGAATTGCAGGGGCCGGATTACGTCGCCCTAACATCAGAAAAAGCGCCAATTTGGCACCAAGGCGCATGCCGAATTTAGGACGGACAAGGTTGGCAGGCGATTTGCAGCAACTCTGGGCAGGTTAGGCGACTGAGGCAGCAATTAACGGCGACGCAGCCCTTAGAGGAGTGGAATGGCACTTCGCGTCACCGATGTTCTGAATGCGCCGCTCCTGACCGAACCAGGCGCGATTCACAATGTGGGGCTGCCTGAATTTATTAACTCAAGAGTGGGGTAAAAAAATGAGGAGCTGTTATGAAACTCAAAATGTTTGCTCTGTTCTGCAGCCTTTTGACCCCGATGATGGCGTTCGCAGAACAAATTCCACGCCACATCCACCCTGTTACAGCAAGCGCTCCACTGGTCGGACCTGACTATTTTTCGACTTTCATGTGGACACTCTACTTTTTATTCTGAGTCCGGTGCGGGGATGAAAGTAGGCAGTGCATCTGGTTGCAGAGAGCAAGTGGAGCTACTGTGTTCGATGCTCCGCTTGTAATGCGCAAGTCGAGTCTCAAGCCTCGCAGATTGAGGAGACGGTTTTGAAAAAGGGCGTTGACAGCCGGATTGCTCATTGCTCTTCAGGTCCTACTATGACGGCGCTCAACTCACTTAATACTTGTGGTTCTCCTGAGGCGCAAGTCGCGGATGAGGCGGCATGGTCCCAACTGGTTTACCGCCTGAAATCGGCGCGTGCCGAGGAACGTCTCATTGCTTTGGAAGAAGCCTCCGGTCTGCTCGGAGCAGCTATCGCCAGAGGCGAGCTGGACGGCGAGTCGGCGAACCGGTGCATGATCGCCTTATTCACTGCCGCGGCTGCCATTGGGGATGGGATCCCCCGGGTTTCCGCTTCACGCTTCGCCTGCGATTGTTGAGAGGAGTAGTCGATGGTCTCCAAGTGCGCAAACCCTCTATGTTTCACTCCATTTCATACCCTGAAAGAGGGACGGCTGGTCGTACTCCATTTGCGCCAGCCGGTACTAAAAGGGACCTCAGCCGAAGCCGACGCCAAAGATTTCGAACCCTTTTGGTTGTGCCAGGAGTGTTGTGATCGCTTCACGCTCTTGGTGAAGCCGGGCAGAGAGTGTATTTGCATTCCGAAGCCATCGATCAAGGACGAGTGCACTCGGAACGGAACGCTGACCTTCGGCCCGGAATTCTGACTGGCGGCGGTGCCTTCGGTGTCGAGAAGAATCATCGCCAATTTTAACGGTGCTTGCCCGTTCAGGTGACCTCCGTCACAGCCGACAGGCTTGCCAAAGCGCTACTGTAACATGGAGTTCTGACCCGGTCCGAGTTGGCCGCTTGGTAAAGGGATCCCAGAAACCGACGGTCGCAAAGTGATGCGCATTTCATGGCCCCACAAGAAGCGGTCCCTGTCAAAATACCGATCTCGACCTCCCGAGAGACCCACATCGCGATACTGACGGCGATCGCGATTGCTGCACACTTGATTCTTAGGTACTTGACCCATCTGCCCCGGTTGGACTATTTAGTCCCTCTATTCGTCGCTCTGGCGGTCGGCGGAATTCCAATTCTCGTGACGTTAGGCAAGAAGGTCTGGGTACGCGAGTTTGGCTCGGACTTACTGGCCGGAATCTCCATTTTGGCCTCCGTTCTGATGGGCCAGTACCTCGTGGGAGCGATTATCGTTCTGATGCTTTCGGGCGGAGCGGCCTTGGAACAGTTCGCAACACGCAGGGCGTCTTCGGTTCTGGACGCGTTGGCCAAGCGGATGCCGCAAGTTGCGCACCGCAAACGTGCAACATCGGTCGAGGATGTAAAGCTGGATCAGGTTCACATAGGCGACGAACTCATCGTGTTACCCCACGAGATCTGTCCGGTTGACGGAGTAGTCGTGGAGGGGCATGGGGTGATGGATGAGTCCTATCTGACGGGCGAGCCGTTTGAGATCTCGAAGACTCCGGGGTCGAAGGTTCTGTCCGGAGCGATCAACGGCGAGATGGCGCTGACCATAGAAGCCGAGAAGCTGGCGGTGGATTCGCGTTACGCCAAGATCATGCAGGTGATGGAGCAGACGCAGGAAAAACGCCCGCAGCTCCGCCGCATTGGAGACCGAATGGGAGCATGGTACACACCCTTGGCCGTGGGCCTGGCTGGACTGACGTGGCTGGTTACCGGGGACTCCATGCGTTTTCTGGCCGTGGTCGTCATCGCCACGCCATGTCCTCTCATTCTGGCGATTCCGGTTGCAGTCATTGGCGCTATCTCCCTCTCCGCGAAGCACAGCATCATCATCAAGAATCCCGCGGCCTTGGAGCAGATTACAACTTGTCGCACGCTGATCTTCGACAAGACAGGGACGTTGACTTACGGCAAGCCGCAAATGACAGAGGTGTTGTGCGGGCCTGGTTTCACGCAAGATGAGGTCCTGCAGGCAGCTGCCAGTCTTGAGCAATTCTCCAAGCACCCGCTGGCCGGCGCGGTGGTACAGGCCGGGCGCAACGCAAAGTTGGCTCTACTGGAGGTCAGCCAGATGCAGGAGAAACCCGGAGAAGGCCTGCTCGGCGTGGTTGCTGGTAGGAGAGTGCGTATTACCGGGTGCGGCAAAGTAGACCCTAAGCTGCTGCCGTCACTGCCTCCGCTTGCTTCAGGCTTGGAGTGCCTCATTCTCTTAGACGATCGTTATGCCGGAGCTTTTCGCTTCCACGATGCGCCTCGTCAGGACACGAAGCCCTTCGTCCACCATCTGAACCCCAGTCATCAAGTCAACCGAGTTCTGCTGGTCTCCGGAGACCGCGAGTCGGAGGTCCGCTATCTGGCGCAGGAAGTCGGCATCACCGAGGTGCATGCAGGCCAGACCCCGGAGCAAAAGGTCGCAATCGTGGAGGCAGAGACCAAGCGGGCGCGCACCCTGTTCATCGGGGACGGAATTAATGACGCTCCGGCACTTATGGCGGCGACGGTAGGGGTGGCCTTCGGTTCCAACAGTGACATTACCTCAGAGGCGGCCGACGTTGTGATTCTTACCGCCTCGCTGGGCAAAGTGGACGAGCTTATTCATGTCAGCCACCGGATGCGCGCAATCGCACTGCAGAGCGCCGTGGGAGGAATGGCGGCCAGCGTCGTCGGCATGATCGCGGCTGCGCTGGGGTACCTGCCTCCGCTTGAGGGCGCCATCCTGCAGGAGATCATTGACTTGGTGGCAGTAGTGAACGCCGTTAGGGTAGCGCTCCCCACCAGGAACTTAGTCGACTTTTGAAGCCATGGCCGGCGACAACGATACCAGTCTTGTGCAACAAAATGCGTTGCCAGACCGTGCGTTAATTCTGAGGCCACGATCGGGGCCTTCATAATCGCATGGTCCGGTGATGGAGGACAGCTACAATGGTTATGTCCCCCTCAGCATCCTGCCGAATCGTTGAGGGACGGCAACATTCGCAAAGCATGCGTCCGGGTAAAGCCAGGCGGTTGGCAAATAGGCATGAATACAGATCCAGAACAGGGCCCACGTCTAATACCGCAGAGCTTGGGATCGTTCAAGCGTCAGCAGTCAACGCTAGCCATCCTCAATCTGACTGCACTCGCGACATTACTTCTTATTCATACATTTTTCGCCAATCACTTCGGACTGCCAACACCGACGCTGGTCATCATGTTGGCTGTTGCCTTTCTGTTGCGTGCAGTTGAGCTGGTCTGGGTCCAGGCACGGACATCGCCGCTGACCCGTTTTGGTCTACAGATCCTGACATCGGGCTCGATTGTTCTTAATTTTGTGCTCGCGTTTACCGCCGCGCTGCTGACGAATCGTCCCGATGCGCAGTACTTCGTCCTTCTGGCAATGCCAATCATCGAGGCCGCCTTTACATTCTCGCTGTTCAGCACAGTGGGGGTCACCATCGTCGCTGGAGCGCTAAATTTTCTATGGATTGTGTTGTATGTGTGGCGGCACGGCCACATACGGCCAAGCGAATACTTCGAAGCAGGCACTACATCGTTAATCTATGGGTTTGTCGGTGTTCTGGTGTGGATGCTGGTGAATGATTTGCGGGCTAATCAGGCCGAGCTGGTGCAAAACATATCCGAGCTTGAACAAACGCGGGAGCGCCTGTTGATTGAAGAAAAGCTGGCTGCCGTGGGAAGGCTTTCGAGCGCAATCGCGCATGA
Source organism: Acidobacteriaceae bacterium (assembly GCA_003135475.1). GTDB lineage: Bacteria > Acidobacteriota > Terriglobia > Terriglobales > Acidobacteriaceae > Bog-257. The sequence continues at coordinate 11,979 of PLBW01000218.1, forward strand.
GATCCGAAATCCAGTAGCGATGATCTCCAGCTCGCTGGCCACCGCCACGCGTGGAGCCGTCGACCCCGAGCAGCGCGCGATGATGTTCGACATCGCAGCCAAGGAGGCCACGCGTCTGGAGCAATTGACGAATGACTTCCTGGCTTACGCTCGACCACGTCCTCCGGCGAAGTCGGCCAACAATGTTGCGGACCTGCTGGCCTACGTTGCCGACTTGTCGCGCGCGCGCGCGGATTCCAAGAGCGTCAGAGTGGCCGTGAACGTACCTGACGAGTTGCTGTGCGATTGTGATCCCGCAGGACTTCAGCAACTACTGTTGAATTTGGTGATGAATGCCATTGACGCTTCTCCGCCACTTGCGACGGTCACTCTGAGCGGAAAGGAAACCGCAGGCCGGGTCCTGATCGAGGTAGAAAACCGGGGAGAAGGTATCGCTCCCGATGACCTGAGACACATTTTCGAGCCATTTTTTACAACTAAGCCGCGGGGAACCGGTCTGGGATTGGCGATTGCGCATACCATTGCTCGCAGCCAGGGAGGAGACCTCACCCTGACAGAGAACGGTCCTGAGCGCGTCAGGTTTTCCGTCATCATGCCTGCCACGGCCGAAGTGTCACTCGAGATGGTGAGACATTAAGTATGGCGAGAATACTGGTCGTAGACGACGAACCACACATGCGGAGGATTCTTGCGACGAACCTGCAGCAGGACGGGCATGCTGTGTTCGAGGCAGGCGGGGTTGAAGATGCTCGAAAGAAGATTGCCAGTGGTGAATACGACGCAGTAATCACTGATCAGAAAATGCCCGATGGGACCGGTCTGGATGTTCTGCGGCTAGTGCAGCAGGATGACCCGACTGTTTCAGTTGTCTTTCTTACAGCCGTGGGAAGTATTGAGCTCGCGGTAGAGAGCATGCGGGGAGGTGCCTTCGACTTTCTCACAAAACCTTTTCTGCCCGAGGCGTTACGCGCGACGGCTCACCGTGCGACCGACCACACCCAACTCTTGCGGGAGAACATCCGGCTAAGAAATGCAGTTGTTCGACTGGAGGGATCGACGGAGATCGTGGGCCGAAGCGCGGGAATCCAAAACGTTCGGGACCAAATTGCCCGTGTAGCTGCGACAGACGCAACGGTGTTGATAACCGGGGAGACCGGTACGGGCAAGGAGTTGGTGGCCCGTGCCCTCCACAAGAACAGCTCTCGGGCGGGAAAACCGTTTATCGCCGTCAACTGCGCGGCGCTTTCGGAATCGCTGCTGGAGAGTGAGCTTTTCGGGCATGAGCGGGGAGCGTTTACTGGCGCCGACCGGGCCCGTGAAGGACTGTTCGAGGCGGCGCACCAGGGCACTCTGTTTCTGGATGAGATCGCGGAATTATCCACAGCGGCGCAAGCCAAATTGCTGCGCGTGCTGACCGACGGTCAGGTTACCCGGGTCGGCTCCACCCGCCCCAGAAGTGTAGACGTCCGCGTGCTGGCCGCGACTCACCGCGATCTCGAAGCACGCGTGCGTGAGAACTTGTTTCGCGAGGACCTCTATTATCGGGTGGCCATATTTCCTATCGCCATACCGCCCTTGCGCGAAAGGCCTGAAGATATCCCAGAATTGTGTGAGCTCTTTCTACGGCAGGTGGCAGTTGAGTTGAAGGTTCCCGAGCACCGATTGTCAGAGGAAGCGCTCAATACATTGCTGACTTATCCATTTCCGGGAAACATCCGTGAGCTCCAGAACTTGATCGAGCGCGCATGTATTCTGGCGAGCAACGAGGAAATCAGCGCTTCGGCGCTCGCCGGCACCGGCCCGGTGGGCGAGAAGTCAAGAAGACCTCCGGCAATGAAGTCGAGCGGAGAAGCGGGCGCGGCCGAGTGGATAGAGTCTTTGCCGGAGAGTGTCGACTTACGAGCCCTGGTCAGCTCGATCGAGAAGAAGTTGATTGAACGTGCCCTGCGTTCCACAGATGGCGCTCAAGCCGAAGCTGCGCGGCGGCTGGGATTGTCCCGCAGCGACCTCTCGTACAAGCTCGGTAAGTACGATCCGAAGGCCGCGGTTGAATAGGTTAATCGCCATCGGCGGCCTCTGATCCGCCGGCTGCAGCAGCGGACCTATTGGCTTCCGTTTCTGCCACTGGTACGGGAGAAGACTTGCCTGCAGCTTTAACCCCGAACTCATGGACCAGGCGGCCTCCATTGTGAGCTGTGTTGGTCAGCAGCAGCACGCCCGCTGCGTAAAAGAGCAAGAAGACCAGTGGCAGTGTAGTGGAAATAAGTCTGCCCGAAACCCTTCCCAGCATGCGTGGAATGAAGAGTACGGCCGCGAAAACTACCGTCAGGACGGAGAAGGTAATGCGGGTGGCTTCCGCCAGCTCCTCGTGCCGCTCCAGAACCGCGTCGATTTGTGGAGTTCGCTCCGCGATCCTACCCGCGGCCTCGCCGCTTGCGACTGCCAGGAAGGTTGCCAAGGTGCCCGCAATCATCAGCCCCAGCGAAACATAGAGTATGGTTCGGCCCCTCTCTGGTGGACGCAGCGCCCCAACCACGATAAGCAACGGTACGACCAGCAGCAGAGCGATTGGGAAATGAATGATGAGGGGATGTAAAGCATCCCAACTCGGAATCGGCGGAAACTGAATCATGACAGGTCACCTCATGTAGCTGCGTCCTTGTGCCAATGTTGTTCTTGCCGTCCCGCGGGCCGTACCCTGTGCTCTAGGCGACAGCTACGAACTTTTCCTTTGCGCTGAAGCAGTTGTGGCACTTGGCGAACTCTAGATTTGTGGTAGTCAATCCACACACGGTGCACACATAGTAGGTCGCCTTGCCTCGCATGTTTTCGAGGTTATTGAATGCCTCCATGAACAGCTTGGCGTGTTCTGCTTCGGCATTGCGCGCGTAATTGAAGGTCCTAAAAGCATCGTTGTTTCCCACGGCGCGTGCCTGCTTATAGAAATCGGGATACATGATGTCGCGCTCGTAGGTTTCGCCCCTGACCGCAGCTTCCAAATTTTCTTTCGTCCACTTCACCACCGGGCTGTCAATTTTGGCCTGCGCAGAACCCCCGAGCTTCTTGATCTCGACCAAGTGATTCGCGGCGTGGATTTCCTCGGCGCGGGCCGCGGCTCGGAAGAGGCTTGCCACTCCGGCGTAGCCTTCCTGATCTGCTTTGACGGCAAAAGCAAGATATCTTGCGTGGGCATTGCTTTCGCCGTTGAAGGCGGTTTGCAAATTTTCCAGCGTGCGATCGCCGGCCGTGGAGTTCTGGGTTGCATGAGCTGCAATCGAGGTTGTGAATAGCAAGAGGGTTAAGGCGAAAATGCTGGCTACGTTCTTCATATGTATTCTCCATCCGTGAACATGCGAACAACTGTCTCGATCCACCTTGGCAAACGCAAGTTGTGTGCCAGACGGTTACCTCTCCGCCAACGTTCAAACTGGCGTACTTGGACCGCCAGCTGACGGTGGGTAATTGCAGAGTATGTTCAAGTTTTTGAACAACCCGGCGAATCTGTCAAAAAACTCAAACGCATAGGCTGGGAAGCTTGCCATTCCCCGCAATCACCATAAGTCGCTCTGGCGAGGCAGGAAACGCCGCCCAATCTCACGTTCAGCTTGAATGCCAATTGGGGCGACTAAGAGTGGAAGGACATTTGCACTGGAAGCAGGCGAGAAGTACTGAGTTAGCCTTCAATTTCTCGCAGACAATCATTAAGGAGAATGTGATGACGAAGAATCCTGAAAGAAAGGCGCCGCTGTCCGTCAAACCCCATTCCCGCACCGACGAGGAGACCACCCGGAAACGGGCGTACGAGCTCTATGTAGAGGGAGGGATGGAAGACGGACATGATCTTGAGGACTGGTTTCGCGCTGAGGAAGAGTTGTCGGGAAAGGCGCGCGTTGTCGCAGCGTGACGTCTTCCGCTCATCGCGAACGGGACTGCATTCAGCTTACTGGTAACATTGCCAGCTCCCCGACCGCAGTCGCCCGCGTGTAATGGTTGATCCTGACCTTTGCTACGGCGGCTGGGGCTGGGCTTCGAAGTAGGAGTAGTGGGTAAGGTACGCACCTATGGACAAGGAAAAGTTAGACGCATTCAAAAAGCGCCTGGAGGCCCGCCAGCGGGATCTGAGGCAGGCCATAAACCGAACTGCCCAGGACGGCCGCGATGCCGTTTTGGAGTCGGCACAGGACATCGGGGACCGGGCGACAAACTCGTATGACAAGGAATTCCTGTTTCACCAGAGCAATAACGAACGGCAATTCCTGCAAATGGTGGAGGGCGCTCTGGATGGTATCCGCGACGGAGTTTTTGGACAGTGCGTCTCGTGCGGGAATGAGATTAACCCCAAGCGGTTGGAAGCTGTACCGTGGACGCGCCATTGCATCGCCTGCCAAGAGAAACTGGAACAAGGACGTGATGCCATTGGTTTACCGGGGCAAAATATGCTGAGTCGAGAACGGCGGAAGTGGGCCGGCTCACTCACGGCATCCTCATTATGAGTAATGCTGAGGGTGGGTTGATGCTCCGTTGGCGACGGCTTGCAACTCGCGAATCACCCAGAACAGTCGCCGGGCGGATACATAGCTGTGCTGACCACCGTTGCGTAGGTCCGTGATACGGGATTTCGAGATCAGCTTTTG
>PLBW01000030.1:0-4372 GCA_003135475.1 Acidobacteriaceae bacterium
GTCATCATTCCGTTTCATGGTTGGAGGAAAAATGAAGAAACATATTTCCCTCGTTATATTGCTGACATTCCTAGTCGCGATCTGCGCGGGCCCGGTTTGGGCGCAGTATTCGGGCACAGTTAAGGGCGTTGCCAAGGACGAGGCCGGCAAGCCGATTGAGGGCGCTACCGTGGAGCTCTTAAACGCCGATAACGGCAGGAAGGTCAATCTGAAGACCAATGCGAAAGGCGAGTATTTTTCGCTCGGGGTTCCTCTCGGTACTTACAAGATCAGTCTGATCAAAGACGGCAACGTGATCTTTTTTTTCGATAACCTATCCGTCATTTCCGGAGAGGAACGGGTGGTAGATTTCGACTTGGCGAAGCTAAGAGCGCAGCAGAAGCCTGTCGTCTCTGAGGAGCAGAAAAAAAAGATTGAGGAAGTCCAGAAGCATAACGAGAAGATTAAGGGTCTGAACGCCCAGTTGGCAGAGGCGAAGCAACTGCAAACGGCTGGCAACTACGACCAGGCCATCACCATTTTGCAGCAAGCTGCACAAGTCGAACCCACTCAGGATGTGATCTGGGCAAACTTAGGCGAGGCTCAACGCGGGGCCAAGAAGTACCCTGAGGCCATCGAGTCTTATCAAAAGGCAGTTGCCCTCAAACCCACCAACGGCCCCTACCACAGCGCGCTGGCCGACGCTTTGGCCAAATCGGGCCAGACCGACAAAGCGGTGGCGGAGTGGGCTACTGCCGTGCAGAATGATCCGACCAATGCTGGAACCTACTATTTCAACGAAGGCGCGGTGCTCACCAACACCGGCAAGGTTGATGAAGCCATCGCTGCGTTCGACAAGGCGCTGCAGGCCGATCCCAAGCGTGCCGATGCCTACTACTGGAAGGGCATCGACCTGATGGGCAAAGCCACAGTCAAGGGCGACAAGATGATCGCCCCCGCGGGCACTGCCGAAGCTTTCAATAAGTATCTGGAATTGGAGCCTAATGGCAAGTACGCCGACCCCGCCAAACAGATGCTGGCCAGTATCGGCGCTACGGTGGAAACGAGTTACGGAAAGGGCAAGACGGCGCCCAAGAAGAAGCCGTAAGCGGAGGGTTGTGCTGTTTTGCAAGGGCGGCTGCGTGCCGCCCTTTGTCTTTGGCTAGAGCCCTGGCGTCTCACAGGAAGCAGCGCAATTTGCTGGCTTGCTGGCATTCCGGCAGAAGAACGCGACAAAGCGCGTTTGCCGAAAGCGACCCTGGCAACCCGCGATAATATGTACATATTGTACATACATACGAACAGCCGTTCATTGATGCGCGGCAAACGGCGTCGGATCATTTCAGCAAGGAGGGCACATCGCGATGAAAGGCAAGATTACGCAAACCACCTCAGGGACGCGGGGCAAGACTGACTTTAAACGCTTGCGCGAGATGCATGATGCGGACATCGACTACTCCGATATTCCAAAGCTGGGTAAATCGTTCTGGAAGGCCGCGAAGCTCACCATGCCGGAGCCCAAGGACCGCCTGACCATCCGGATTGACCATGATGTGGTGGAATGGCTCAAGAAAAAGGGCAGCGGCTACCAGACCCGTATTAACGCCATTTTGCGCTCCTACATGAGGGCGCAATCTGATCAAAGCAGGGATCGCCGGACATAAAGGAGGGCTGTATTGTCCGGCACACGGTGATGGGCACTGCCGAAGGCCCCGTTTGACGGCGCGAGGTAAATCGCTACAATTGGTCATAGAGAAAGGAAATCAGCGATGATGATTGAACTTCCAGAGGAGCTTGAAGCGGCTCTGAGGGTGCAGGCCAACGCACATGGCGTTTCGGCTGCTGGTTATGTTCGTGAGGTTCTTGAACGCGACCTCGCCTCCTCACGCGAAGGGCAATCGTCGGGTCCTCCGTTCAAGACGGGGCGCGGCATGTTCGCTAAATACGGGAAGGCTCCGTCTGCCGAGGAAATCGACGCCAACCGGGCTGAAATGTTCCGCAACTTTGGCGAAGGCGATTGATGATCGCTGCCGTTGCCGACACCCATACGGCCCTGTGGCATTTGTTCGGCGACGCCAGACTATCCGCTGCCGCTGGAACCTTTATCAGTGAAGCGGCAACCGCAAGACGCAAGATTGCCATTTCGACCATAAGCCTGGCCGAGGTGGTCTATCTGATCGAGAAGAACCGTCTACCGTCCGCGGCGTATGACGAACTGACGCAAGCGCTGGCTGACCCTGAACATGTTTTTACAGAAGCGGTTTTTACCGTAGCTATCGTTCAAGCGATGCGGCAGGTCTCACGCGCCGAGGTCCCGGACATGCCAGACCGCGTGGTGGCAGCCACGGCCGTTTATTTTGATGTGCCGGTGATCAGCCGGGACAGGCGCATCCGCGCCGCCCACCTGAAAACGGTGTGGTAATGGGGCCTCACGCCGGGTCCGTCTCCTGCGCCCCACGTCTCACTGCTATGTGACCGCCCTCACAGCGCGAAGTTCGGGCTTGGTGCACGATGTATGCAGGAGAAAAGTGTCCCCACCTCATGGGTCTAATGACGCTTTTTATGCACTATGCAAAGAGTGCTTATCCTGGGAGCCGCTGGACGAGACTTCCACAACTTCAACGTAGTTTTTCGAAACAACCCTGAATTCCACGTAGTCGCCTTCACCGCAACCCAAATTCCCGACATCGCCGGCCGCCGTTATCCCGTGCAATTGGCGGGCGATTTCTACCCGGATGGCATTCCCATCCTCGAAGAAAGCAAGATGGAAGAGATCATCCACGACCAACTCGTGGACGTGGTGGTCTTCTCTTACAGCGATGTCGCTTATCCGACGCTGATGCACCTGGCTTCGCGTGCCGTCGCCGCGGGCGCCGATTTCTGGCTGTTGGGCGTCGAACGCACGCAACTGGTTGCCAAAGTGCCGGTCATCTCGGTCTGCGCCGTCCGCACCGGATGCGGCAAGAGCCCGGTCTCGCGGCGGATTGCCACCGAACTTCGCAAGCTCGGCTGGAACCCCGTCGTGGTCCGTCATCCTATGCCTTACGGCGATCTTGCCGTGCAGCATGCGCAACGCTTCGCTTCGCTGGCCGACCTCGACAAGAATCTGTGCACCATCGAAGAGCGCGAGGAATACGAACCTCACATTATTGAGGGCACCACGGTCTATGCCGGGGTTGATTACGAGGAAATCCTGCGCCAGGCGGAGAAGGAGGGCGATGTCGTGCTGTGGGACGGCGGTAACAATGACACTTCGTTCTATCGTCCCGATCTCGACATCGTTGTCCTCGATCCACATCGCGCCGGACACGAGCTGGCCTACTACCCCGGCGAGGTGAACTTCCGCAGCGCGCACGTACTCATCATCAACAAGGTTGACACGGCCGATCCCGACGGAATCAAGACCGTGCGGCAGAATATCGCGTTGTACAATCCCAAGGCGCAAGTCATCGAGACCGCCTGCAAGGTGACCGTAGCCGATCCCGAAGCGGTTAGGGGCAAACGGGTGCTGGTGATCGAAGATGGCCCCACGCTTACCCACGGAGAGATGCCTTATGGGGCTGGCGTGGTCGCCGCCAATCGCTACAATGCGGCCACGTTGGTCGATCCTCGTCCCTATTCCGTGGGCTCCATCCAGAAGACCTTCGAGAAGTTTCCCCACCTCTGGAGAGTCTTGCCCGCTATGGGATACAGCGATGTCCAGCGGCACGAACTTGAAGAAACCATCAAGCGCGTTCCTTGCGATTTAGTGCTGGTGGCGACGCCAATCGACTTGGCGCGCACCATCAAGCTGGACAAACCCAGCGTGCGCGTGAGCTACGCCGTCGAGGAAATCGGCGAGCCCGCAATCACCACCATGCTGGAACAGTTCACCCACACCTATAAGCCGGCGCTGGCGGAAGTTGGGAGGTAGCATGTTGCAGAAAGATTTCCTCTCGATTCGCGACTTCTCGCCGCAAGAGATCGGGCAATTTCTTCATCTTGCCTGCCAGCTCAAAGCCTGCCCGGGCGCCTATACCAGCGCTCTGAAGGGCAAGACGCTGGCCATGATCTTCGAAAAGCCGTCGCTGCGCACGCGCGTGACATTCGACGTGGGCATCCAGGAACTGGGCGGGCATCCACTGTATCTTTCGCCAGCCGAGATCAGTCTGGGTAAGCGGGAGTCGGTCTACGATGTCGCGAAGAATCTGGAGCGGATGGTGCAGGGGATCATGATCCGGACCTTCGCCCACGACATCGTGGTGGACATGGCGCGGCATGCCAGCATACCGGTCATCAACGGCCTCACCGATTACAGCCACCCCTGCCAGGCAATGGCGGACTACCTGACCATGCTCGAGGTCAAGGGGCGAATTGCCGGACTGAAGGTGGCCTACATCGGCGACGGCAACAA
>PLBW01000030.1:4396-12188 GCA_003135475.1 Acidobacteriaceae bacterium
ACCGGCGCAAGCTGCACCATCACCAACGATCCCAACCTTGCGGTTCTCGGCGCCGACGTGGTTTATACCGACGTGTGGGCAAGCATGGGCCAGGAAGCGGAGGCGGCGGCGCGGCGCAACATCTTCCAGCCGTATCAGGTAAACGCCAAGTTGTTCGCCAAAGCCAAACCCGATGCCATCTTCATGCATTGTCTGCCGGCGCATCGAGGCGATGAAGTTACGGACGACGTAATCGATTCGCCGCGCTCGTTTGTCTTCCAGCAGGCAGAGAACCGGCTGCATGCCCAAAAGGCAATCATGTTGGAACTGATGAAGGGAGACAAGGCCGCAGAACGCGAGACGGCTCGCGAATCAAGGTTGGAGTTGGTGAAGTAGAAAAACCGCTGTTCGCTTTTGCTCTTCGCCTTTCGCTCAGGAGCCCAGAAACCTCTGGCGAAGAGCGAGGAGCGAATGGCGAATCGCGTTCGTCTGTAAGGACCTTATGGCAAAGACTGCGCTAGTCGCGGTGGGCGGCAATTCTCTCATTCGTGCCGGAGAAAAGGGCACGATTGCCGAGCAGTTGGCCAACACCCGCCGCACGGCCCAGGCGATTGTCGGAATCATCCGCCTCGGATACAACCTGGTGATCACGCATGGCAACGGGCCGCAAGTGGGCGCACAATTGCTGCGCTCGGAGCGCGCTTCCGACGTAGTGTATGGACAGACCCTGGATGTTTGCGGTGCCGCCAGCCAAGGCGAGATCGGTTATCTGCTCGCCCAATCGCTAGAGAACGAACTTGCCGCAGCCGGCATGGAGGTTCCCGTCGCGAGCCTGGTGACCCAAGCCCTAGTCTCGCCCGATGACCCCGCCATGCAACATCCGTCCAAGCCGATCGGGCCTTTTTATTCGCGGCACGATGCTGAGGAGAAAAAGCGCCTGCTGGGATGGCAGATTGTCGAGGATGCCGCCCGTGGCTATCGGCGCGTGGTGCCTTCGCCGGAGCCGATCGAGATCCTGGAACTGGATGTCATTCGCACGTTGGTCGAGCGCGGAGTGCTGGTGGTTTCTACCGGCGGCGGAGGCATTCCCGTGATGCGCGTGAACGGCCGCCTGCAAGGCGTGGAAGCTGTCATCGACAAGGACCGTGCTTCCGCGTTGCTGGCTTCTCAATTGCGAGTGGACCTGTTCGCGATCTCGACCGATACGGAATACGTTTTTCTGAACTACAAGAAGCCGAACCAGACGCCGCTCACTTACGTCACCGCGGCGCAGTTGGAGCAGCATCTGCACGACGGCCATTTCCCGCCCGGAAACATGGGGCCAAAAGTGGAATCGGTGTTGCGCTTCCTGCATAGCGGAGGCAGGGAAGCCGTAATTACCTCGTATGAGCGTTTGTGCGAAGCCGTGCGCGGCTCCGCGGGTACGCACATCGTGGCGGACGCCGGACCACGCAGCAGGACTGGGCTGCAAGATGAGGAACTTGAGGTGCCGGTTATCCGGTGAACCATGCTAACGACAGACCGAACCACTAGACTGCAGGAAGCAAGGCCAGGACGTTCCCGTATGAGTTTGAAGCACGTTGTCGAGTCGCAACAGTTCACGGTCCCATTGTTGATGGAGCTGTTCGACCGGTCGCGGCTGATGGAGCGAATTGTCGCGCGCGGCGGAACGCTGGACTATCAGAATCGAATTCTCGCGAGCTTGTTCTATCAGCCATCCACCCGGACGCGCTTCTGCTTTGAAGCGGCCATGCACCGGCTGGGCGGACGCGTGCTTTCCACCGAACACGCTCGTACTTTTTCCTCCGAGATCGAAGCCGAACAGGTGGAGGATTCCATTCGCATCATTGGCAGCTATTGCGACGTTATCGTGATTCGCCATCATGAGACGGGCGGAGCGGCCCGCGCGGCAAAGGTCTCGCCAGTGCCGATCATTAATGCTGGTGACGGCGCGGGCGGCCAGCATCCCACGCAAGCCTTGCTCGATCTCTACACGATTTACCGCGAGCGTCCGCTCGATGGACTGAGCGTGGCCTTCATTGGGGAACTTGATCGCGGCCGCACCGTGCGCTCCCTGGCTTATCTGCTGGCGAAATTCGAACGGGTAAAGGTCTTCTTCGTGAGCCCGCCCGAGCTGCAGATGAAACCCGACATCTTACAGTACCTCGACCGGCATGGCGTCAGCTATGAGTTGGAGTCGGACATCAACCGCGTGATCGGGGAAGTGGATGTCATTTACCAGACGCGTATCCGCGCCGACCGGCTTAAGGGGCCGCTGCGCTATGCCATCGACTCTACCGTGCTACAGCACATAAGGTCCAATGCCATGATTCTTCATCCCTTGCCGCGGACGGTAGAGCTGGACAAGAAAGTTGACGACGATCCGCGCGCATTGTATTTCCGGCAGGCGGCGAACGGACTGTATGTGCGCATGGCGCTGCTTACGATGCTGCTGGATGGGTAGGGGCCGGAGTTTCGCGGGGTCTGTGAATCGACGGAGCTGTTTCCGGATTTGTCATTATTGTTTCTGGAATTGTCATTACGAGCGAAGCGAGGAATCTGCTGTTGTTTGCGCCGCGGCGCTATTGGCGGAAACAGCAGATCCCTCACGGCCTGAAGGCCGTTCGTGATGACAACTCGCTCCGGGTTGGTGTGATGGAGCGATCGCGCAAAATCCAGCCCCGTATGGGGCGAAAGATCTTAGCCCAGCGCTTCAGCGCTGGGTGCGGTGGGAAATAAGGCCGAGTCCCTTTAGGGACGGCACAGGTTCTCGCGCAAAATTCGCAATCCTGGAAACACGAACTAAAGATTTGAGGCCTTTATGGAAATCATGGAACAATCGCGGAGTAGCGAGCTGATCGAACTCGAAGATCAATACGGCGCCCACAACTACCATCCTCTCGACGTGGTTATCGAACACGCGGAAGGGGTCTGGGTTTATGACGTGGAAGGGAATCGCTATCTCGATTGCCTGGCTTCGTACTCCGCTCTCAACCAGGGACACTGCCATCCCAAAATCCTGAAGGCCATGATCGAGCAGGCACGCAGGGTGACGCTGACATCACGCGCCTTTCGCAACGATCAGTTGCCCCTGCTCTATCAGGAACTCCACGACCTGACCGGCTTCGAGATGGCGCTGCCCATGAACTCGGGTGCGGAGGCGGTGGAGACCGCCGTGAAGGCCGCCCGCAAGTGGGGCTATAAGCTCAAAGGCATTCCTGACGGCAAAGCTGAAATCATAGTTTGCGCCAACAACTTTCATGGACGCACGGTGACCATCGTCAGCTTTTCGACCGACGAGCAGTACCGCGACGGCTTCGGACCGTTCACGCCAGGATTCAAGGTCATCCCCTTCGGTGACGCAGATGCTCTACGCGAGGCGATCACGCCCAACACCTGCGCCTTCCTGGTGGAGCCCATTCAGGGAGAGGCCGGCATCATTTTCCCGCCTGCGGGATTTCTGAAGGAGGCCGCCGCCATCTGCCGCGAGAATCGCGTGCTCCTGATGGCCGACGAGATTCAGTCGGGTCTGGGCCGCACCGGCAAGCTCTTCGCCTACATGCACGAAGGCATCACTCCCGATGTCGTGATTGTGGGCAAGGCGCTGTCAGGCGGTTTCTACCCGGTATCCGCGGTGCTGGCGTCGAAGGAAGTGCTCGGCGTGTTCCACCCGGGCGACCACGGCAGCACCTTCGGCGGTAATCCGCTGGCGTGCGCAATTGCTCGCGCCGCGCTGCGCGTGCTGGTGGCGGAAAACTTGATTCAACGTTCCGCGGAACTCGGCGACTACTTCCTCACCAAGCTGAAAACGCTGAAGGGCCCGCACATTCGCGAGGTCCGCGGCAAGGGCTTGTGGATCGGAATTGAACTTGACGTCCCGGCGCGACCCTACTGCGAGGCGCTGAAGGAGCTGGGAATCTTGTGCAAAGAAACCCACGAACACGTCATCCGCATCGCGCCTCCGCTGGTCATTACGCGCGAAGACATCTTCTGGGCGTTCGAGCGGATCAAGAAGGTCATCGAGGGATTGCGCTGAAGGCGACCCGTCGTTCGGTGGCAGCAAAGCCCCTGTCATGCTGAGCGAGCGCGGCAGTAGTTGGCCGCTCGCTCAGGGTGACACCACAATGATTTTTCAGCAGCCTGTTCAGCCGTGCCGCAAGCCTGCATCGGGAAGCGGGCTTTAGCCCTGGCCCACCATGGCTGAAGCCATTTGAGGTGCCAATCTGTTTCGCCGGGCTGAAGCCCGGCGCTTCCACCGAAGCCGAAGCGGATACACCGCTCAGTGCGGCTTGGTGCTACTCGTCCCAGGCTTCGCCGGTGCCTTGGAGGACTTTGACGCCGGCTTGGGATGGGCATCCTCGGCAATTTGCTGGTCGACCCTGTCGGACTCCATTACAAACGTAATCATAACCGCGTCAACGGCGAACTGACCGGCGTCCGCCGCCAGAGGCAGCTCCTTGAGTTCGGGCAGCGGTTTGCCCACCTTGTACAAGGTCACATGAGTCAAGGCCTCGAACTTGGCCGGATCCAGCACCACTCCTTTGGGCAGAGAAGCCGGTGGCAGACCGCCGCTGTTTGGGTCCTTCACCTGCGTGGGAACGGTGTAGAGGATGTAGTCACACTGCTTAGAGCGGGCCTCGCTTTCCACGTCGGCGTGCGGGGCTTCGGCGTCCAGCGGCACGGCTTCATGTTGGTGGCGGGCGATCTCGCTGATCAGGTTGAGGCGCAGGCTGTCGATCGGCAACGACTGGCCGCTCATGTCCTTGATCTTGACCACGCCGATGCGCACCACGCCAGCAGTCTTGGCCGCAACCACGGGCGCGGGAGGCGGCGCAGGTGAAGCTGCTGCGGGCTTAGTCGGGGCCGCTGCCGGTTCAGGCGCCGTCTCCGAATGCGCTGTTGGCGGCGTGCCGCCCATCATGGCTGACATGTCCATGACCTTGCAGCCGGGCGGCATGTCGAACAGCGGCGCATCCAGGCTGGTGTTGGTCAGTTCCACCACTTCGGTCGTGGTGGTGAAGGTTCCCTGGCCTGACGTCATGGTCATAGTTTGCTTAAGCGGGTAGCCCAGCGCGCCGCCCCCGCCGCCCTTCATCACGATGCGGTCCTTACAATCGCGCTTCGCGCCGGGGCCGCCGCAGGCCAGAGCGCGGTACGACTCGTCGGAACAGGAGAACCCCACAGACAGATCGGCGTACCAGCCATCCATTTCCATCTTCATGTGCGACTGGTTGCAGGCGTCGGGGCTGGACTCCATCATCATGGAACTCTTGATGTGGCGCGCCTTGTAGCCGAACATGTCCTGGCGCTCGCCCGTATCGGTGGAAGTGCGCGTGATGGTCACAACGCCGCCCTTACGAGGAGGCGTGGACTCGCCTCCTGCCATCTCCCTTGCCATGGCCCCCATGTTCGGCGTCGCGGGACAAGACGACTCCCCGCCGCCCATCGACATGACCATGCATTGATTGCCGGTGATAGTGATCATGCGCTTCTGGTCGCACTGGATGATGCTGACCGACCCGCCGTGGCCTCCATAGCTGGTCTCGGTGCGCTGGCGGCCTCCCTTGATGTACACCGTGCTCTCGGTGGAGTGGCCCATCACCGTGGTGCGGGTCTTGATCTTCAGGTCGGCTGACGCGAGGGTGGAAAAACAGACTAGGGCGATGGCAAGGACAGAAGAATGACGTAATAGGCGAGTCACGAGAGGCCTCCTCCAAGGAAACACGAATATCGTTACGTTGAAATGGGTACGGCGCAATTCTAAACAAACCGCGCGGAATACAACAGGCGTGTGTTTCAGCACTCCCCAGTTTTTGCGCGCATGAAGCTCTGCCTGGGTGGCGAGGCAACTCTCAAACGCGCCCCTGAAGCGGTGCTCCACCCGGATAAGTACATCAGAAACTTCCAGTCTTGCTTCTCAATGCTATGCTTTAGATCAAGGCGTCAGCTATGACCAACGAAGAACTGCTCCAGCGAATCACGATTGACCCGAAAGTGTGTTTCGGGAGGCCATGCATTCGCGGTCACCGCATTTGGGTCTCCCTTGTGCTTGATTTTCTTGCGCAGGGCGCTAGCAATGCGGAGATCCTGCAAGACTATCCGCAACTGGAAGAAGCCGACATCATGGCCTGCCTCGCGTACGGGGCTGAGATGGCGCGCGAGCGCTTCGTCGAAGTCCCGATTGAAGCAAAGTCTTGAAACTCAAACTAGACGAAAATCTTGGGAAACGCCTGGCTGAATTATTTCAGGCGGCGGGCCATGACACAGCAACCGTGGCGGGCCAGCAAATGTCTGGTGCCGCCGACGCCGATCTCATTGCGCGCTGTCGTGACGAAGGCCGCGCTATGGTTACGCTCGATCTGGACTTTGGCAATCCCTTGCTGTTTAGGCCGTCCCAGTACCCCGGCATCGCTGTTCTGCGGCCTTCCGAATCGGTGTCTCATCGTGACCCCGAAGACCTTTGTCGAACGCTCATCGGAGGAATCGCGCTGGAGCAACTCGGCGGCAAGCTTTGGATCGTTGAGCGCACCCGAATCCGGGTATACCAAGAACGGGAAGTTGAATAGCCTGCAGCGCGCTCAATTAGGTCCCGTTAGGCTCCGACCCCCACAGTTTTCTCCGGCTCCTTCTCCGGTGTGGATGAAGCTGCAACGGGTGCAGCCGGCTGCGACTGCAAGGCAACTTTTGACGTCCTCTTGCGCACCGTCCTCTTCTTCGCGACCGGAGTCTTCGCATGCCCCACCGGAATCTCTGCGTGCGGCCGTGCGCGCTTGCGCACCTCCGGCTTGGCTTCGGCCACGGCTGCGCTGTCAGCGCCTGCCCGCAACTCAGCAAAGCTCTCGTCCACGAACTTCTCCAGGAGTTCGAGGTCGGGCGCGGCGTGTACATCGCCGGTAAAGCCAAAAAACGCGGTGCCGTTATAGGTGAGGATGGCGCAATTAATGCCCATCAGGCCGCCGATCGGCACCCACGGATACCAGGACAGCATCTTGTGACCCATCAGGTAGAGCGGTATCTGCGGGCCCGGGACGTTGGTGCAAATGATATTGCACAGGCTAAGCGGCAGTTGGCTGGCCACGGGTCCAATATTTTTCCAGAATGCATTGGGCAGAGTTGCCAGCAGACCGCCCAGCAAGCCGACAAATTCGGCCGCGCGCGCGTGTTTGAGGAACTCCACTCGTTCCGTCACTACGGCCAGCAACTTCACGGGATCGCGCAGGTCCAGCGGGAGCGGCACCGGCACGAAGGAGATTTGATTTCCCAGTTCCTTGGCATCTCCGTTGCCGCGCACGTTTACCGGAACCACAACTCGCAGCGACCGCCCGGTCAGGTCAACGCCGCGGTGCGCGACGTAACGGCCAAAGGCCAGAGTCACCGTCGCCAGGACGACATCATTCACCGTCCCTCCGCACTTGTTTTTGATCGCCTTGATGTCGGCGAGCGGCACCTCGGTCCAGGCAAACTTCTGCGGCCCGTTGCAGATCACGTTGAAGGGCAACCGCTCTGCCGGCGCAGCCAGCTCGGACAATACGCGCAGCAGCTCGGCAGGCGCCCCTGCCGGATTGGCCACCGCCTGCTCCGCCATGTTCATGAGTCCCGAATGCAGAGTTAGCGCTCCGTTGAAAAGCGAAAGATAGGACTTGGCCAGCCCGTCGAGCAGGGCCGCTCCGGCATCCTTAGGCGCCGGAGGAGGTGTCGCCTTCAATTTCTTCCGCGAGACCGGAGGCGGGTTCGGGGAGGCATCCATGATGACATTCATCGCGCCCACGCCGGCAATTCCGTCCGCCAGGCAGTGATGGATTCGAGTCACCAT